>JAWLFT010000117.1:0-6422 GCA_041685435.1 Roseovarius sp.
ATTCTTGGGTGACAATTTGGGCAAGTGCTTGGATCGGTACTCACCCCAAAGGTCTGTTACTGTTGGGGCAGATGCAATTTCTTCGCGTTTTGCCAGTGGATCAATGCCGCGATCAACTTCCCGCTTCAGAACCCTTGCCTCCGCTCGAGCTGCCGTTGTCGACCATGTCGGAAACGCCCCTATGGTCATGCGACGCTCTCGGCCTCCGACCGAGTAGTTCAGGACAAACGATTTGCGCCCTTTTTAGTGACCAGAATGGCTAAGCCCGTTGTCTCGGAATCCCGATACTGGGTGTTCTTCTTGTCATCGGCCTGATGGTTCTTGATCAAACTGTCGGTCAGTCGCTGCTTTGCCATCCATGTCCGTCCTGTGTCCGACCAATTAAGACTTACATTGACATGTAGTGACTGTGGATGTCCAGATGGCCACACTATAAAGTCCTGTTTTTTAGATATTTTTTGGATTATCGCCAAATAAATCGCCACAAGGCACGCAGACTTTTAATCAGTGGGTCGCAGGTTCGAATCCTGCACGGCTCACCATCTTTTCAACATTCTGTAGATGGCTTCCAGATCTCCGGGGCTTTTGGGGTGAAACGGCCAGACGCGCCGTAGCGCGCGGCTTGGACAGGGATCTGGCAGCCGCCTGCAGACGGCTGCCAGAATCCTTGGCCGCGGCATGCATCCGGAGGGCGCCCGATTGCCTCTGCCGGACGCGACGCGGAGCCCCTCAGAAACCTGCGGCCTGACCGTCCTTGCGCGGATCCGATCCGGCACCGTAGCCCCCACCCGGCAGGCGCTGGACAAGTTGTGCACCGCCGAACCCGAACGCGTTGTCGGGCGACTCCAGCGTGATCTCGTGGCCAAGCTTGCGCAGCCGGGTCACGGTCTGCGCCTCTATCGCCATCTCGCAGGCCACTTCCAGCCCCTCGACGACCCGCCAGCGCGGGGCATCCGCCGCGGTCTGGACATCCTGCCCCCAGAGCTGGGTGCGCAGCGTCATCTGCAGATGCCCCTGCGCCTGCATCGGTCCGCCCATGACCCCGAAGCTCATCAGCGGCGCGCCATCCTTCATCAGGAATCCCGGAATGATGGTGTGAAACGGGCGCTTGCCCGGTGCGACGCAGTTGGGATGGCCAACCTCCAGCGTGAACCCCGCGCCGCGGTTCTGCATGTGAATACCGGTTCCGGGCACCACGACGCCCGACCCGAACCCAGCATAGTTCGACTGGATGAACGAGACCATCATCCCGCTTGCATCCGCCGCCGAGAGATAGACGGTGCCGCCGTTCTTCGGCGCGCCCGAGCCGAAATCCTGCGCCCTGTCCGCGCGGATCTCGGCGGCGCGGCTGGCAAGGTAGTCGGCGTCGAGGAGCGCTGCGGGCGTGATTTCGGTCATGGCGGGGCTGTCGGCGACATAGGCATCCATGTCGCGAAAGGCGAGCTTGGTGGCTTCGATCTGGTAATGAAGCGCCATCGCGTCATCGGGGCCGAAATCGCGCACCGGCGTGTGGCGCAGGATACCCAGGGCCATCAGCGCCGCGATGCCCTGCCCATTCGGGGGGATCTCGTGCAGGGTCACGTCGTCGAAATCCATCGACAGCGTGCCGCACCACTCCGGCTTGTGCCGGGCAAGATCGCCCATCGTCAGTGCCCCGCCATTTTCCTGTGCGGCAGCGACGATCTGTTCGGCGAGGGCGCCTTCGTAAAACGCGCGACCGCCGGTTTCGGCGATCTGGCGCAGGCTGTCGGCAAGGGGCGCGTTGACAAAGCGTTCTCCGGCAATCGGGGGCTGCCCGTCGCGCAGGAAAGTCTGGGCAAAGCCTGGTTGATCGGCCAGCACCTCGGCGCCGCGTCGCCACAGGTCCGCGATGACCGGCGAGACTATGAACCCGTCAGAGGCATGGCGTATCGCCGGTTCGAACAGCGTGGCGAAATCGAGCACGCCGAACCGCTGCGACAGCTCTGCCCAGGCACTCACCGCGCCGGGCACGGTCACGCTGTCCCAGCCCCTGAAGGGCATTTCGGCCGCGCCCGCGAAACGCTCTGGCGTCCACGCCATCGGCGCGGCGCCAGAGGCGTTGAGGCCGTGCAGGTCGTGCCCGTCCCACAGGATGCAGAACGCGTCCGATCCCAGCCCGTTGCCGGTCGGCTCGACCACCGTCAGCGTGATCGCGGCGGCAAGGGCGGCATCGACGGCATTGCCGCCGCGCGCCAGCATCGAAAGGCCCGCCTGGGCTGCCAGCGGCTGGGACGTGGCCACGACATTGTCGGCAAGCACGGGCGACCTTCGCGAGGCATATATGGGATCGTGACGCATCTGCATGAACTTGGTGTCTCCGTCTGATTGGGATCCCGGCAACGGCGCTGACCGCCCGGAATTGGCTAGGGTGACCGCTCTGTCGGCGCTTTGCGCCCGTGGTATCGCGTCGGCCGGTTTCATGCACCGCAGGGCTGTCTTCGCCGGCTGGGTCGCACCCTTGCACATGGATATCCGGTTTGCCACCGGCATATCGCAGCATGGAACGCCCCCCGCCATCGATCTGATCACGCAGGAGCGCGACGCCGCAGGCCTGTTGAAACCGCCCGGTTTCTTGCGTCGAAAACCACCCGGATGCGGTTGGTTCAGCTGGTGGCGCGGCGCGACACGAGGCCCGTCATCAGAAGATGCATCGCCATCGCGCCCATCCACATGGCCCCCACCGCGACCCAGGCGGTCAACGCAAGGATTGCGCCGCCCGACATCCCCGCACCCACGGCGCAGCCGCCCGCCAGCATGCTGCCGAAGCCCATCAGCGCGGCCCCCGCAAGGTAGTTTTCCATCGGCGTGTCGGGACCAAAGCGCTGGATCCGCCATTCGCGCGTGACCAGCGCCATCGCGGCGGCGCCGACGAACACCCCCGGTACGAGCCCCACGCCAAAGCCCAAGGGCAGGCTCGTGCTGTTGACCAGCCCCATCAGCGTGTCGGTGGACGGGCCGGTGAAGGTGATCGACGACACCGGGATGATCTCGAAGGAGGTCTGCGATATCGCATAGGTCGCCATCCAACCGAGGCCGACCGCGCCCCCCACGCCGGCGGCGGCGATGGTGTGGGTGACACGCACCCGGTGCGCACGTGCCAGCGTGACGCCCGCAACAAGGACCAGCCCGGCGATCCCTGCGGCCACTGCGGAGGTCAGCCCCAGATGCGCCAGCAGGTCCCGCGCGGACCCTCCCGGGACAAGCCACAGCCCCGCCAGCCCCTCTCGGGCCGGCGCCAGCACGCCGCGCAGCGCCGATTGAGCCACGACCGTCAGCACCAGCCCGGTGATCAGCGCCCGCAGATTACCGGTCGCCGACAGCACCAGAAGGCGGCTGGCACAGCCCCGCGCAAGGATCATCCCGGCGCCGAACATCAGCCCGCCGATGATCGCCCCCGAAAGACTGCCCGTCGCGGCAAGCTGGCGCGATTGCGACACGTCGAGACCCCCGAACGCGATCGCACCCTGCACCATGAGTACGGCAGCCGAAAAGGCGACGATCCAGATCGACAGACTTGGACCAAACCCACGCTCGGCAACCTCGACCGAAGCCGAGCGCAGGCAGAACCGCGAATGCTGCGCCGCCGCACCGAAGATGACACCGACAAGCGCCCCGGCCATGGCCAGCACCGCCGCATCGCCATAGATATCGAGTATCGTCACAAGCATTTCAGCCCCTCCAGATCACCCCGAAAGGGCTTACGCCGGGGCGTTTATCCTTGCGCTGATCTGCATCAACCGGGCCATCAGCACAACCCGGTCTGTGCGTCTCACTCAAGCGCGTCCTGCGCGATCTCGTCCAGCAGGGCCTGCACTTTCTGCATCTCGCCCTCGGGATAGGTGCGATAGCCGATCATCACCTCGTCGTCACGCTCGGCCACGAACACGCCGTAAGGGCAATGGCCGATATTCATCGGGTTCTCTTCCATTACCTCGCGCGACAGCGTGGCCGAACAGAACACGAAGATATCCGCCGCCTGAAAGAGCATGACATCGCTGCCCACATCCTCGCGCGTGCGGTTGAGCATCTCGCCCACATGGCTGGTGAAATCGATCACCAGCCCCCGGTCGAGGATGGCGCTTTCGACGGCGAAGGCGGCATCGTCGAATGTCCCCTCATAGGTGTAGGTCACCACCTCCTCGGCGGCCGCCGGAAGTGTCATAAGGCCGAGAACCCCGGCAAGCATTGTCGTTTTCATCTGCTTTTCTCCTTTGAAAGTTTCGGCGCATATGCGCCGATCAACTGAACATGTCGGTGGTTATGCCCGAATACCAACCGATCGATTCCTCATAGGTCGCCTTGCGCGTCGCGGCATCCTCGCCAGTCTGCGAGATGAAGCCGTCGACCTTGGCGATCCGCTCTTCGGTGGCCTCGTAGGTGGCGCCGACCTTGACGCCGTCATCGGCGGCGATCAGCGACCAGCAGGTATTGGTGAACTTGGCCGGGAACACGCGCGACCCGGTCAGCTCGCCCCGTACCGCCATGGCGCAGACCTTGGCCTGGCTGTTGGCGGCAAAGCCGGATTTGGGCATGTCGCCCTGCGCCGCCGCATCGCCCAGCACATACACGTCCGCATCGATCGTCGAGGACATGTCCGCGGCATTGACCGGCGCCCAGTTGCCATCCGTCACGCCCGCCATGTCGGCGATGCGGCCGGCCTTCTGCGCCGGGATGACGTTGCAGACATCGACCTTCTCCACCATCCCGTCGATGTCGATGGCCATGGCGTCGGGATCCACGCTGATATTCTCGCCGCCGAAATCCGGGCCGATACGCTCTATCATGCCGCCATAGTGACGCTGCCAGCCTTCCTCGAACAAAGCCTGCTTGGAGAATTTTTCCTTGGGATCGGCGATCAGGATCTTGGCGGTCGGATTCGTCTCTTTCAGCACATGCGCCACCATCGACACCCGCTCGTAGGGGCCCGGCGGGCAGCGATAGGGATTGGGCGGTGCGACCATGGCAAAACGCCCGCCTTCGGGCATCGCCATGATCTGCGCCTTGAGAAGCTCGCTTTGCGACCCGGCCTTGTAGGCGTGCGGCATCCTGTTCTGCTGCGCCAACGACCAGCCCGGCACCGCATCCTCGACAAAATCGATGCCCGGGGCGAGGATCAGCTTGTCGTAGGGCAAGGCATCACCGCCGGCGAGACGCACGGTCCTTGCATCGCGATCCACGTCCGTCGCCCAGTCATGCACCACGTTGATGCCGTATTTCGCGGCCAGCGTGCCATAGGTGTGGCTGGTATCGTCGAGATCGGTGAACCCGCCGATATAGAGGTTGGAGAAATAGCAGGTGTAGTAACTCCGCGACGGCTCGACCAGCGTGACGTCGATCGCGCCGTCGCTGTCCTTGGCGATGTAGCGCGCAGCCGTGGCCCCGCCCGACCCGCCACCGATCACGACCACGCGCGGCCGACCGGACCCCTGTGCCAGTACCGCGGGCGCCGAAATCGATGCGGCCGCGGCCGTTCCAACGGCAATGAATGTGCGTCGGTTCAAAGTCATGGTCTCTCCTCCCTGATGGTCCCCGTTCAATCGGGATCCTTGAAATAGGCCGCAAGCGCCGCGATCTCCTCGTTCGACAGGCGCCCGGCCATCATCTGCATCACCGGATGGGAACGCAGTTTTTCCTTGTAGGCATGCATGGCGACCACGAAATCATCTTCAGGCCAGCGGGTGATCGACGGGATGCCGTCCGCCGTGCCATCCGCCTTGTGGCAGCTCACGCATTCGCTGCTGAGATATGCACCATACTCCGGATCGCCCTGAATCGCGAGGATATCGGGATCGACCGAATGATCGGTGCCGATCGCGGTCGGTGCGGCCTCGGGAATATTCGCGGGATTGTCCGAAAAGCGCCTCAGATAGGCCAGAAGATCGGCGCGCGCCTGAGCGTCCTTGAGGCCCCGGTAGCTCATCCGGGTCTTGGACACGAGCGCGCGGGGATTCTCGATATAGGCGTCCAGCATCTCCAGCGTCCATGTCAGGCCATCGACGCCCGCCCGCTGCATCGACGTGGAATAGGGATAGTCGTCATGTGCCGCGGCGCGGCGCCCGAAGATCCCGTTGAGATGGGGACCGATGCCGTCCTCGGCCCCCTGACCGACCTGATGACAGCCGATGCAATCGGTGAAGTGCCGCTCGCCGGCCTCGGCGTCGCCAATCAGATCGGCACGCGCCGGGACCGGCGTGGAGAGTATAAGCAGAGTGGCGACGACGACCGGCATCAGGCCGTCGTGAAAAGGGGAGATCCGGAAGATCTCCGGCACCTGTTCAGTCCTCGTCCTGCGGTGTCACATCCAGAACGGCCGCGCGCATCGTGATCTCGACCCCGTCCTTGCAGTCCTGCATGCACGGCTCGCCCTGCCACTTGGGATATTCCGTTTCCGGCCGGTCATC
>JAWLFT010000118.1:0-6289 GCA_041685435.1 Roseovarius sp.
ACCTGCCTGGCTCCCGGATAGTGAAACCAGAGTTCTGAAAATTTTTCCTGGATGCAGGCCAAGTTCTGCCTGTGCCAGACTTGGCAATAGCAGTGATACCGTTGCGCAGCTGATCGTGCTTTTCATATGTCGCACCTTGGACACTATATTGAAGCACTTCATATTTCGTGGCAACTTGTCGCAAAGTAACCGAGTTTACAGGGTGCTGGGTCTTGCTGCTGCGCACAGATTTGGCGGATGCGCCCGGGCAGGATCCGCAACCAACGCTTGCAAGTTATAAAAAGCAAGTGAGATGAAAGGGCTTTTCGAATGCAGGTTTCTCGAAAAAAGATTGCTATTATCGGTGGTGGTGTCGGTGCCATCACAGCGGCCTATGCCATCACCCAACTGCCTAACTGGCAAGATGAATACGACATTACGCTCTATCAGCTTGGCTGGCGGCTTGGGGGCAAGGGTGCCTCCGGGCGCAACCCAAAAAAGGGCGACCGCATCGAAGAACACGGCCTGCACATCTGGGCCGGGTTCTACGACAACGGGTTTCGCCTCATGCGCGATTGTTATGAGCAACTGAACAAGACCGGGTTGCGCAGCCCAGGCGCGCCATTGGGCACGCTGGAAAAGGCCTTTACCGGATTGAACCACTTCCTGCTGGCGGAAGAGGTGCCAAATGCCAACGGCGAGAAAGAGCTGCACCCCTGGCGCGTGGATTTCGAGGAGAGGGAAGGCGAACAGCCGGGCACCGGCAAGATGGTGCCCTCGCCCTTCGAGTTCTTTCGCAGTTTCCTCGACTTCGTCATTCCAGAGCTCGACCGGATCCTCAATGAGGCTGGGCACACTGGCGAGCATCGCCTTCCGGCCCGGCTCCACATCCCGCTCAGGTTGCGATCGGTCGACGCGAAACACCGCACCCCGCTGCATGCGCTGCATCAATACAGCAAGTCGCTCTCCGAGAATGCCCTTGATCACAGCGCGACCCATCAAGCGACCATGTCCGATCTCGCGCGCCACGCGCAGGGGTGGTTCCACGGCGCGGAGCTGGACAAGAAAGTGACCAGCGACCGGTCGCGGCGGATGCATATCATGATCAGCCTGTCCACGGCATTCTTTCGGGGCGCGATGGACAACGACGTCTTCCGGGACGGCTTTGACGCGATCGACAACTGGGAAATCAGCGAGTGGCTCCTGCATTACGGCGCGGAGCGCGAGGCGGTCTATTCGGCGGTGTTCCGGGGCTGCTATGACTATGTCTTCGGATATCCCGGCGGCGTGATGGATAGCCGGAGCGTCGGGGCGGGCACCGCGATCCGGGGGCTGCTGCGTCTGGCCTTCTGCTACAAGGGGGCGCTCTTCTACAAGATGAACGCAGGGATGGGGGACACGATTTTCGGCCCCTATTATCAACTGCTTAGGCATCGTGGCGTGAAGTTCAAGTTCTTCAACGCGGCCACAAACCTGCGGCTCGATTCCAGTCGCAACGGCATTGCCGCCATCGACATGGTCGAGCAGGCCCGGGTGAAGGAGGGCAAGGAGTATGAACCGCTGAAAGACGTCAGGGGGTTGCCATGCTGGCCATCAGAGCCGTTCTGGGATCAGCTCGAAAACGCGGACAAGCCGGAAAGCGACCGTGTCGATTTCGAATGCGAGCGAGATGCGCCCCAGGGCCGGTCCTACACCCTGAAACGCGGCGAAGATTTCGATCTCGTGGTCCTCGGGGCGTCGATCGGGTCATTGCATTACATGACGCCGGAACTGGCGCAGGCCTCGACCCGCTGGCGCGGCATGCTCGAGAAAGTGCAGACCGTCGCGACCCATGCGGCGCAATTCTGGATGGACACCACACCCGAACAGCTGGGCTGGAATGCTCTCGTCGCCGCGCATAACGAGGGCGACCAGCGCGACCTGCGCACCGTCATGACCAGCGCACCCGAGCCTCTGGATACATGGGCCGACATGTCGGACCTGATCGGACGCGAGAACTGGCCCGATCCGCCGCCACAATCCATCGCGTATTTCTGCAGCCCGGCGCATGACGACGGTGAGAGCAAGGGCACGATGGCCGAGCGGACCAAACTCTGGGCAGACGAGACGCTTGTGAGGATATGGCCCGGATCCAAGGACGAGAACGGCGCGTTCGACACCTCTTTGCTACACGATACCGGGGACGAAAGCGGGGACGTAAAATTCGCCAATCAGTATTTTCGCGAAAACCTGTTCGGCTCCGAACGCTATGTGATGTCGGTTCCGGGGTCGGTGCAGTACCGGCTGCCACCAGACGGGTCCGGTTTTGAAAACCTCTATCTGGCCGGGGACTGGACACGTTGCGGGATCAACGCGGGATGTGTCGAGGCTGCGACCATCTCGGGTCTGGCCTGTGCCCGTGGCCTGACCGGGGCCGACATCGAGATCGTGGGCGAAGGCGATCTTGCGAATGATGCCGGGCCGACCGATGCGGCCAAGCTTGACAGCCCCTACGCCCAGACCGCGCCCTGGCCGCTGACGCCGATGTTCGGTACCGGTCAGATCGACGGGTTCTTCAGCTTTCACGCCGTCGATTCCGAAGCCCTTGAAATGGTGCTGCCCGAGGGCATGAGCCTGCACCCGCAGACTCTGACGCCCGAAGGCACCCATCCGGTGACCGTGCTGTGCAATCAGCAGATGGGCGTGCGCGCCTCGGTCATGCCCCGGCTGCTGGCCATTCCGAACTATTACGAGGCGATCGTCGCGATCAATTTCGTGCAGGTCGAGGAGCAGGAAGGCGCGTTCACCTATCTTCCGAACCTGTCCTTGACCAACCGGCTGGCGGAACTCTCCGGGATCATTTTCTATGGCTACAACAAGACCATCGGTAAGTTGTCGATGGGGCATAACAGCTACAACGTGGCCGGGCCGAATGGTGCAACGATCTATAGTGGCCATTACAACCAGCGCGGTTTTGCCCGTCCGCTGACCGATTTTCCGACCGCGGGCCGCATCGAGGCGCTGCTGGAGCAAGTGGTCGTGTCGCGGGGAAAACTCAGCAAATGGCAGTATTCGTCCTTCGATTTCAACCTGAGTTCGGCCTATGTCGCAGGCATCCATGCGAAGATAGATGTGCAAGACGCCAAGCTCGCCAACTTGCCGAAAGGGGTCATGTATGCCGATCCGATACGTCCCGACGGGCATCCGGCCAACCCTGACAATCGACTGCCCGGCGCGTTTCGCATCTGGACGAGCTGGACCCTTTCGAATCCGCTCGACAGCGGACGTCTTGTCAAACTGGCCAGAAAACGTGCATTGTTGCCAAGGGCAACAGGAAAGCCATGAGATCAACCGGAGACAAATAGTTTGACACGTGACCCGCCACCCGATCACCCGCGCGGCAGCATGGGACAGAGACGGCAGGTCACTGTGTTATTCATCGACATTGTCGGATCCACCGAGCTTGCGAGCCGGACCGATGCCGAGGACATGGCCGACTGGATGGAGGGCTACTATGCCCGCACCCGGTCCATCATCGAACGTCATCACGGCATTGTCACCGGGTATCTCGGCGACGGTGTCGTTGCCTGTTTCGGGCTGGATAGCGGTAAGGAACTCGCGGCCTCCTATGCCGTCGCGGCTGCACTTGAAGGGGTCGAGGAGATCGCGCCACCCCCCGGTCATGATCGCCCCGTGGCGCTGCGCGCGGGCGTCGCCACCGGAGAAGTCGCGACTCGCGCTGCAGACGCGACCGGCGAACTGCCGCCCCTGACCGGCGCCGTGCCGACATTGGCCGCCCGGATTCAGGATGCGGGCAGCCCCGGTGTCGTCCTGGTCGCGGAGGAAACCCGGGCGCTGCTCCGCGGCGACTTCGTGACCGAGGCACGGCCTGCGCAGATGCTCAAGGGCTTCCCGGAGCCACAGCAGCTTCACGTGGTGACCCATCCCGAAGGGATGACACCGCGCCGCCCCAAGCGTCCGTTCCTGGGGCGGTCGGCAGAGCTTGCGCGCATCCGCACAGCCGATGTCCCCTGCCTCGTCGTCGGCGAGGCCGGAATCGGCAAGAGCGCGCTTGCCGCGGCGGTGCCCACCGACGAAGGCGCGCATGTCTGGCTTTCGGCCGATGGGCTCAACGTCAATGCCAGCCACCATCCTTTCAAGCGGTGGCTGAGGGAGGTTCTCGGCGACGCGGAACCTGCCATGGAAGCCCTCTCGCAAACCTTTCCGACGCTCGGCCACGACACGCTGCTGCCCCTCGCAATGATCACCGGCCTGCCCGAGGGTCAGCGCCTGCTTGCGGAAAAGGGCAATATCGCACTCAAGGAGATGATCGAACAGAGCCTCGTCGCCGCGCTGCTGGCGCAAGCCAATGCCGGAGACTGGATCATCATCGAGGATCTGCACTGGCTGGACAACGCCTCTTTCGGTGTCGTGCGGGCGCTGATCGACCACCCGGATGCGGCAAAGCGCCGTATCCTCATGACCAGCCGCGATGACGGCAAGTTCGGCACCCATCTTGGCGACGCCGAGTTGGAGACCGTGCGGCTTGCCCCGCTGACGCAGGCGGAATCGGCGGCACTGGTCGCGGCCATGGCAGGCGCCGGGGATGTGCCGGATGACGATGTCGAGAAGTTGATCGAGACGGCTGGCGGCATCCCGCTGTTTCTGGAGCAACTTTACCGGCATGGCCTCGTGTCGGGGAACAAGGTCCCGGCAACGCTGATGGATCTGCTTGCAGAACGTATCGACTCGATCGGCGCGGCCAAGCCGGTGTTGCAGCAGGCCGCGATACTGGGCGCGCGGTTTTCCGTGGTATTGCTCGCCGATATGCTGAACGTGCAGTATGGCGAGATCCAGCCATTGCTGGAAACCGCCGAAGATCAGGGCGTGGTACGACGCGAAACAAGCGACATATGGCAATTTGCCCACGCGCTTCTGCATCAGGCGACATATCACGGGATCCTGCGCAAATCGCGCGAGATGTATCACGCGCGAGTTGCGGCCGTGATCACGGAAAACCACCCCGACACCGCAGCCCGCGACCCCGCCATCCTCGCTGAACATCACGCGCGTGCGCGTGAATACGTCCCGGCCGTGCAGAACTATCTGGCCGCGTCCCGAGCGGCGGTGCTTCAGGGGGCTCTCGCCGATGCCGAGGCGCATGCGCGCTCGGCAATTGACCTGGGCCAGTCCGCCCCGGCGGAGATGGACATGACCGATCTGGAAATTGCGGCGCATACGGCCCTTGGCTCGGTGCTGATGCAATCGCAGGGCTTTTGCGCGCCAGAGGTGCTCAGCGCCTTCGAGACGGTGCGCGAGATCGCGGCGACCGGCGGAACCCCCGGCCACGACAGCGCCCCGGCGCTGCTTGGCAGCTTCACGCATGCCATCATCGCCGGCGACATGGACGGCGCCGAGGCAATCTGCGCCACGCTCGACGAGATGGCCCCAGAGCCCAGCAACAGCACTGACCATGACGAGGTGCGCCTCGCGGCCCATGCCGCGCGCAATGGCAGATGCTTCTATGCCGGCGACTTTGACAAACAATACGAGCAGCTGGCACAGATCCGCGCCCGCTATGATCTCGCGGAGCATGGCGGCATGATCCTGAATTACGGGATGGATATCTTCGCGGCAGCGCAGATGTTTGAACCTGTGTCCCGCGCCATTTGCGGACAAGGGCATAAGGTTCAGGACCTGCTGGCCGAGACCGATGCCCATCAGAGGCGCCTCGATATCCCTGTTATGAAACCTTATGCGCTGATCTGGGGGGCCGTGCCCTTGTTTTATATCGGGGAAACCGACGCGGCTCTGGACCGGCTGAACCGGGGCATTGCCGAGGCAGACAACCAAGGCGCTGCGTTCTGGCAGATCACCGGCCGCGTCTGGCTGGGCGTCATGACGTTGGACGGGGCCGGCAATCCCGATGGGCTCGCGGCCTTTCGTGAGGCGATTGAGACGCTGGAAGGCAGCGGTGTCGGCATTGTCATGCCGTATTTCAGGGCGGTTCATGCCCTTGGCCTGTGCCAGGCTGCTGAGACCGAAGCCGCTTATTGGCAATCCAAACAGGCCGCCATGGATTGCGAGACCTCCCGCCTTTTGTGCTGGTATGCCGAAATCCTGCGTCTGCACGGGACAATCTGCCTTGCCACCGGGCGGCGTGAGGAGGCCGATCACACTTTTTCGAAAGGGTTGGAGGTTGCCGAACGGCAAGGCGCAAACCTGTGGCGGCTACGGATATTGTCGGATCTACCCCGTCCAACGCCCGGGCAGCAGGCGGCGCGCTTGTCCCTGTTGCGGAAGGGCGTGCGGGTCGGGGATCAATCGCTCC
>JAWLFT010000119.1:0-6239 GCA_041685435.1 Roseovarius sp.
GGATTACCTGCCCGTATGGTTGTGGACGATGTGCGACTCGCGTATCGCACCGTATATGTTTTTACGTCGGCGGCGGAACAGATCCGCGCCTCTGGAGAGAACGCGATGAAGACGAACGCCACGCATGCAGAGCTTTATGGGCTTGACCGTTGGGGACAGGGATATTTCGACGTTCTGGAAAACGGTGAGTTTGCCCTGAAAAATCCGCTTTCGCCGCAGGCCCCTGCCTTCAGCCTGCCCGAGATCATCCGCGATCTGGAAAAGCGTGGCATCCAGACACCGATGCTCCTACGGGTCAGTTCCTACCTGGAACGCGCCATCCAGCAGATCAACCTCGGTTTTCGCGATGCGATCGAGCGCAGCGGATATCGCGGTGCCTATCGCGGTGTCTTTCCGATCAAGGTGAACCAGCAGGCGCAGGTCGTGGACCGGATCGTCGAATACGGCCGGCCCTATGATTTCGGTCTCGAGGCCGGCTCGAAACCCGAACTGGTGATCGCCCTGGCGCACAAGCTGCCGAAAGATGCGCTGATCGTCTGCAACGGCGTGAAGGACGCGGAATTCGTCGGGCTGGCGATCCAGTCGTGCAGGCTGGGCTTCAACACGGTGATCGTGCTGGAAAGCGTGATGGAGGTGGACACCGTGATCGAGACCAGCCGCGCGCTTGGCTATGAGCCGATGCTCGGCGTCCGGGTAAAGCTGAGCAACCAGATCGGCGGCAACTGGGCGGCAAGCTCGGGGGATCGGTCCACGTTCGGGATGAATACCGCCCAACTGGTCGAGGTGATCGACAAGCTGCGGGACGCGGGACTGCTACATTGCCTCATGTTGCAGCATTCGCATCTCGGAAGCCAGGTGCCCGACGTGAACGACGTGCGCCGCTCGGTGGGCGAGGCGTGCCGCTACTTCGCCGAGATGACCGCCGAAGGCGCGCCGCTGACCCATCTGGATCTGGGGGGCGGTCTGGGATTTGACTATACCGGTGAAAAGAAGGCTTCGGCAAATTCCATCAATTACGGTGTCGAGGAATACTGCACCAACATCGTCGAGACGGTGAACTACGCAATGGACGAGGCCGGCATCGACCACCCCACGCTGATCACCGAAAGCGGGCGCGCGGCGGTGGCAAGCTCGTCCATGCTGATCTTCAATGTGCTGGAGGCGACGCTGTTCGATGCCAGCGAGGCGCCGGATGCCGAGCCCGACGATTTTCACTATGTCAGCGACCTGATCGCGGTCGGCGAATACCTGTCGCCCGACCGGCTGCGTGAATGCCTGAACGACGCCAGCTTCTATCGCAACGAGATGCGGGCGCTGTTCCGGCGCGGTCAGGTCGGGATCCGGCAGATGGCCCGGACCGAGAAGATCTATCGCTACCTCATGGCGCGGATCAAGGCACTGGCTGCCGCCGACGAGCGCGGCGGCGATATCGAGGACGAGTTGCACAAGCTCGCCGACATCTATCACTGCAATTTCTCGCTGTTCCAGTCGCTGCCCGATGTCTGGGCGATCGACCAATTGCACCCGCTGATGCCGCTTCAGATGCTGGACCAGCGACCCACCCGCCGCGCCATCCTGTCGGACATAACCTGTGACAGCGACGGCAAGATCGACAGTTTCATTCTGGGCGACGGCACGTCGCCGTCCCTGCCGGTCCATGACCTGCCAGACGACCGGCCCTATCACATGGGCGTCTTCTTCGTCGGTGCCTATCAGGAGACCCTGGGCGATCTGCACAACCTCTTCGGCGACACCAACGTCGTCACCATCGATCTGCGCGACGACGGCGGCTTCGATCTGCTGCACGAGCAGGAGGGCGACACGATCGCCGAGGTGCTGTCCTATGTGGAATACGATCCGAACGATTGCATCGCGGCCTTCCGCAAGCTCGTGGATGGCGCGATCTCGGCCGGCACGATCCGCGTGGAGGAACGGCGCACGCTGATGGCCGCCTATCGCGACAGCATGAACGGCTATACCTATTACGAGTAGCGCTCGACAGATTCAACAGACCGGGGAGACAGAGATCATGGGCAAGACACTAGTTATCGGCGCCGGCGGTGTCAGCCATGCCGCCGTGCACAAGATGGCGATGAACGCCGATATCTTCACGCAGATATCGCTGGCCAGCCGCACCAAGTCCAAGTGCGACGCCATCGCCCAGTCGGTGAAAGAGCGTGTCGGCGTGGATATCGACACCTACGCGCTGGACGCGATGGATGTGGCCGCGACGGCCGATCTGATCCGCAAGACCGGCGCGGAGATCCTCGTCAACCTCGCCCTGCCCTATCAGGATCTGGCTTTGATGGATGCCTGTCTGGAGGCCGACTGTCATTACCTCGACACCGCCAATTACGAACCCGAGGACGAGGCGAAATTCGAATATCGCTGGCAATGGGCCTATCACGACAAGTTCGAAAAGGCCGGTCTCGTGGCGATTCTCGGTTCGGGCTTCGATCCGGGCGTGACCTCGGTCTTTGCCGCGTGGCTGAAGAAGCACAAGCTCGACAGCATCCGCCAGATCGACGTCCTTGATGCCAATGGCGGCGCGAACGAACAGGCCTTCGCCACCAACTTCAACCCCGAGATCAACTTGCGCGAGGTGCTCCAAGAGGCCAAGTATTACGAGCAGGGCGAATGGAAAACAAAGCCGGCCATGACCCACAAGGTCGAGTTCGACTTTCCCGGTATCGGCCCCAAGAACATGTATCTGATGTATCACGAAGAGCTTGAAAGCCTCTCGACCCATTTCCCCGAGGTCGAGCGTGCGCGCTTCTGGATGACCTTCGGCGACGCCTACATCACCCACGCCAAGGTGCTGGAAAATGTCGGCATGACGCGGATCGACCCGGTGATGCACGAGGGCGTCGAGATTATCCCGATCAAGTTCCTCAAGACGCTGCTGCCCGATCCCGGCGGTCTGGGCGAAGAGACCAGGGGCAAGGCCTGCATCGGCGATATCGTCACCGGCGAGGCGCGGGACGGGTCGGGCGAGAAGACATACTACATCTACAATATCTGCGACCACGAAGAGTGCTATCGCGACGTGGGCAGCCAGGCGGTGAGCTATACCACCGGGGTGCCGGCGATGATCGGGGCGGCACAGGTGCTCAAAGGCAACTGGACCAAACCCGGCGTCTGGAACATGGAACAGCTCGACCCGGACGATTTCATGGACATGCTGGACGCCAACGGTTTGCCGTGGCAGGTGCATGAGCTTGACGGCCCGGTGAACTTCTGAGCCCCCTTCCTGACCCGCGACCCGGAGACCCCAGACCATGGCTGACATGATGCAGACCCAGGCGGGCGATCCCGGCGCCTTTGCGCGCTTCGATCTTGCGCGCGTGCCCTCGCCCTGTTTCGTCGTCGACGAGGCCGTGATCGAAGGCAACCTTCGAGTGCTGGCCGATCTGGGCGAGCGCTCCGGCGCGCATATGCTCAGCGCGCTCAAGGCGTTTTCCATGTACTCGCTGGCCCCGTTGGTGCGGTCCTACCTGTCAGGCACCTGCGCCAGCGGGCTATACGAGGCGCGTCTGGGACGCGAGGAATACGGTGGCGAGGTCACGACCTTTTCCACCGGCTACAAGGATACCGAGATCGACGAGATCATCCGCCTGAGCGATCACCTGATCTTTAACAGCCCCGCGCAGAAGGATCGTTTCGGCCCGCGCGCCGCGGCTGCGGGCGTGTCGGTGGGGCTGCGCCTCAACCCCCAGCATTCGGAGGGCGAGGTGCCCAAATACGACCCCTGCCAGCCGGTGTCACGGCTTGGCATGCCGGTATCGGACCTGACCCCGGCGGCAATGGAGGGCGTCGAGGGCGTGCACATGCACACCCTGTGCGAACAGGGGTTCGAGCCTCTGCGCCGCACATGGGCTGCGGTAGAGCCGTTGATCGCGCCCTACATGGCGCAGCTGAAATGGATCAATCTGGGCGGCGGGCACCACATCACGCGCGGCGATTATGATCGCGAGGCGCTGATCGCTCTCATCCGCGATATCCGCGCGCGATACGGCGTCGAGGTCTATCTGGAACCGGGCGAGGCGGTAGCGCTGGATGCGGGCATTCTCGTGGGCGAGATCCTCGATGTCTTCAACAACGCCATGCCGGTGGCAATCACCGACATCTCCGCCACCTGCCACATGCCCGACGTGATCGAGGCGCCTTACCGCCCTGCCCTTCTGGCCGAGGCCGCGGCGGGCATCACCTACCGCCTCGGCGGGCCGTCCTGTCTGGCGGGCGATGTCATCGGCGATTACACTTGGACCCGCCCTTTGCAGGCGGGCCAGCGGATCGCCTTTCTGGATCAGGCGCATTATTCGATGGTCAAGACCAACACCTTCAACGGCGTGCCACTGCCCGCCATCGCCATCTGGAACAGCCAAACCGACGCCCTTCGGATGGTGCGGGAATTCGGGTATCAGGATTTCAAGGAGCGTCTGTCATGAGCATCTTTCTGGCCAGCGAACTGACCGCCGAGGAACAGCGCGACGACGCGCTGTTCCGCGTGATCCCGGTGCCGCTGGAACGGACGGTCTCGTATGGGGCGGGCACCGCGCACGGCCCCGCTGCGATCATCGCGGCCTCGAACGAGCTTGAGCGACGCTGCGCCGGCAAGGCGCCCTGCGCGGCGGGGATCGTCACGCAAGAGGCCTTGGACTGCGAGGGTTCCCTGCCCGAGGTGATGGAGCGTCTGGCGCAGCGCACCGAAGCCGCCGCGCATGCGGGCCAGATCCCCGTGGCACTGGGCGGCGAGCATTCCCTGACCTACGGCGCGGCGATGGGTGTGGCGCGCGCGCTCGGCAGACCGGTGGGTATCGTCCAGATCGACGCCCATGCCGATCTGCGGGTTGCCTATCAGGGCGAGCGGCACTCGCACGCCTCTGTGATCCACCTGCTCGCCGAAGAGGGCCTGCGCGTGGCGCAATTCGGTGTGCGTGCCCTCAGCCCGGAGGAGGCCGAAAGCCGGCATCGCAACGGTGTCTTCTGGCGCGATGCCGAAGAGCTGGTGACCGATCGCATTCACCGCATCAAGCTGCCCGAGGACTTCCCCGAGCTGATCTATGTCACCTACGATCTGGACGGGCTTGATCCGTCGCAGATGCCCGCAACGGGCACGCCCGTGCCCGGCGGGCTGGACTATTACCAGTCGCTGCATCTGGTCGAAAGCGCCCTGATGGGCCGCAAATGCGTCGGTTTCGACGTCGTGGAGCTTGCACCGGACGGCAAAGCGGCATGGGACTTCACGGCGGCCCAGATCGCCTACAGGCTGATGGCCGCCTGCATCTGAGACCCCTGATCCATCAACGGACAGTACTCGTCGACGCGCTGCGGGCGGTACTCTGCGAGTACCGCCGATGCCGGTATGCGTCTGTGTTTCAGGCCACCAACAGGCGCGCTTCGTGCTTCTTGAGCGAGCGCCGGGCGGCCTGATAGGCCTTGATGCCCTGTATGGCCCGCAATTCCGGGAAAAGCTCGAAAATCTCGTCACGCTGCACAGCACCCATACCGTCAAGCACCTGCGCCCCAGGCTGAAAGCTTTCGCTCCACGCCCCGTTCGACAGAACCACCTCGTGCTGATCGAACATGAAATGGACATAGGTCGTCTCTTGCGCCGCGGTCTGAGCGACACCGTCCAAATCCGTCAGGTGCTTGGCCGAAGCCAGCACCTCGCGATCCTCGAAATAGAGCGCGGCACGTTCCGAGTTGATAAGCATCCGGTGTTGCGGACTGACCAGCATGTCGTGAAGCGGCAGACCGCGCCCGAGCGCCCCGGCGCGGATCAGGACCGGGCGCAGATGCGGTGCCTTCTGAAGCTCGAGTCCGGTCAATGCGCGTTGTCCGATCCAGCGGATTTCCTGCAGCCCGTTATCCCGCGTGATCACCCGGTCGCCGACCCGCAACTCCGCTATCGCGCATTCACCGCGCGGCGTCGCAATCCGCGTGCCGGGAGTGAAGCAGGGAATGATGTTCTCGATACCACTGAAGGTGACGCTGCCGGAGACATCTCCATTTTCATCGAGGAAATTGATCGTGCCGTCCTGCGATCCGGTAACGGTGTCCTCGCTGTTGACGTTGATGTC
Organism: Roseovarius sp.; assembly: GCA_041685435.1. Classification (GTDB taxonomy): domain Bacteria; phylum Pseudomonadota; class Alphaproteobacteria; order Rhodobacterales; family Rhodobacteraceae; genus Roseovarius. The sequence goes on from JAWLFT010000119.1 coordinate 6,084, forward strand.
AAACGGACCGAGCCCGCTCAGGCTGAGCGTATCGTTTCCATCGCCACCTTCGACGGTATCGCCGGCTGTCGTCACCACAAACGTATCATCGCCCAGACCACCTTGCAGCAGGTTGTTGCCGTCGCCGCCTTCGATCAGATCATTTCCATCGCCACC
>JAWLFT010000120.1:0-6210 GCA_041685435.1 Roseovarius sp.
CGTGATCGCCGCCGTCAGCGTCGTCTTGCCGTGGTCAACGTGACCGATCGTGCCGATGTTCACGTGCGGCTTGGAACGATCAAACTTTTGCTTCGCCATCTTTCGGAGGACCTTGTCAGTTGGGGGGCCGGCATGGCCCGTTCGTTGCGTCGCGCGCGGTTTATTGAGGTCGGGTGAGAAAATCAAGCCATAGCGTTCGTGTCATTGCGTGACGCCTGTCGCGGCATCGGCGATATCGTCTGTCGGATCCGGCCGGACCAACGGGCGCGGGCCGCTTCTGTCAGGGGCCGCTCCGCCGGCGGCCGATACGCCATCTTCCTCGAACCAGCCAAGCGTGTCGTTCTGGCGTCCCAGCCATGTCTCGATCTGCTTGGCCGCGTTGAGGCTGAGGTTCTCGAGCTGGTCCTCGCGGCTCTGGGTCAGCCCCGACCCGATCCAGGTTGCGGTCGAGATCGATTCAACCACGGTCACCATGTGCGGCTTGGGGTTGAGCTTTTCTCCCGCCGCGTCGTCCCATGCCGTGACGTTCAGGAGCAGAACCGATTTCGGCGAGGCGACCACCGGTACGCCGGGCACCGCCAGAACGTACCCTTCGAGACTGACCCCGAGATGATAGAGCTTGCCGCCCCGATAGCGGGAAAAGCGATCCGTGACCGCATCGGTCATGGCGTCGATCCATTCCGCGTCCGTGGCCCTGCGCGAGGCCGGGCCCTTGGTCAGTTTGGGTGCGACGACGACACCGTGCCCCAGCTGGAAATTTCCGAGATAGGCGGGTTGCTGATCCAGATCGTCCGGGTTTGTGCAGGCGACGACGACCAGAAGGCCCATCAGGGCAAGGACACGCAGCATTCAGGATCCCCTTCGACCAAAGAGCTTGCGGCGCGATAGCTTCCCGGCAGCCGCTGCGCAATCACCGATCCCGCGCCCGGTCCTCAAAGAGCCCCACCTGTTACCGTGTCGGCACGGGCGTCTCGCCGCGGTAATCGTAAAAGCCGCGACCGACCTTGCGACCCAGCCACCCGGCCTCGACATATTTGGTGAGCAGGGGACAGGGTCGATACTTGGTATCGGCCAGCCCGTCATGCAGAACGTTCATGATCGCAAGGCAGGTGTCCAGCCCGATGAAATCCGCAAGCGCCAGCGGCCCCATCGGGTGATTGGCGCCCAGCTTCATCGACCGGTCGATGGACTGCACGTTGCCCACCCCTTCGTATAGCGTATAGACCGCCTCGTTGATCATCGGCATCAGGATGCGGTTGACGATGAAGCCGGGGAAATCCTCGGCACTCGCTGCCGTCTTGCCCAGCTTGTCGACCACGTCGCGGCAGGCATCGAAGGTTTCCTTGTCGGTGGCGATGCCGCGGATCAGCTCCACCAGTTGCATGACCGGCACAGGGTTCATGAAGTGAAAGCCCATGAACTTCTCGGGCCGGTCGGTGCGGCTGGCGAGACGGGTGATCGAGATCGACGAGGTATTCGAGGTCAGGATCGTTTGCGGCTTCAGATGCGGCAGAAGCTCATCGAAGATCTGCTGCTTGACCGTCTCGCGTTCGGTCGCGGCCTCGATGATCAGGTCGCTCGGCCCGAGATCGGTAAGGGTCTGCGTCGTGTCGATCCGCCCGAGGGCCGCATCCATGTCGTCCTGGCTGATCTTTTCGCGGCTGACCTGACGGTCCATGTTCTTGCGGATGGCCGCCAACGCCTTTTCAAGCGCCTCGGCGCTGATATCGTTGAGCGCCACCTCGTACCCCGCAAGCGCCATCACATGGGCGATTCCGTTGCCCATCTGGCCCGCGCCGACGATGCCGATTGTCTTGATGTCCATGACTGCGATCCTCGTCATTATGCTGCACCAGCATAGGCCCGCGCAGGGTTGGGCCGCAAGGGCCGCGGCTGCGTAATCTTGCCGTCGCATGCGCTCGACGAAAGGCGGCGAAAGCGGGTCGTCGCATGGTATCTACGCGCCCATCAAAGCTACGAAAATCGCGCCGCCCTGGCACGATATCCTGACGGGTCGCGGCAGGTGCTGAAAAAGGCCCCGCGCAACGAGAAACCCGCGCCGGGGTCTGGCGCGGGTCTGGCGCTGTCGTGATCGTGGTGGGGATCAGAGCTTTTCGGTCAGTTCCGGCAGCACCTCGAAGAGATCGCCAACAAGGCCGTAATCGGCCACCTGAAAGATCGGCGCCTCTTCGTCCTTGTTGATGGCGACGATGATCTTGCTGTCCTTCATGCCGGCCAGATGCTGGATCGCGCCGGAAATGCCGACCGCGATGTAAAGTTCCGGGGCCACCACCTTGCCGGTCTGCCCGACCTGCCAGTCATTCGGCGCATAGCCCGAATCGACCGCGGCGCGCGACGCGCCGACGGCCGCGCCAAGCTTGTCCGCCAGCTTCTCGATCAGCGCAAAGTCGTCTTGGCTGCCGACACCGCGACCGCCCGAGACCACCACACCGGCCGAGGTCAGATCTGGCCGGTCGCTTGCGGCGACCTTGTCCTCGACCCATTCCGACAGGCCGGGATTGTCGGTCACCGCCACGGTCTCGACGGGGGCGGCGTCCTGACTGCCCGCAGCCTCGAATGTCGAGGTACGGAAGCTGACAACCTTCTTGGCGTCCTTCGATTTGACCGTCTGGATGGCGTTGCCCGCATAGATCGGGCGCTCGAACGTGTCGGCGTCGATCACATCCGAGGCGTCAGAGATCACCATGACGTCCAGAAGGGCCGCGACACGCGGCAGGATATTCTTGGCGTCCGTCGTGGCCGGCGCGACGATATGCTCGTAGGCATCGGCGAGCGACACGATCAAAGCTGCCGTCGGTTCCGCAAGCCTGTGCCCGAGCATCTCGTCCTCGGCGACCAGAACCTTGGACACACCGGCAATCTTCGCCGCAGCCTCGCCCGCCGCGGCGGCCTTGGCCCCGGCACAAAGCACCGTCACATCGCCCAGTTTCACAGCCGCCGAAACCGCCTTGGCTGTGGCATCCATGTTCAGGTCACCATCAGTAACCTCGGCAAGTAAAAGAACAGACATCACGCGGCTCCCGCTTCCTTGAGTTTCGCCACGAGCTCGTCGACAGAGCCCACCATTTCACCGGCCTTGCGCGCCTGCGGTTCAGCCGTGCCGGTCACTTCAAGACGCGGGCTGACGTCCACGCCGTAATCCTGGGCCGTCTTTTCATCCAGCGGCTTCTTCTTGGCCTTCATGATATTGGGCAAGGAGGCGTAGCGCGGCTCGTTGAGGCGCAGATCGACCGTGACGATCGCCGGTGTCCTGACCTTGATCGTCTGCAGCCCGCCGTCGACCTCGCGGGTGACAACCGCCGAGTCGCCGTCGATATCCAGTTTCGAGGCGAACGTCGCCTGAGACCAGCCCAGAAGTGCGGCCAGCATCTGCCCGGTCGCGTTCATGTCATTGTCGATCGCCTGCTTGCCGCAGAGCACCAAACCGGGCTGCTCTTCTTCGACCACCTTGGCAAGGATCTTGGCCACGGAAAGGGGCTCGATATCGGTCTGCGTCGTCTCGGCGGCGACCACGAGGATCGCGCGATCCGCGCCCATAGCGAGGGCGGTGCGCAGCGTTTCCTGCGCCTGCTTGACCCCGATCGAGATCGCGATCACCTCGTCGGCCTTGCCGGCCTCCTTGAGGCGAATGGCCTCTTCGACGGCGATCTCGTCGAACGGGTTCATCGACATCTTGACATTGGCCAGATCGACACCGCTGCCATCCGCCTTGACGCGGACTTTCACGTTGTAGTCGATCACGCGCTTGACGGGCACGAGCACCTTCATTGCATGGTCTCCCTTACAGTGGTGAAGAGCCGGCAGAGCCCTTCAAGCAATCAGTCTGCCGCCTTGTTATCGGGTCGCGCCCCAAGGAAACAGGGTAAAATCGTCACGTCTGCCCAGTCGACGTCGCGTTTTCGACATTGCGGTATACGCACCGGTCAGTGATCAGAACCAGAAAGGTGTTCCGGCACTCCGCGCTTCCGGTTGCCGGGCCGTCCACTGGACCCCCGCCGCTTTCAGCGGTTCGCGCCCGGAACCCAAAGGACATCTTCGCGGCCGTTGTCATTGGCCATCCTCGAGGCGACGAAACACCAGTCGCTGAGCCGGTTGAGATACCGCACCGCCGCCTCGTTGACATGCTCCAGCGCCGACAGCTCCACCGTCAGGCGTTCCGCCCGCCGCGCCACGGTGCGGCACAGGTGCAGGTTGGCCGCAAGCGGACTGCCCCCCGGCAGGATGAAACTGCGCAGAGGCTCCAGATGCTTGTTCATCGCGTCTATCTCGGCCTCCAGCCGCTCCACCTGTGAGGGCACCATGCGCAGCGGGGTATATTCGGCCTCGTCGTCGCGCTCCATGTCCGGGCGGCAGAGATCCGCCCCCAGATCGAAAAGATCATTCTGGATGCGCGCCAGTGCCGCGTCGGTTTCGCCCGTGGCCTGCATGCGCGCAAGCCCCAGCGTCGCGTTCAACTCGTCGACGGTGCCATACGCGGTCACCCGTGCCGAATGCTTGGCCACCCGCGTGCCATTGCCGAGCGCGGTCTCGCCCGCGTCGCCCGTGCGTGTGTAGATCTTGTTGAGAACCACCATCGGCTCAGCCTCCCTGTCTGCGGAAATAGACGAAAATCAGGATCAGAAGCACGGCGACAAACTGCGCGATCAGCCGCCACCGCATGTACTTGTTGGACCGCTTGGCGTTCTCGACGCCTTCCTTGCCGAAGGTGGAGATGCCGCGAATGAGGATCACCGCCACGACAATGCACGCCACCGCCGCGATGAGGAATAACGGGTCTTGCAGCATGAGGGATCCTTTCCGTGCCGGTGTCTTTGTCCATACCTAGGCAGGATGACATGAAAAGCGAAAGAGGAAATATGTCCTCGCGCGGGCCACTACCCGTTTTTCAGCACCCAGTCGAGTGCGCGTGCGGGCAGAAGCCGGCGCAGCATCGCCATGACATGTGTGGGCGTCGTCACATGATATCGCACCTTGGGGCGCCGCGCCTCGCACGCATGAATCAGGGCCTTTGTCACGGCGCCCGCGGGCCATTGCGGGCCCTTGCTGCTGCCCTTGTAGAGCGTGTCGAGCAGGCTCGCGCGGTATTCTTCGGCGCGCGCCGAGTTTTCCCAGTCGATCCATTTCTCGAATTGCCGGATGGCGTTCTGGCGGAAGGCGGTCTCGATCGGGCCCGGATCAATGATCGAGACCTCGATCCCGGTTCCCGCCAGTTCCATCCGCATCGCGTCGCTCAAACCTTCCAGCGCGAACTTCGTCGCCACATAGGCTCCGCGCCACCGCATCGCCACGAGCCCCAGAACCGAGGAACACTGCACGATCCGCCCCGCGCCTTGCGCGCGCATCACCGGGATCACCTGTCGCGTGAGATCGTGCCAGCCGATCAGGTTGGCCTCGAAGATGGCGCGCATCGCGTCGGCGGGCACATCCTCGACCGGGCCGGGGATTGCGTAGGCGCCGTTGTTGAACAACACGTCGAGCCGGCCGCCAGTGGCCTCCAGCACCTGCGCCAGACCCGAGGCGATGCTCGTCGCATCCTCGTAATCGATGCGCGGCGCCTCGAACCCCTCGCGCCTCAGACGCTCGCAATCGTCGGCCTTCCGGCAACTGGCAAAGACCCGCCAGCCCCGCGCCCGAAGCGTGCGCGCCGCGTCCAGCCCGATGCCCGACGAGCAGCCGGTGATGAGAATGATCCGCGTGGTCATGCGCGCCTTCTGACCCGCCCCAATACGCGATGCAAGCACGATATCCCAAGGCCCGAAGCACGATCACCGCTTTACGTAGCAGAGCCAGACCAGTATCCCCACATCCATGAGCGATACAGTCGACGACCCCAACATGCTGCCCGAAGCGACGTCAGAGCCGCTGCGCCGCGCCCTCGGCGAGCGGTATCTCACCTATGCATTGTCAACCATCATGCACCGCGCCCTGCCCGACGCGCGCGACGGGCTGAAACCGGTGCATCGCCGCATCCTCTACGCGATGCGCGAGCTGCGCCTGTCAAGCACCGGGGGCTTTCGCAAATCCGCCAAGATCTCTGGCGACGTGATGGGCAATTACCATCCGCACGGCGACGCGGCGATCTACGACGCGATGGCGCGTCTCGCGCAGGATTTCGCGGTGCGCTATCCGCTGGTCGACGGTCAGGGCAATTTCGGCAATATCGACGGCGACAACCCCGCCGCCCCGCGC
>JAWLFT010000003.1:0-34242 GCA_041685435.1 Roseovarius sp.
GCCATGGGCGAGCGGACCGCGTTGTGATCGCAGCAAAAGAGCACCGATTGCGGCAACGGCACGGGCATCTGCTCAGCCACCGTGATGCAGCACGCAGATCAGCGTGAATAACCGTCGCGCGGTATCGGTGTCGATCTCGGCCTTGCCTTCGAGACGCTCGGCCAGAATGCGCGCGCCCTCGTTGTGAATGCCACGCCGGGCCATGTCGATGGTCTCGATCTGGCTGGGGGGCATGTTCTTGACGGCATCGAAATAGCTTTCGCAGATCGCCCAGTAATCCTTGACAACCTGCCGGAACGGGCTGAGCGACAGGTGAAATTCCGCCGCCGGATCGCCACTCTCGGTCCGGATATCGAAGACCAGCCGCTTCTCGCGGATCGACAGGCCCACGCGGTAGGGTCCGTCGGGGACACGTCGATCATCGCGCGGCGGCAGCGCAAAGCTGTTTTCCTCGATGAGATCGTACATCGCCACCTTGCGCTCCTGCTCGATCTCGGGCGTCGGCGGCGGCAGGTTGGCATCGTTCAACTCGATATGGCAGATCCGGCTCATGGCATGGTCCTCGCGCTCACGTGCCCGGTATGCTTAACCCGACGGCGCGGCCAAGGCAATTTCGGCGTGACATGCTCCATTCTTAGGCAAATGCTCGTCACATCACGGCAACGCCCGATCCGGATCGGGACGATTTTTCTGCGTTCTCGGCAAAAATAATGCGATGCGTAAATGGTATATTGTGTTTGCGTCGGGCACAATCGGCCTTCAGACCACATCTTGACGTGCGATCTTCCGGAAAGGCAGGGGGCCACACGTGATCGGGACGACGAAATGATCGAATTCGATACTGTCAGCAAATCCTTCTGGACGGGGACACAGCGCAAGGTGATCCTCGATCGCGTGTCGTTCCGGGTGGAGCTGGGCCACAGCCTCGGCATTCTCGCTCCGAACGGCACCGGCAAGACCACGCTGATCAACATGATGGCCGGCCTGGAAAAACCCGACGAGGGGGTGATCCGCCGTGGCTGCCGCGTCTCGTTTCCACTGGGCTTCATGGGCGGTGTCATCAGCCGGCTGTCGGCGCTGGAAAATGCGCGCTACATCGCGCGGCTTTACGGGCTCGATCCCGACTATATCGAGGCGTATTGCAGGTGGCTGTGCAACTTGGGCGAATATTTCGAGCAACCTCTCGGCACGTATTCCTCGGGCATGCGCGCACGCTTCAGCTTTGCGCTGATGCTCGCACTGGATTTCGACATCTATCTCATCGACGAGGGCATGCCCGGCTCGACAGATGTGGACTTCAACCGCAAGGCGGGCGATATCCTGCGCGAACGCCTGCGCACCACGACCATCGTCATCGTCTCCCACGATCCCCGCACGCTCGAGAAATTCGCGCGGTCGGCAGCGGTCCTGATGGGCGGACAGCTTTACATGTTCGACACCTTGGAAGAGGCAAAGGCGCTTTATGACTATGAAACCCAGGGTTAGAAAATTCCGGATCCGTCGCGATGCGCCGCTGCGAGCGGGCCGTGACACCGGCGAGGGTGGCGCCGCCGAAACCGGTGCGGGCGCGACCGGCGGCGACGCCATCCCCGACGAGGGGCTGAGCGCGCGTCAACTTCGGCTGGCCCGGCGCACGGCGCAGAAACACGGGCTGTCGCCGACATCGGATTTCGATGCGGTGCGCCAGTTGCGACAGCGTGGCATCGACCCGTTCCAGCGCGCCACCATCGTCGAGCTTGTGGCCAGGACCGGCGGGACGCACGATACCGCAGAGGCCCGCGAGCGCACGCAATTGCCGCAGATCCGGCCCGACGAAGAGCGTTCGCTGCCCTCGACAGAGCTGAGCCCGGCGGATCGGCGCGCGCGCGAAATCACCGAGATCCAGCGCGACATCGGGAAACGCCGCCGACGCAAGCTCGCGCTTCTGGTGTCGCGCCTGGTGGCTTTCGTCCTCCTGCCGACCCTTCTGGTGGGCTTTTACTATGCCGCGGTCGCCACGCCGATGTATGCCACCAAATCCGCATTCCTGATCCTGTCGGCCGATGGCGGCGGGTCCGGCGGGGGCGGCGGCCTTGGCAGCCTGCTGCCCAGCCAGTTCGCCACCGGACAGGACGCCATCGCGACGCAGGAATATCTCGAATCCAAGGACGCGATGCTGCGGCTTGACGGTGATGCGGGCTTTCGCGATCATTTCAGCGAGCCGTGGATCGACCCGTTGCAACGGCTTGATCCGCAGGCCTCGACCGAAGACGCCTACGCGCTTTACAGCAAATATGTGAAGATCGGCTATGACCCGACCGAGGGCGTGATCCGGATGGAGGTGTCCACCGCCGACCCGCAGGTCAGCGCCGAATTCTCGCGGCGGCTGATCGCCTATGCCGAGGAACGCGTGGACGCGCTCAGCCGGCAAAAACGCAACGACGCGGTCGAGACGGCCACGGAAAGCCTGGAACAGGCCAAGCAGGAGCGTCGCGAGGCCCAAGCGCAGCTTGTCGCGTTGCAGGAGGGCAGCATCCTCGACCCCGAGGGCGAGATTGCCGGCATTCGCAGCCTGACCAATTCCGTCGAACTGCAACTGCAGGAAAAGGAATTGAACCTGAGCCTGCAAAAGAATAACCCGCGCCCCAATACCGCCCGTGTCGAGGCGCTCCAAAGCGAGATCGGCGTGCTGCGCAGAGAGCTTGACCGCCAGAAGTCGCGGCTGACCGACGCCACCGAGGGCGGGCAATCGCTGGCCTCCAAGACCGCCGCGATCCAGATGGCGCAGGCCGATCTCGCGACCTCCGATCTGGTACTGCAATCGGCCCTCGAAGCCAAGCGGCAGTCCCAGATCGAGGCCAACAAGCAGGTGCGATATCTCACCGTCAGCGTCCGTCCCGTCGCCTCGCAAGACCCGTCCTATCCAAAGGCGTTCGAGAACACGCTTCTGGCCTTTCTGATCTTTTCCGGCATCTATCTGATGATCTCGCTCACCGCATCGATCCTGCGTGAACAGGTCTCGTCGTGACATGATTTGGCGCGGCGACCCACCACGCGCCTTGGCGCCAACGGTTTACACCCGCGTCACGGTTTGCCACTACCATCCTGACCGGCGTTCAATCACAAAACGAGTAAGTCGATGACCAAACCGCTGCCGACCGTGACACAAAACACATGGGAATTCCTGCGCGATGCGATGATCGTGCCCACCGGCTTTCGCGAATATGACGCGCGCTGGAAATATCCCGACGAGATCAACCTGCCAGGCATCACCGCGCTTGGCCTTGGGCTTGGCACGCAGATCCGCGCGCGCGGCATCCGTCCCGAGATCGTGGTTGGCAACGATTACCGCGACTATTCGCTGAGCATCAAGAACGCGCTCATCCTCGGGCTGATGCAGGCCGGCATTTCCGTGCGCGATATCGGGCCGGCGCTGTCGCCGATGGCCTATTTCGCGCAGTTCCACCTCGACGTGCCGGCGGTCGCCATGGTCACCGCCTCGCACAATCCCAACGGCTGGACCGGGGTCAAGATGGGGTTCGAGCGCCCGCTCACCCATGGCCCAGACGAGATGGCGGAATTGCGCGACATCGTGCTCGAAGGGCGCGGGACACCGCATCCCGGCGGGGCGTATCAATTCGACAAAGGCGTGCGCGACGCCTACCTCGATGACCTCGTGGGCGATTTCCGCATGACCCGCAAGCTGCGCGTGGTTTGTGCGACCGGCAACGGCACAGCATCGGCCTTTGCGCCCGACCTGTTCGAGCGTATCGGCGTGGAGGTGATCCCGTCACACACCACGCTCGATTACACGTTCCCCAATTACAACCCGAACCCCGAAGCGATGGAGATGCTGCGCGACATGGCCGCGACCGTGCGCGCCACGGATGCCGATTTCGCGCTTGGTTTCGACGGCGATGGCGACCGTTGCGGCGTGGTCGATGACGAGGGCGAAGAGATCTTTGCCGACAAGGTCGGCGTTATCATGGCGCGCGATCTGTCGAAGCTCTACCCCGGTTCGACCTTCGTGGCGGATGTCAAATCCACCGGGCTTTTCGCCAGTGATCCCGAATTGCTGAAACATGGCGCCAAGGCGGATTACTGGAAAACCGGCCACAGCCACATGAAGCGCCGCGTCAGGGAACTCGGCGCCCTGGCCGGCTTCGAGAAATCGGGGCACTACTTTCTGGCAGAGCCGGTGGGGCGCGGCTATGATTGCGGACTGCGCGTGGCGGTCGAGATCTGCAAGCTGATGGACCGCAACCCCGAGATGTCGATGTCCGATCTGCGCCGCGCCCTGCCGCACACATGGGGCACGCCCACCATGTCGCCCCACTGCGCCGATGCCGAGAAATACCCGACGCTCGAGCGGATCGTGGCGCGGCTCGTCGCCAGGTTTGAGGCGGGCGAGCCGATCGCGGGGCGCGCCATCGCCGAGGTCGTGACGGTCAATGGCGCACGCGTCATACTCGATAACGGGTCATGGGGCCTTGTGCGCGCGTCCTCGAACACGCCCAACCTCGTGGTGGTCTGCGAAAGCGGGGAAAGCGAGGACGAGATGCGCGCGATCTTTCACGATATCGACGCCGTCATCCGCTCCGAGCCGGGGGTCGGGGAGTATGACCAAACGATCTGAGAGGCACATGAAGGATGGAAAATCTGGCCTTGAGCGAACGTTTGGGGCTGGTCGCGCATCGACGGGCCGCGGTGCGGCGATCCAACGTGACTTTGGCAGCGCTTTATGGTGGCCAAGTCAGGACAACACCAATGCAAGGCGCAGGTTGCAGCCAAATCGCCGTGCCGTGGTGCGGCCCGGCGATGCGCGGCGACGCGCCAGGGCGCGCCTTGAGTCCGCGCATTGGGCGCCAGGGTCCGACCGTCTCCTTCAGGCCGAAACCTGACCCAGCCGCGCCTCACCCGTTCTCGCGCAGAATGCCTCCGGCCAGATATAGCGACCCGCAGATCAGGATACGTGCCGCGGGTGTCTCGGCCACGATCCGCTGCACCGCCTCCAGCGCGCTTTCGGCCGTGAAAGACCGCAGCCCGACGCCGCGCGCGGCCTCAGCCGTGGTCTCGGCCGGCAGGGTGTTGGCCTCGCCGGGGATCGACACGGCGGTGAGGCTGTCGGCCACCCTCGCCAGCGGGCCAAGATAACCCGCCACATCCTTGGTGTTCAGCATCCCGCAGACCAGATGCGACGGACGCCCCGGCAGGGTGGCCAGATGCCGCGCCAGCGCCTGCCCCGCGGCGACGTTATGCCCGCCATCGAGCCAGATCTCGGCCCCGGGTGCGGCGTCGATCAGCGGGCCGCAGACCAGCCGCTGCATCCGCGCGGGCCAGACAGCGCGCGTCACGGCCGCCTCGCAGGCCGCATCTCCCGCACCAAGCCGGCGCAGCACGGCCAGCGCCGCACCGGCATTCTCGATCTGGTGATGCCCGGGCAGGTTCGGCAAGGGCAGATCCCGCAGCCCGGTCTCGTCCTGATAGACCAGCCGCCCATGCTCCTGGATGGCATGCCAATGCTGCCCATGCGCCAGAACCGGCGCACCCAGACGGCGCGCGACCGCCTCGATCACCGCCATCGCCACATCGGCCTGCGGGCCGACAACGCACGGCACGCCGCGCTTGATGATCCCCGCCTTTTCGCCGGCGATCTCCGCCAGCGTGTCACCGAGATAGGCCTCGTGATCCATCGAGATGGGCGTGATCACCGTCAGCGCGGGCCGGTCGATCACGTTGGTCGCATCCAGACGCCCGCCCAGGCCGACCTCCAGCAGCGTGTAATCGGCGGGCTGGCGCGCCATGGCGAGCAATGCGGCGCAGGTGGTGATCTCGAAATAGGTGATCGGCGCGTCGCCGTTGGCCGCATAGCATTCGTCGAGAACCGCCGTCAGATGATCCTCGGAAATCAGATCCCCGGCCAGACGGATCCGCTCGTGAAACCGCGCGAGATGTGGCGAGGTGTAAGCATGACAGGCCAGCCCCGCACCCTCCAGCCCGGCGCGGATCATCGCCAGCGTGCTGCCCTTGCCGTTGGTCCCGGCCACGTGGATCACCGGCGGCAGATCGTTCTGCGGATTGCCCAAGGCGTCCAGCAGCCGCCAGACACGGTCCAGCGTAAGGTCGATGATCTTGGGATGCAGCGACATCATCCGTTCGAGGATGCGGTCGGATGTTGGGGGGCTCATGTCTCGGATATGTCTTTGGCCGCGTTCGCCGGTGGCGCCTCGGCGGACTCCGCCGTCATGGCCTCCGCCGGGATCTCGGGCGCGGGCAGCTCGCCCTTCACGGCGGGCGGCATCCGTATCAGCATGCGGATGATGGTTATCAGATCCTCGCGCATCTCGGTGCGCGGCGTCACCCGGTCGAGCATGCCGTGTTCCAGCAGGTATTCGGCGCGCTGAAAGCCTTCGGGCAGCTTTTCGCGGATGGTCTGCTCGATGACGCGCGGCCCGGCAAAGCAGATCAGCGCACCGGGCTCGGCGATCTGCACATCGCCCAGCATCGCATAGCTTGCCGTCACGCCGCCGGTGGTGGGATGGGTCAGCACGACGATGTAGGGCAGCCGCGCCTCGCGCAGCATCTGCACGGCGACGGTGGTGCGCGGCATCTGCATCAGCGACAGGATGCCCTCCTGCATGCGCGCGCCGCCGGCGGCGGAAAACAGGACCAGCGGCCGCCTGAGCTTGACCGCCTCTTCGGCGGCGGCGATGATTGCGTTTCCGACATACATGCCCATCGATCCGGCCATGAACGAAAAATCCTGCGCCGCGGCCACGACGGGGGTGCGGCCGATCTCGCCGGTTGCGACCAGCATCGCCTCTTTCTCGCCGGTTTCCCGCTGCGCGCTGCGCAGCCGGTCGGGGTATTTCTTCTGATCGCGAAAATGCAGTGGATCGGGCGTCGGCAGGGGCACCGTCACCTCGGTGAAGACACCGCCATCGAACAGCGCCGCGAACCGGGCCCGCGGGGTGATCGCCATGTGGTGTCCGCAGCTGGTGCAGACATTGAGATTGCCCGACAATTCGCGGTGAAACAGCATCGTTCCGCATTCGTCGCATTTGGACCACAGGTTTTCCGGGACTTCGCGACGCGAAAAGATCGAATTGATCCGCGGGCGTACGTAATTGGTGATCCAGTTCATCGGGCGGTGTCCTGCCTTGGGCGCGTGTCCCGTCGAGATAGTCGGCAGGCGCGGGAAATGCAATCAGCCGCGCAAGCTCACCCGGATGATCAGCCAGCCACAGAACAGGACCAGCAGATCGACCGGCATCATCGCCGTGATCGCTCGGGTATCGTCGATCGCGAACGGATAGGAATAGAGCGCGAGACCGTCGAACATCCCGTCCGGTGCGGCAATCAGGATAGCGCTGAAATTGTTGATGAAATGCAGCGCCGTCGCAGGCCCCAGCGTGCCGAACCGCGCCGTCAGGTCGCCTGCGACGACCCCGAACGCTGCGGCCCAGAGGACCACGACCCACGCGTTACCGCCATAATTCATCGCATCGAAATGCAGCAGGGCGAAGACCACCGACGGCACCGCAAGCCAGATCACCGGCGAGGCAAAGCGCGCGGCAAGCTGGCTTTGCAGGTAACCGCGAAAGATCAGCTCTTCGGCGAGGACCTGCAGGAACAGCGCGGCAAGCGCGGGCAGCAGGAACTTGGCCCATGTGCTGAACGCCACATTCGGCGTGGGCGCAACGCTTTCGGGCATCGGGATCAGCGCCACGACCCCGTACAGCACCGCCATCGCCCCCAAGGCACGCCCGAATTGCCGCAACGCCAGCGGCACCGGCCCGATCAGCGAGCCAAGGTCGCGCCGGTGCACGATCCGCGCCACGACGCCAAGCGCCACGATCAGCAACCCGAAAGTCAGCAGATTGATCAGCACCCCCGCCGGTGTGCTGGCCTGCCCAAGGCCGTCCTGCACCTGCGCCCATGTCTCGGGGCCGAACAGCACGGGCAGCAGCATCGCGTAGCCGAAGCTCAGCGTCAGAAAAAGCAGCACGAGCAGCGCGATACCACCCGCCAGCCGGTTCAGACCGGACGAGGCGCGGGCCGGCGCAACAAGGATTTCATGGGCGTCATATCGCATCACGGGCAAGCTAGCCCGGCAAACGGGGCGTTGCAATCGGCTTGCCCCGCGCGCGGCCTTCGCCTAGACCCAATTCAAGCGAGTTTCGGGAGGTTCCAGATGACCAAGTTCGACAAAGCCAGACTGCCCAGCCGGTATGTCACCGAAGGCGCCGCGCGCGCGCCGCACCGGTCCTATTACTACGCCATGGGCATGACCGAGGAAGAGATCCACCAGCCACTGGTCGGCGTTGCCACCTGCTGGAACGAGGCCGCGCCCTGCAACATCTCGCTCAACCGTCAGGCACAGGCCGTCAAGGGCGGCGTCAAGGAGGCGCATGGCAGCCCGCGCGAGTTCACCACCATCACCGTGACCGATGGCATCGCCATGGGACATGAAGGCATGCGTTCATCGCTGCCGTCGCGCGAGGCGATTGCCGACACGGTCGAGTTGACGATGCGCGGGCATTGCTATGACGCGCTGGTCGGTCTGGCGGGCTGCGACAAATCGCTGCCGGGCATGATGATGGCGATGGTGCGGCTCAACGTGCCGTCGGTGTTCATCTATGGCGGCTCGATCCTGCCGGGCAAGGCGCCGCAGATCGACGAGATCCCCGAAGAGTTCCGCAGCCGCGACCTGACCGTGCAGGACATGTTCGAGGCCGTCGGCTGGCACCAGAACAAGCAGATGTCCGACAAGGCCCTCGACGCGCTCGAACGCGTCGCCTGCCCGTCTGCGGGGGCCTGCGGCGGTCAGTTCACCGCCAACACCATGGCCTGCGTGTCCGAGGCGATCGGGCTCGCGCTGATGAATTCCAGCGGCATGCCCGCACCTTACGAGAGCCGCGACCAATACGCCGACGCATCGGGCCGCGCCGTGATGGACCTGCTCGACAAGAACATCCGCGCGCGCGACGTGGTCACGCTGAAATCCATGCAGAACGCGGCGCGGGTCGTGGCCTGCACCGGCGGATCGACCAATGCGGGGCTGCACCTGCCGGCCATCGCGCATGAGGCGGGGATCGAATTCTACCTCGAGGATGTCTGCGACATCTTCCGCGACACGCCCTATTTCGTCGATCTCAAGCCCGGCGGTGCGTATGTGGCCAAGGATCTCTACGATGCGGGCGGCATCCCGGTGGTCATGAAGGAATTGCGCAAGGCCGGCCTCATCCACGAGGATTGCGTGACCGCCTCGGGCCGCAGCATCGGCGAGGAACTTGATCTGATCACGCGTGAGGCCGATGGCCGCGTGATCTATCCCATCGACAGCCCGCTCACCAGAACCGGCGGCGTCGTCGGCCTCAAGGGCAATCTCGCGCCCGCCGGGGCCATCGTGAAGGTCGCCGGCATCGCGCCCGAGCATCAGGTCTTTACCGGCCCGGCGCGCGTCTTCGAGTCCGAGGAGGACGCGTTCGAGGCTGTCAAGGCGCGCGGCTATGCCGAAGGCGAGGTCATCGTCATCCGCAACGAGGGCCCCGCCGGAGGCCCGGGCATGCGCGAGATGCTGTCGACCACCGCCGCGCTTTCGGGGCAGGGCATGGGCAAGAAGGTCGCGCTGATCACCGATGGCCGCTTTTCGGGCGCGACGCGCGGGTTCTGCGTGGGTCATGTCGGCCCCGAGGCCGCGCATGGCGGGCCGATCGCGCTCATCCAGACCGGCGATATGATCACCATCGACGCCATCAAGGGGGCGCTGTCGGTCGATCTGTCCGACGCGGAGCTGGCCGCGCGCAAGGACGCATGGCCCGGCCCGCGCGAGACGACCTATGCCTCGGGCGCGCTCTGGAAATACGCGCAGCTGGTCGGCGAGACCTACAAGGGCGCCGTCACCCATCCGGGCGCGTCCGCCGAACGGCATGTCTACATGGATCTCTGACGTGGCACGGGCCCGATACGGGATCGCCGCCCGGGCCGTCTGCCTTGCCGCCTGCCTGCCTCTGGCCGCCTGCCTCGCGTCTGGAGAGCCTGAGTTCCCGCAAAAGGCGCTGCGATCGGTGGCCTTCCATGACGGCGCGGTGACGGTGGGCGGCCCGCGCGGCTATTGCATCGACCGCGCCAGCATCAGCCGCGATGCCGGCGGGCGCTTCGCGCTGCTGGCCAGTTGCGAAAGCCTGACCGGTCAACCGGGCATCACTGTGGCTCCGGCCGTGATGACCGTGGCGGTGCTGCCGCGCGGAAGCGCCGTGGCGCAGCCCGACGCCACCGCGATGGCCGATGCGCTCGGCCCCAATGCCGTGCTCCGCACCGACGAAGCCGACGGCATTACCCTTGTTCAGGTGGCCAATGGCGGCGAGACGGTCCTGCCCGGCGGCGACCCGTCCCATTGGCGCGCCAGCATGATGATCAACGGCCATATCGTGGGGCTGGCCGCTTACGGACCGAACGGCGGAGAGATCGCCGGACCGCGCGGCCGCGACCTGCTGCGCGAACTCGCCGAAGCGCTGCGCGCGGCAAGCGCGCCAGATGACGGCATCTGAGGCGCGGCCATTGCGCACCCTTGTCGAATGGCGCAAGCTGCCCCTGCGTGCCGCGTCACGGGATGATCAGGGCAGGGTGTGTAGCTGTTGATTGGGTTCATTTTTTACCTGAACGACATGACAGGGGGCCGGTTGGGATGAAGATACTCGACAGGACCCTGCACCGGCGCAGCCTGCGCAAATGGCAAGAAGCCGCGCGCGACGCCCCGATGACGGATCTTGCAACGCTGCGCCGGGCACGGTTGCGGGCCCGCCCGCTGCTGACCGCGCTCGGCGCGTTGATCCGCACCGCCGACGCACGGCTGGAGCAGCACCCGCCCCATGCGCCGGGCCTGCCGCATGGCACCGACTGGTCCTGGCGCCCGGAGGTCTGGCAGGGGCCGCTGCCCGAGCCCGGCATCGCCGCGCCGGACGGGCAGTCCATGCTGGGGCGCGACATGACGGTCTTTCACGACTGCCCCCGGTCGGAGCTTTCACTGCGCCAGGCGCCCAATCCATCCGAGGCAGGCGGCGCGCCCTATGCGCTGCATCTCGACGTGTTCGCCTTCGAGGGCTCGTTCCTGTCGCTGGTTCTCGACCTGCCACAGGCTGCGATGGACGGTCTGACCCGGCAGCATCTGTTGCGGCTCGACACGCGTGTCGCGCTGGAAAAGCCGCTCAGGATCTACGCCCGGATCAACGTCAGACACGGCCCCGACACCGAACAGGTGGTGCACGAATTGCCGCGCGACGAGTCCGGGACGGCCGTGGAATTCGACCTCGCCTATACGGCCATCAACGAGAAGCGGCTGGACCGGGCATGGATCGACCTGATCTTCGAGACCCCGCACATGAGCCAGGCGGTGCTGCGCGACGTCACCGTCAGCCGCCGCCTGCGCGCCGCGCTCTGAGCAAAGGACCGATGATGACCGATCTGAACGTCACGCAAGCCCGGCTGTTCGAAGGGGTCTGGGAAGGGATGCTGACGGGAGTGTCAGATGACCGGCCGCCAGAAGACGCGCCGCCTTCCATAGAGGTGACGCACCGTCGGACCACCCTGCCCGGCGTCGAGGTGATCGCGTCTGAGGGGCGCGAGGGCTGGCTGCTGCGCGTGCCCGTCCCGCCCCAAACCCTGTCGGACGGGGTGCAGACCTATCTGATCCGCGATGCGCAGAGCGGCCGGAATCTGGCCAGTTTCGCCATCCTCGCCGGCGATGTGCTCGGCGATGACATCCGCGCCGAGGTGGCGCTCTTGCGCGACTAGCTGGAGCTGCTCAAACGCGCCTTTCGGCAGCATTGTCTGGAGACGATGTAGCGCTCAGAACAGACTGCCCTGCTCCTTGGGCGGCGCTTTCGGTCCGGGCACGGGTTTGGCCGGCTTGCGCCGCGTGTCCGCGCCACCTCCAAGCTCGAGCGTGCCATCGGCGAACTCTATCTCCAGCACCGTGGCCTCGGCGGCGCGGTCGCGCGTGGTCACCAATGCGCCGTCACCGCGCACCACCGCGTAGCCGCGCCGCAGCGTCGCCTTGTAGCCAAGCGTCTCGCGCAACCGGTCGAGCGTGTCGATCCGCTCGCGCCAGCCCTGCACCTGCCGCGTCGCGGCTTGGGAAAACCGTGTTGTCAACCGCTCCAGATCGCGCTGTTTCTGGTCGATGTCGCGCGTCAGCGCGTGGGTGTTCAGGCGGGCTGCGGTGTCCCTCAACCTGCGCCTGTCGCCCTCCACCGCGCGGCGCAGCAGCGACGGGCGCAACGCGCCGGCCCGCTCCGACAGGGTCACACGCCGCATCTGGACCGTGCGGATCAGCGCAGCCGGCAGACGTTCGGACCACGTGTCGAACCTCTGGCGCGGGGTGTCTAGCAGCGTCTCGACGCGCGGCAGCGCGCGCGCAAGATCGCGCAGGCGCTGCCCGCGCAGGCCAATGTTCTGACCCTGCGCCTGGCTGAGCCGGGCGGCCTGCTTGTCGAGCCATGCCAGCAGATCGAGCCGCACCGGCACGGCCAGCTCCGCCGCCGCCGTCGGCGTCGGCGCGCGCTTGTCGGAGGCAAAATCGATCAGCGTCGTGTCGGTCTCGTGGCCGACGGCGGAGATCAGAGGGATGTCGCTTTCGGCGGCGGCGCGCACCACGGCCTCGTCGTTGAAGCCCCACAGATCCTCGACCGAGCCGCCACCGCGCGCCACGATCAGCAGATCGGGCCGCGGCAGCGGGCCGCCCGGTGTCATCGCGTTGAAGCCGCGGATCGCGCGCGCCACTTCCGGCGCACAGCGCTCGCCCTGCACGGCGACGGGCCAGATCAGCACCTTGCGCGGAAACCGCTCGCGCAGGCGGTGCAGAATGTCGCGGATCACCGCGCCGGAGGGCGAGGTGACGACCCCGATGACGTCCGGCAGGTAAGGCAGCGCCCGCTTGCGGTCGGCGGCGAACAGCCCCTCGGCCTCCAGCGCCTTCTTGCGCTTTTCCAGCATCGCCATCAGCGCGCCGACGCCCGCAGGCTTGATATCCTCGATCACGATCTGGTAGCGCGACTGGCCGCCAAAGGTCGTCAGCCGCCCGGTCGCCACGACCTCCATCCCTTCCTCGGGCTGCACCGAAAGACGCGTGGCGACACCTTTCCAGATCACGCCGGACAGCACCGACCGGTCATCCTTGAGGTCAAGGTAGATATGCCCCGAGCGCGGCCGCGAGATGCGCCCCAGTTCGCCGCGCACGCGGACATGGCCGAACTCGCCCTCGATCACCCGCTTGATCGCGCCCGAAAGCTCGGAGACCGAGAATTCCGGCGCATTCTCACCGGGATCGGGATCGTCGATAAGATCGGACATGTGCGTGCCTTTTGTCGGGGCCTTTTGTCGGGGCCTTGTGTCTGGTTTGCCGTCACCCTAGAACGCGACGCAGCCAAGGCCAAGACGGAGTTGCGCGTCATGAACATCCTCATTCTCGGTGGCGGGGGGCGCGAACATGCCTTGGCGTGGGCGGTGCTTCAGAACCCCAAATGCGACCGGCTGATCGTGGCGCCGGGCAATGCCGGGATCGAAGAGATCGCCGAATGCGCCACGCTCGATCTTCTGGATGGCGGCGCGATCGCGGGGTTCTGCGAGGCCGAGGCGGTGGATTTCGTGATCATCGGCCCCGAAGCGCCGCTTGTCGCGGGCGTGGCCGACCGGCTGCGCGACGCAGGAATAATGGTTTTTGGCCCCGGCGCGGACGCCGCGCGGCTGGAAGCGTCCAAGCACTTTGCCAAGGAGATCTGCGAGGTGGCCGGCGCGCCCACGGCCGCCTACGCGCATTTCACCGATCACGCGGCCGCCTGCGCGCATGTCCGCGCCGAGGGCGCCCCCATCGTGATCAAGGCCGACGGGCTGGCCGCCGGCAAGGGCGTGATCGTGGCCGAGACCGAAGATCAGGCCCTCGCGGCGCTCGACGACATGTTCGGCGGCGCGTTCGGCAGCGCCGGGGCCGAGGTGGTGATCGAGGAGATGATGACCGGCGAAGAGGCGTCGTTCTTCGTTCTCTGCGATGGCGAGACGGCGCTGCCCATCGGCACGGCACAGGACCACAAGCGCGCGGGCGAGGGCGATACCGGCCCCAACACCGGCGGCATGGGCGCCTATTCTCCTGCGCCGGTGATGACGCCCGAGGTCACCGAAACGGCGCTGGACCGGATCGTGCGGCCGGTGCTGGCGGAAATGGCGCGGCGCGGCACGCCCTATCGGGGGGTGCTTTTCGTCGGCCTGATGATCGAGGACGCACGGCCCCGGCTGGTCGAGTTCAACGTGCGTTTCGGCGATCCCGAATGTCAGGCGCTGATGATGCGGCTTGGCGGTCAGATCCTCGACCTGATGCACGCGGTGGCCGAGGGGCGCCTGGCGGAGATGTCGGTGAGCTGGGCCGAGGATCACGCGCTGGCGGTGGTGATGGCCGCTGCGGGCTATCCCGGCGCATATGAAAAGGGCAGCGTGATCAGGGGTCTGGAGGAGTGCCCCGAGGACAGCTTTCACCAGGTGTTCCATGCCGGAACGGCGCGGCCCGAGGGACGCTTCGTGGCCGATGGCGGCCGCGTTCTGACGGTTACGGCGCGCGGGGCGAGCCTGCTCGAGGCTGCGGACCGGGCCTACCGCATGATCGACCGGATCGACTGGCCCGAAGGGTTCTGTCGACGTGATATCGGCTGGCGCGCGCTCTGAGGTTCATTTCGGATTGCGCTGCGCGCAACCCGATCCGTGCGAGGGGCGCTGCCCCTCGCGCTCCCCGGAGTATTTGGTGAAAGGCGAAACAGGGACGCGGTCAGATCTGCTTTTCGGGCATCTGGACGACCAGACCGTCAAGAGCGTCGCTGACCTTGAGTTGGCAGGTCAGGCGCGAGCGCTCGGGATCCGGCGCATAGGCGAAATCGAGCATGTCTTCTTCCATGTCCTCCCGCGCGGGCAGCTTGTCCACCCAGGCCGGATCGACATAGACATGGCAAGTCGAACAGGCGCAGGCGCCGCCGCAATCGGCCTCGATCCCGGGGATGTTGTTGTCGCGCGCGCCTTCCATCACGGTCAGGCCGGTGGGAACCTCGACCTCGTGTTTGGTGCCGTTATGCTCGATATAGGTGATCTTCGCCATGGCTGGCATGCTCCCTTTGCTCGCGTGTCGACGGGCTACCTAGCCAAGCGCCCTGCCCGAGACCAGCCCCATTTGCGCCGCATCGGAAAAAGAGTTGCGACGCAGCATGGGTGTTCTGTATATGTTCTCATCATGCATGATCTGCCGCGCCCGCCGTCCGCCCTTGTGGCCACCCAGCTTGACATGGTGGCTGCCGGTGCGCGCGTCACGGTGGCGGGGCTGGTTCTCCTGCGGCAGCGGCCCGGCACCGCGCAGGGCGTGGTGTTCGTGACACTCGAAGACGAAACCGGCGTGGTGAACGTGGTGATCTGGCGCAACGTGTTCGAGAAGTTTCGCCGCGCGGTAGTATCGGCGCGGCTGTTGCGGGTCACCGGCCGGGTTGAGCGCCAGACGGGCGTGGTGCATGTGGTCGCCGAGGGACTCGAGGATATCTCGGTGTTGCTCGACCAGCTGAGCGATCCCGACAGCGCCCTCGCGCAACCGGTCGGGCCGGACTGAAACCCCGGCGTCGGGATGCCCCGGATCAAAGCGACGTCTCCGGGCGGAACCCTTCGGGAATGCGGTCCACCCCGTCGAGCATCAGATCGGCCATCACCTCGGCCACTTTCGGGGCCATGCCGAAGCCGATCTTGAACCCGCCATTGGCGATGAACTGCCCCGCATGAGCCGGGTGTGGCCCGAGCATCGGCGCACGGCTGCGGGCGCGCGGGCGCACACCGGCCCAACGGGCGAGCACCGGCGCGCCGGCCAGCACGGGCACCGCCGCCACCGCCCGGGCGATCACCGCGTCGAGCTGCGCATCGGTGCTCGCGGGATCGTCGTAATCGCGTTCCGAAGTGGAGCCGATGGCGGTCGTGCCGTCCGCGTGCGGCACGACATGCACCCCGTCCGCGAAAAGCTGCGGGTGGTCGCGGGCGTCGATCTCGAGCACCGCGGCCTGCCCCTTGACCCCGCCCCCGACGAGCCGGTGATGCCCCGCAGTCAACCGTTCGAGATCCGCCACGCCCGTCGCCCAGAGCACGCGCCCCTCATCGTCTCCCTCATACGTCACCTCGCCCCCGCGCGCGCGCAGCGCGGCGGCGAGCGTGTCGCAGGCGCGGCGCGGATGCAGCCGCGCGGTCAGCGTGTCCCGGATCACATATCCCGTCGGGCTGCGCGGGCACCAGTCGCCCGCAGCGGGTTCCACCCGCCAGTCTGCCTTGCCCTGCCACAATCGCGCCGCGCTGGTTTCCCTGTCGCGGGCACGCGACAGCGCCGCCGCATCCGGCACCGGCTGAATACGCCCGGTGCGCGCATAGCCAGGCGAGCCGCCGGAGATCTCGGCGACGTCGGCCCAGAACGCCTCGGCCATGATCAGGCTGTCGAACTGGAACGCCTTCTTGTCGTTCCAGTTTTCCGGCACATGCGGGGCAAGCGCGCCGACCACGCCGCCCGACGCCCCGGCCCCGGGGCCATGTGGGTCGATCACCCGGACCCGTGCCCCGCGGCGGGAACAGACCCAGGCCACCGACAGCCCGAAGATGCCCGCGCCACGCACCGTGATATCGGCCATTGTCATTCCGCGACCCCCGCGCGATGCTCCCTGTCGTTCTCCCCACCTAGAGGATCACCGCGTGCAGGACCATATCGCAAATCTTGTCTGGCGTGACGGCGATGTGCCGGTCTCGACGCGGTTCGACGATCCCTATTTCAGCCTCGAGAACGGGCTGGCCGAGACCCGGCATGTCTTTCTGGCCGGCAACGATCTGCCGGCACGGTTCCGCGGCGGGTTTCACATCGCCGAGCTGGGCTTCGGCACCGGGCTGAACCTGCTGGCCGCACTTGCCGCATGGCGCGCGGCGGGCGTCAGGGGATGTCTGCATTACACCTCGTTCGAGGCCTTCGCGGTTCCGCCAGAGGCCATGCGTCGCGCGCAAGGCCGGTTTGCAGAGCTGCGGCCGATCGCGGCGGAGCTTGCCCCCTTCTGGCAGGCAGGCGCCGCGCGGATCGATCTTCCGGATCTGCGGTTTGAGTTGGTCATCGGCGATGCGCGCCAGACGCTAAGTCCCTGGCAGGGCATGGCCGATGCGTGGTTCCTCGACGGGTTTTCGCCAGCCAAGAACCCCGAGCTCTGGCAGCCGGATCTGATGGCGGAGGTCGCAGGGCACACGTGCTCCGGCGGCACGGCGGCGACCTATACCGCCGCCGGGTTCGTGCGCCGCGGCCTTGAAGAGGCCGGCTTGGCCGTGTCACGCCAGCCGGGCTACGGCCGCAAGCGTCACATGACGGTTGCGGTGAAACCCGGGGCCGCGAAGGGCGCGCCATGACAGAGCAGAACACCCGGCTCGGCATCTGGCTGATGGTGCTGACGACCTTCATCTTCGCGGTGCAGGACGGCATCTCGCGCCATCTTGCGGGCGAGTACAACGTGCTGATGGTGGTGATGATCCGCTACTGGTTCTTCGCGGCCTTCGTGATCACCCTGGCCGCCCGCAAGGCCGGCGGGCTGCGCGCCGCCGCCGCCACGTCGCAACCGCTGATGCAGGGGTTTCGCGCGCTGCTGCTGGTGATCGAGATCTGCGTGATGATCCTTGGCTTCACCCTGCTGGGGCTGGTCGAAAGCCATGCGGTCTTTGCCTGTTATCCGCTTTTGATCGCGGCCCTTTCCGGGCCGGTGCTGGGCGAGCGTGTGGGCTGGCGCCGATGGGTCGCGATCGGCGTGGGCTTCGCCGGCGTGATCATCATCCTCGAGCCCGGCTTCGGCGTCTTTCAGCCGCAGGCGGTGGTGCCGTTCCTCGCGGCGCTGATGTTCGCGCTTTACGGGCTTCTGACGCGCTACGTGGCCCGCGCCGACAATGCCGCGACCTCGTTCTTCTGGACCGGCACCGTCGGCTCTGTCGCGATGACGGCCGTGGGCGTCTGGTTCTGGGAGCCGATGACCGGTCCCGACTGGATCTGGATGGGCGCGCTCTGCAT
This sequence comes from Roseovarius sp., assembly GCA_041685435.1. GTDB lineage: Bacteria > Pseudomonadota > Alphaproteobacteria > Rhodobacterales > Rhodobacteraceae > Roseovarius. The sequence goes on from JAWLFT010000003.1 coordinate 18,074, forward strand.
CACCGGCGCGGCGGGGCACTGGACCCTGATCAAGTGCTACGAGGTCGCCGAGGCAAGCGCGGTCCAGCCCTTCGCCTATCTGCAACTGCTCTTTGCCAGCACGCTCGGGATCCTCGTCTTTTCCGAGACGATCCGACTCAACGTGGCGCTTGGCGCGGCGCTGATCGTGGGCGCGGGGCTGTTCACGCTGTGGCGGCAACGACAGGCGGCCTGAAACGGCAACCCGCGCGATCCGCAGACAACAAGCCAATGGTCCGTGATGCCGAAAAACATCGTGCCGTTCTGGACAAGCGCCCGGATTTGATCGAACGTCCCGACCAGATGGGACAGCGTGACGCAGCTTGTGACGATGCCGGTTCGTCGACTTTGGAAAAGGACAGGACATGCAGGTGAACAGCGACCGGTTTCTCAGGGATTTGCACGATCTGCGCGGCTTCGGCGCGTCCGGGGTCGGCAAGGGCGTCGTGCGTCCGGCCTATTCCGAGGCCGATATCGCCGCGCGCAACTGGCTGGCCGGACGCATGCGCGAGGCCGGTCTCGAGGTCCGGTTCGACCCCGTGGGCAGCCTTTGGGGGCTGGCCGCGGGCAAATCCCTGCTGATCGGCTCGCACAGCGACAGCCAGCCCGAGGGCGGATGGCTCGACGGTGCGCTTGGTGTCGTCATGGGGCTGGAACTGGCCCGCGCCGCGCGCGAGGCGGGCGGTCCCCCGGTGTCCGTGGTCAGTTTTCAGGACGAGGAAGGGCGCTTTGGCGTCACCACGGGCAGCGCGATCTGGACGGGCGCCCGGTCGCTGAAGCATGCCGATACGCTGACCGACGATGCCGGGATCACCTTTGCCGACGCCCGCGCGACGATGGCGCATCTGGCCGGCGATTTCGTGGACCCGAGCCGCTTCAGCGGCTTTGTCGAGTGCCATATCGAACAGGGCCCGTGGCTGGAAGAGGCGGGTGAGGCCATCGGCGCGGTCACGCGGATCGTGGGCATCCGCGACATGCGCGTGACGATGGAAGGCGAGCAGAACCACGCCGGCACGACGCCGATGCACCGCCGCCGCGATGCGTTTCAGGCGCTGTCGGATTTCAATACCGCGCTGAACGACAGGCTGCGCAATGTGGTCACGCCGCAATCGGTCTGGACGATCGGCCATGTCAGCCTGTCGCCGGGCGCGCACTCCATCGTGCCAGGCAGGGTCGTGTTCTCGATGCAATGGCGCGACGGCGATGCCGCCCGCCTCGCACGGATGGAGGCTGTGATCCGCGACACCGCCGCCGAAGTGGCCGGGGCGCGGGGTATGGACCTGACCTTTTCGGAAATGCTGGGGCTGGAGCCTGTCGAGATGGACGGCGACATGCGCGCCGCCGTCACGCAGGCCGCGCAACGTATCGCCCCGGATCGCTGGCGCGAGATGCCGTCGGGCGCGTTGCACGATGCGACGAATGTCGCGGCGCTGATGCCCGCCGCGCTGATGTTCGTGCCCTCGATCGGCGGGATCAGCCATGCCTTCGCCGAGGATACCGCCGAGGCCGATCTCGTCTGCGGGCTGCGCGTTCTGGCCGACGCATTGCCGGATCTGGCCGGACCGGCGGCGCGTCAGGACTGACGTCGCGGGCCGGCGGGTCTTGCGCCTCTTGTGCGATCCGGTACGCTTTGGCCAGAAGGAGTATCCCATGCCGCATGACCATCCCGATCACGACAACCACCTCGATCCGATGGATGCGCGCGTCCGGGCGTTGGAGACCATCCTGACACAAAAGGGTGTGGTGGACCCCGCAGCGATGGACCGGATCATCGAGGTCTACTCCGAAGAGGTCGGCCCCAGGAACGGCGCGCAGGTCGTGGCAAAGGCGTGGGACGAGCCGGATTTCGCCGGCTGGCTGGCGCGCGATGCCACGGCGGCTATCGAATCCATGGGGTTTTCCGGGCGGCAGGGCGAGCATATGCAGGCGGTGTTCAACACCCATGCGGTGCACAACCTCGTCGTCTGCACGCTCTGTTCGTGCTACCCGTGGCCGGTTCTGGGCCTGCCGCCGGCATGGTACAAATCGCCCGCCTACCGGTCCCGCGCGGTCATGGAGCCGCGCGCGGTGCTGGCCGAGTTCGGCGTCACGCTGCCCGAAGACCAGCAGGTGCGGGTCTGGGATTCCACCGCCGAGTTGCGCTATCTGGTGATCCCCGTGCGCCCGGCCGGCAGCGCAGGCCTGTCGCAGGCAGAGCTTGCGACACTCGTCACCCGCGACAGCATGATCGGCGCGGGCCTCGCGCAGGTGCCGGCATGAACGGGCCGCAGGATCTTGGCGGACAGATGGGGTTTGGCGCGGTCCGGCCCGAAGGCCCGTCAGAGCCGCTCTTTCATGCCGATTGGGAAGCGCGCGCATTGGGGCTCACCCTGTGTGCCGGTGCCCTCGGGCGCTGGTCGATCGACGAAAGCCGCCATGCCCGCGAAAGCCTGCCACCGGCCGTCTATTACAGTTCCAGCTATTACGAGATCTGGATCCGCGCGCTGGAAAAGCTGCTGCTGGCCCACGACCTGATCACCGAGGCGGATCTCGCGGCGGGGACAAGCGCGCCCGCTGCGGCGCACCCCGAGCGGCTGGCCCCCGACGCGGTGCGCCCCGCCCTGGCGCGTGGCGCATCCTCCGACCGGACCTTGCAGGCAAGCCCGCGTTTCCACCCCGGCGACAGGGTGCGCGCGCGGGTCATGCATCCGCGCGGCCATACAAGGCTGCCGCGCTATGTGCGCGGCGCGACAGGCCGGATCGAGGCCGATCATGGCGGACATGTGTTTCCCGACAGCAATGCGCACGGCCAGGGCGAGGCGCCGCAACGGCTCTATACCGTGGTGTTCGATGGCCGCGACCTGTGGGGCATGGATGCCGAACCCGGTCTGAAGATCAGCGTCGACGCATGGGAGAGCTATCTTGACCCGGCCTGACCCCGACCGCCCCTTCGAGGCGCCGTGGCAGGCGCAGGCCTTCGCGATGACGGTCGCCTTGTACGAGCGCGGGGTGTTCACATGGCCCGAATGGACGGCCGCGCTGTCCGAGGCCCTGGCGAATGACGAGGATGACGCAGCCTATTACACCTGCTGGCTTGCCGCGCTCGAAACCCTCCTCGACCGGAAGGTGGGAACGACGGATGCACAACGCGCCGCACTGGCACGCGCATGGGAACGCGCCGCCGAGGCCACCCCGCATGGCCAGCCGATCCGGCTTGAGAACGACCCCGAGGCCGGCACCGCGACGCCGTGAGAGAACAAGGGGTTGACCGGGGCGACACAGGCCGCCCCGGCCCGGATCAATGCGAGATCATCCACGGACGGCTGGAGGGAAAGCTTTTCGAGCCGTCGGCGCGGTGCAGCGTCCGTCCGGGCCTGGCCTTGTGCTTGCCCCCGCAGCATCCGCAGCCGGGCCCGTGACTGCGCGTCGATATCGGGCTATCGGCAGATCGCTCGTTGGTGGCATGCGCCCGGCGCAACCCGGTGTCGAGTGTCGCAAGCCGCGGCACGCTCAGCATCACGCGCGGCGCGGACAGGCCGCAATCGGGGCAATCGCACGGCGTCGCATATTGCGCCATCGGGCGGACCGCCTCGAACGCGCCATGCTCGGCGCACATGTATTCATAGACCGGCATCCTTGATCTCCTTACAGGTCCGGGGCAAGCGGCACATCGACCGACCCGTCGAGATATTTTTTCGGCCCGTCCGATCCCGGCATGATGTCGAATTCGAACACATCGGTGGGCAACCAGAGCGTCGCGCAGGCATTGGGAATGTCGACGACGCCGGATATGTGCCCCTGACAGGGCGCGGTGCCCAGGATCGCGTAGCCCTGCGCGCCGGTATAGCCGAATTTCTTGAGATACTCGATCGCGTTGAGACAGGCCTGACGGTAGGCGACATGCACGTCGAGGTAATGCTGACCTCCGCCCTCATCGACACTGATCCCCTGAAAGATGAGGTAATCGTCGTATTTCGGCGTGATCGGGGACGGTTTGAACATCGGGTTCTTGACGCCGTATTTCGCCACGCCGCCCTTGATCAGGCTCACCCGAATATGCAGCCAGCCGGCCATCTCGATGGCACCGCAAAAGGTGATCTCGCCGTCGCCCTGCGAGAAATGCAGATCGCCCATCGAAAGCCCGCCGCCATCCACATAGACCGGAAAATAGATCCGCGAGCCGCGCGACAGATCCTTGATGTCGCAATTGCCGCCATGTTCGCGCGGCGGCACGGTGCGCGCGGCCTCGAGCGCGGCACTGGTCCGCGCGTCGCCGGTCATCTTGCCCATATGCGCCGATTGCGTGTCGGGCAGGGCTGCCAGCGGCGGGACGCGCTCGGGGTCGGTGGCGACCAGCCCCATCTCGCGCTCGTTCCACATGTCGAGCGTCTTGCGATCCGGCAGACAGCCGATAAGGCCGGGATGGATCAGCCCGGCATAGCGGACGCCGGGCACGTGGCGGGACTTGGTGAACAGGCCCTCGAAATCCCAGATGGTTTTCTGCGCCTCGGGGAAATGCTCGGTCAGGAAGCCCCCGCCATTCTGCTTGGAAAAGAACCCGTTGAACCCCCAGAGCATCTCGTCCTTGGCGCCGATATCGAGGATATCGACAACCATAAGATCGCCCGGCTCGGCCCCTTTCACGCCGATCGGGCCGGAGAGATAATGCACCTGCTCCAGTTCCACATCGCGCACGTCGGCGGCATCGTTGTCATTCTTGATCTGTCCGCCGGTCCAGTCATAGGTCTCGACCCGGAAATCATCGCCCGGCTCGACCCAGCAGGCCATCGGGATGTCGGGATGCCAGCGGTTGTGGATATTCTCGTTGGTATGCGGCGACGCGCTCAGGTCGACCTCGATGATCGTCTCGGGCATGGACATATCCTCCTTCTGGGTTTGATTTGGCTGCCGGGCGCGCCGGTCAGACGGACAGAAATCTGGTGACACGGTCTTCGTCGAGACCCGCGCGGGGGGCTTCGAAGGCGAAGGTGCCGTTCTCGATGACGATCACGCGGTCGGCGACATCCATCGCGAAACTCAGCACCTGCTCCGAGAGCACGATCGACAGCCCGCGACCATCGCGGATCGTCTTCAGTGTCCGGGCCATGTCGCGGATGATGCTCGGCTGGATGCCCTCGGTCGGCTCGTCGAGCAGCAGCACCTTGGGGTTGGCGGCCAGCGCGCGCGCGATGGCAAGCTGCTGTTGCTGACCGCCCGACAGGTTGCCACCCCGGCGGCCCTTCATTTCCAGAAGCACGGGGAACAGCTCGTAGATGTCGTCGGGCACGCTGGACCGGCCGGTCACGGTCAGGCCCGTCTCGACATTTTCCTGCACCGTCATGGATGAAAATATCATGCGCCCCTGCGGCACATAGGCCAGCCCGCCGGCGACCCGCTGATGCGCCTTGAGACCGGTAACCGGCGCGGTCCCGACATGGATGGATCCGGATGTTTCCGGCAGAAGGCCCATCAGGGTCTTCATCAGCGTCGTCTTGCCCATCCCGTTGCGGCCCATGATGGCCACGATCTCGCCCGGCTCGACAGCCAGATCGAGGCCGTGCAGGACCTCGGACTGGCCGTAGGCCGCGCGCAGGTTGCTGACATTGAGCATGGTGATGTGCCTCCTCAGTGGCCCAGATAGACTTCGACAACCTTGGGATCGTTCTGGACATGTTCCATCGACCCTTCGGACAGAAGCTGCCCCTGATGCAGCACCGTGACCCGGGTCGCGATATCCGCGACGAACCCCATGTCATGCTCGATCACGATCACGCTGCGGTCTCCTATGATGCGTTTCAGAAGCTCTGCGGTCTTCTTGCGTTCCGCCACCGACATGCCCGCCACAGGCTCGTCGAGCATCAGAAGCTCGGGATCCTGAATGAGCAGCATGCCGATCTCCAGCCACTGCTTTTGCCCGTGGCTGAGAAAGGCGGCCTTTTCATCGAGCACGGCGTCCAGAAAGATCGTCTCGGCGATCTCGTTGATGCGGACCCGGATCGTGTCGTCGCACCGGAAGGTCAGCGCCCCGAACACGCCGTAGCCCCTGGGATAGCTCAGTTCGAGATTCTCGAAGACCGTCAGATCCTCGTAGACCGACGGCGTCTGGAACTTGCGCCCGACGCCGGCATGCACGATCTGATCCTCGCGCATGCTCAGTAGCTCCTTGTCGTGGAACTTCACCGACCCGCCCGATGCGGCCGTGCGCCCACAGATCAGGTCCAGAACGGTGGTCTTGCCAGCCCCGTTCGGCCCGATGATGACATGGCACTCGTTTGGCTCGATATAGAGGTTCAGCCCATCGACGGCCTTGAAACCGTCAAAGGACACCGTGAGGTCCTCGATCTTGAGAATGAAACGCTCTTGCATTGGGGTCACTCTGCCGGGGCGCCTTTCGGCGCGGGTTTGTCGTCTTTGCGGCTGCGGAACAGGCGCAGGATCTGCGGCTCGATGCGCTCCGACCAGATCCCCGCCAGACCGTTTGGAAACGCCATCACCACCGCGATGAACAGCGCGCCAAGCCCGAAGAGCCACAGCTCCGGGTAGCTTTCGGACAGCGTTGACTTGGCCCAGTTCACCAGCAGCGCGCCGTAGACCGCGCCGATGATCGACAGCCGGCCGCCCACGGCGCAGAAGATCACCATCTCGATCGAGGGCACGATGCCGACCAGCGTGGGCGACATGAACCCCACCTGCAGCGTGAACATCGCCCCGCCGATCCCGGCAAAACCCGCCCCGACGCAGAAGATGAAGATCTTGAAACTGGCGACGTTGTAGCCGGAAAACCGCACGCGGTTGGGCTGGTCCCGCATCGCGATCAGCAAGCGCCCCAGCTTGGATTTGCGGATGAAATGCGCCACCATCAGCACGGCAAAGAGCAAGACCCCATTGACGAAATAGAGCGTGGTCTTGGCCGCGTCGCTCCGGATATCCCAGCCCAGCATTGTGCGCAGGTCCGTCATGCCATTGACACCGCCGGTAAATCCCTGCTGACCGATGATCAGGATCGTCAGGATCGCGGCCAGGGCCTGCGTGATGATCGCGAAATAGACGCCCCCGACGCGCCGGGTGAACATCGCCACCCCGAGGACAAAGGCCAGCGCCACCGGCACCGCGACGACCGCGAAAAGCGCGAAGGCAAAACTGTTGAACGGCTCCCACCAGACGGGCAGCGCGGTGATCTGGTTCCAGTCCATGAAATCCGGGATGCCGGGGGTGGACTGGATCGCGGTGTTTTCCGGCGTCGAGGCTTCGAGCTTGAGGAACATCGCCATGCAATAGCCGCCAAGCCCGAAGAACACGCCCTGCCCAAGGCTCAGGATACCGCCCATGCCCCAGAACAGGACCAGACCGACCGCCACGAAGGCGTAGGTCAGGTATTTGCCAAAGAGGTTCAGGCGGAACGCGTCAAGCGCGAGCGGCAACACGAGGAAGATCAGCGCGGCGAGAACCAGAAACCCGAAGGCTTCTTTCCGCGTCATGAAGCTGGAGGATGTCATCGGCCCGTATCCCTTACTTGCGCAGTTTCATGGAAAACAAACCCTGCGGGCGCAGCATCAGGATGCCGACCACCACGAGCAGCGTCAGAACCTTCGCCATCGACCCCGACAGGAAGAATTCCATGATCGACTGCGCCTGACTGATCGAGAAGGCGCTCGCGATCGTGCCAAGGATGCTGGCCGTGCCGCCGAACACCACGATCAGGAACGTATCCACGATATAAAGCTGGCCGGATGTCGGCCCGGTCGAGCCGATCATCGTGAAGGCCGATCCGGCGACACCCGCGACACCGCAGCCGATCCCGAAGGTCAGCCGATCCGTCCACGCCGTGTTGATCCCCACGGCCGAGGCCATTTCCCGGTTCTGGTTGATCGCCCGCACCTGCTTGCCCCAGTTCGAGCGGAATAGCATCATGTAGACCGCCACCGAAATGCCAAGCGCCAGCACCATCACGAAAATCCCGTTGATCGGGATCTCGATCAGTCCGGTCACGGGCAGCGATCCCATCATCCAGTCCGGCAGCCTGACGCCGACTTCGCGCCCGCCGAACACCGACCGGTAGGTCTGCTGCAGGATGAGGCTCAGCCCCCATGTCGCCAGCAACGTGTCCAGCGGGCGCTTGTAGAGATGCCGGATCATCGCCCATTCGACCAGCAGGCCAAGCGCGCCGGACGCCAGAAACGCCAGAAACATGGCGACGAAAAAATAGAGGCTGAACAGGGCTGGCATGTAATCGGCAAAGAAGGCCGACACCAGATAGGTGACATAGGCCCCGAGGATCATGAACTCGCCATGCGCGAGATTGATCACCCCCATCTGGCCAAAGATGATCGCCAGCCCGAGCGCCATCAGCACGAACACGGCAAAGAGTGTCAGCCCGGCAAAGCCCTGCATGGCGACGATCGCGCCGAGATCGGCCCAGGAATAGTCGGAAAACATGTGGCGGCCCCGCTTGGATGGTGCGTTCCGTGAAAAAGCGCGGCCCGGTGCGCGTGCTGCCGGGCCGCGAGGCTGGGAGTTACTGATAGCCTTCGGGGAACGGGTTCGGCTCGACCAGATCGGCGGTCTCGAAGACGACCTCGTACTGGCCGTCTGGCTTGGCGTGTCCGACGCGGGTCTTGGACCAGAGGTGATGGTTGTCGTGCACCTTGACATAGCCTTCGGGCGCAGAGGTCAGCTCGATCCCCGGGCTGGCCGCGCGCACCTTGTCGACATCGAAACTGCCCGCCGCCTCGACCGCCGCCTTCCACAGCCACGGCCCGAGATAGGCCGCCTGCGTGACATCGCCGATCACCATGTCGTCGCCCCACATCTCCTTGAACGCTTTCACGAAGGCGATGTTGTTCTCGTTGTCGAGCGACTGGAAATACTTCATGCAGGCATAGGCGCCGTCGATGTTCTCGCCGCCGATGCCGCGGATCTCGTCCTCGGTCACCGAAATCGTCAGCACGATCGGGCTCTCTTCGGTCATGTCGATGCCCGCGGCCTTCAGCTGCTTGTAGAAGGCCACGTTGGACCCGCCCACGACGATGGCATAGATCACGTCCGGCTTGCGCAGGCGGATCTTGTTGATCACCGAATTGAACTGCGTGTGACCCAGCGGATAGTATTCCTCGCCCACCACGCTGGTGCCGTCCATGAAGTTCTCGATATGCCGGCGCGCGATCTTGTTCGAGGTGCGCGGCCAGATGTAATCCGAGCCGAGCAGATAGAATGTCTTGGCGCCCTTGGTCTCGGTCACCCAGTTGAGACCCGCGATGATCTGCTGAGTGGCTTCCTGCCCGGTATAGATCACGTTCGGCGACTGCTCGAGCCCCTCGTAGAAGGTCGGATAGTAGAGAAAGCCGTTATGCTGCTCGAAGACCGGCAGAACCGCCTTGCGGCTGGCCGATGTCCAGCATCCCATGACCGACGCGACCTTGTCATTGACCAGCAGCTTGCGCGCCTTCTCGGCGAATGTCGGCCAGTCCGAGGCGCCGTCTTCCTGGATATAGTCGATCTTGCGCCCAAGGATGCCGCCCTGCGCGTTGATCTGCTCGATGGCGAGCTTTTCGGCCTGCACCGATCCGGTCTCCGAGATCGCCATCGTTCCGGTGATCGAATGCAGGATGCCGATGGTCACCGCGTCATCGGTGACGGCCAGCCCCGTGGCGTTGATCTCTGCGGTCGGATAATCCTGGGCATTCACCGATTTCGGCAGGAAAAGCGAGGCGGTCAGCGCCGTGCCTCCCGCCAGAACCGCGCGGCGGTTCATTTCACCGGATTTGCCCCGAGAAGTTTCGTCAGACATGTCGACCCCTTTGCTGAGTGCTGCGATTTCGGGCGATCCTGAACCACCCGCCTGCACTCATGCTCGCGGCAAATGCTGCGCTGCAGTATACGTAAAATGACGTATGTCCCTGCGCGTTTTGCCCACTATGCTTGATTTCGGGGGATCGATCGGGGCCTCCGATGTGCAGCGGCAGGACCGAAACCTGCTTCGGGCAGGGTGGCACCCGTCTTGCAATGGGGTTGGACATGGTTGCGACATTCCGGGCCACGCGCGAGAAACGCATATACAATCGTTGGGTCGCCAACGAGACGATGGAGGATTTCGCCCTGCGCTTCACCGCGCGGCGGGCGCGTCGCTGGGGCTATGCGCGGGTGGCCAACACCGCCATCGGGTCGATCTCGTTTCTGGCGCTCGAAGCGATCGGAGCGGCCCTCACCCTGAGCTACGGGTTCGATATCGCGATCACCGCGATCATGCTGGTGGGCGCGCTGCTGTTCCTGACGGGGTTGCCGATCTCGTATTACGCGGCGCGCTACGGGCTGGATATCGACCTGCTGACGCGGGGCGCGGGCTTTGGCTATCTGGGATCCACGATCACCTCGCTGATCTACGCCTCGTTCACCTTCATCTTCTTCGCGCTCGAGGCGGCGATCCTCGCGCTGGCGCTCGAATTCACGCTGGGGCTGCCGATTTTCATCGGCTACGTGGTCAGCTCGCTGGTGGTGATCCCGATCGTGATGCACGGCTTCTCCAAGATCTCGGCCTTCCAGACATGGACACAGCCCTTGTGGGTGCTGCTGCATGTGCTGCCCTTCGGTCTGCTGGCCTTCGTCGGCTACGACATCGACGCCTGGACCAGCTTTGAGGGCAACACCGACATCCCCGACGGCGCGCGGCTGATGATGCTGGGCGCGGCGTCGGGCGTGGTCTTCGCGCTGATCGCGCAGATCGGCGAGCAGGTGGATTTCCTGCGCTTCCTGCCAGAGCCCAAGACCCGCGCCGAGCGTCGCAAATGGTGGATGTCGGTGCTGGTGGCGGGTCCCGGATGGTCGGTTCTGGGCGTGCTGAAGATGATCGCCGGATCCTATCTCGTGACCCTCGCGCTGCGCGAAAACGTGCCGCTCGAAGACGCATCCGATCCGACATGGATGTATTACGTGGCCTTCGATCAGGCGCTCGGCAATCCGGCGCTTGTGCTTGGGCTCACGGGCGCGTTCGTGGTGCTCTCGCAACTCAAGATCAACGTGACCAACGCCTATGCCGGGTCGATCGCGTGGTCGAACTTCTTTTCGCGGCTGACACAAAGCCATCCCGGACGCGTCGTCTGGCTGGTGTTCAACGTGGCGATCGCGCTGATGCTGATGGAACTGGGCGTGTTCACCGGGCTGGAGCATGTGCTCGGGCTTTATTCGCATGTCGCGGTGGCGTGGATCGGGGCGCTGGTGGCGGATCTCGTGGTCAACAAGCCGCTCGGACTCAGCCCCAGGGGGATCGAGTTCCGGCGCTCGCATCTGCATGATGTCAATCCGGTGGGGACCGGGGCGATGCTGATCGGCTGTGTTGTTTCGCTCATGGCCTATGCCGGGTTTCTGGGACCGGAGGCCAAGGCGGCGTCGTCCTTCATCGCGCTCATTGTCGCCTTCGCCCTGGCCCCAATGATCGCCCATGCCACGCGCGGCCGCTATTATCTGACGCAGGTCGATACGGGTCCGGGCGCGGCCGGGCTGCGGGATTGCGTGGTCTGCGGCTACGGCTTTGACGGCGAGGACATGTCGCAATGCCCGTTTCACGGCGGCACCATCTGCTCGCTCTGCTGCACGCTCGACACCGCCTGCGGCGATCTCTGCCGTCCCGACGGGCGCTTTGATGCGGCGGTGAACACAGCGATCTTCGACAGGCTGCCGGCACCGGCCGCGCACGCGATGACCTCGCGGCTGGCGCGGTTCGGCGCGGCCACGGCGCTGATATCGGCAACCTTCGGGCTGTTGCTGTTGATGATCCGCAACATCGCCGGCGCGCCCAATTTCGACGCGGTGCTGACGGTCATCTTCGGCACGGTGCTGATCGTGATCGGCATCGTCGTGTGGATGTTCATCCTGATCGGCGAAAGCCGGCGCAACGCGCGCGCCGAGACCGAACGCCAGACCGAGCGCCTGCTGCAGGAGATCCGCGCGCATGACCGGACCGACCGCGCCCTGCAACAGGCCAAGGAAAAGGCCGAGGCCGCCAATCTGGCCAAGACGCGCTACATGTCCGGCCTCAGCCACGAATTGCGCACGCCGCTCAACGCGATCTACGGCTTTGCCCAGCTTCTCGAAAAGGATCCGGGGCTGACACCGTGGCATTCCTCGATATCCAGCATCCGCCGATCGAGCGAGCATCTCGCCGGGCTGATCGAGGGCCTGCTGGACATCTCCCGCATAGAGGCCGGGCGGCTGGAGATCATGCGCGACCGCATCAACCTGCACATGTTCCTCAGACAGGTATCGGACATCTTCGACGCCGAGGCCGCCGACAAGGGCCTTGCCTTCACCCTCACCACCCATGGCCGCCTGCCGACGCTGGTGGGCTCGGACGAGAAACGCCTGCGCCAGATCGTCATCAACCTTCTGTCGAACGCCATCCGCTATACCGAGCGCGGCCGCGTGACGCTGGACCTGACCTATCGCAACGAGGTGGCGATCATCACGGTGTCCGATACCGGCCTGGGAATAGAACCCGATCAGATGGCCCGCATCTGGCGCCCGTTCGAGCGCGCCAACCGCAACAGCGTTCCGGGCTCGGGTCTGGGCCTGACGATCACCAAGCTGCTGGTGGAAATCCTCGGCGGCGATATCGCGGTCGACAGCACACCCGGAAAGGGCAGCACCTTCACCGTGCGCCTGATGCTGCCCTCGATCTCGCCGGGCGCCTTCGAGGATCTCAATCAGGCCGAAGAGGGGCGCGACCTGCGGTTTTCAGGCTATGAAGGCCAGCGCAAGACGGTGATGGTGGTGGACGACGATCTCAATCACCTGGCGCTGGCCGACAATTATCTCAGCCACCTCGGGTTCTTCGTCGTCACCGTCACCTCGGCCGACGCGGCACGGCTTCTGATGGAGGATGCGGTGCCCGATATCCTGCTGCTCGATATCGACATGCCGGAGCGCGACGGCTGGTCGCTGGCCAAGGAACTGCGCGAAGGGTCGCAGCGGTCCATCCCGATCATCATGATCTCCGGGCACGCGACGGATCAGGCCGGCCCGCGCGACGGTCTCAGCCTGCATGACGCGTTCATCACCAAGCCCTACAACCTCGACGATCTGGTGCTGCAGATCGCGGACCTGCTCAAGATCACCCTGACGCTCGACCAACAGGCGCCCCAGACTGACGATCCCTTTCAGGCGCTGTCGCCGACCGACCGCGCGGAACTGCTGCAGCATGCGCAGATCGGCCATGCCAGCGCGCTGCGCACACATCTGGCGCAGCTTGCGGTCACCGGTCGCTGCTGCCCGTCCCTGATGCGGCGGCTGACCGCCCGGCTGGAGCGGTTCGATTTCGACGCCATCGCGACGCTTCTTGCGGAGGAGCCTCATGAAACCCCCTGATCTCGGGCCGCGCAGCATCGCGCTGGTGGTCGATGACAACCCCGATCAGCTCAACATGGTCTCGACCGCGCTCGAGCATCACGGGATGACGGTATTGCTCGCCCGCGATGGCAAATCGGCGATCGACGTGACCCACCGGGTCAGCCCCGATGTCATCCTGATGGATGCGGTGATGCCGGGCATGGACGGGTTCGACACCTGCCGCGCGCTCAAGTTCGGGCCGGGCGCAGTGCTGTCGCCGGTGATCTTCATGACCGGGCTGTGCGACCAGCCGCATATCCTGAAAGGGCTGCGCGCCGGTGGCGTGGATTACATCACCAAACCCGTCATCCTCGACGAGATGCTCGCCCGCGTGACGACCCATATCGTCAATTCCAAGCTGATCCAGAGCGCCCGCGACGCGCTCGATTCGGTCGGTCGCGCGGTGCTGGCCTTCGATGCCGAGATGCAGATCCTGTGGGGCACGCAAAAGGCGCTGGACATCGTCGACCGCAGCGCCCCCGATCTCGACTGGGCGGTGCTGCGACGGTGGATGGCCGCCTGCGCCGCGCGCCCGGTCTCGGCCTCATCCGACCTCGCCCATGCCGGGCTGATCTTCAGGTTCCTGTGCGTGTCTGCCACGCAAGAGCGCCTCGTCAGGGTGTCCTGTGAGGAACGCGGCAACAACAACGCGACGCTGCAACAGGGATTCAACCTCACCGCCCGCGAGGCCGAGGTGCTCTACTGGCTGACCCTCGGCAAGACCAACCGCGACATCGGCGCAATCCTCGGCATGGGGGTGCGCACCGTCAACAAGCATCTCGAACAGATCTTCCAGAAGATGGGCGTCGACAACCGCACCTCTGCCGCGATCGCCGCCGACCGTCTGCTGTCCAGAGAGATCTAGGCATCCGGCCTGACAGATTGGCCGAGACGGATGACCCCCGCGACGGCGCGCGCAATGCGGCCCGACTGAAGAGATCAGGTGATGGCTTGGAGCCCATAGAGGTTTTATAAACCCGGCGAGACAGGCGTGGGGACTGGCCTTTGCCGACATTGAGGCCAGTTGATCATGTGCGCAATCAAGACGCGGCACGCGCCGCAGCGCATCGCCGGGCCGCAACCCGGCACCGCGATCTGGCTGGAAACTGCGCAACGTCCGATCAAGGCCAGGGCCGGACCCCTTCGATGGCACCGTCCTCCCGCGACGCTCCGCAAATACCGGCTCAGCCTTCCGCCTTGGCCCGGATCGAGGCGTATTTCCTGATCATGTGATCCTGCATGAGCCGCGCGGTGCGGGCCGCATCGCGCGCGCACAGCGCCGCGGCGATGGCCTCGTGTTCCTCGACCGCCGCGCGCCAGCGCTCGGGCGTCAGGTTGGCCTGATAGCGCGCCCGCTGCACCCGGAATGCCAGCAATTCATGCGAGCGCCACAGCGTGTCGTTGCCCGCCGCCGCGAGGATCGCGTTGTGGATCGCCTGATTGATCCGAAAATAGGTCGGCCGGTCGGATTTCTCGAAGCTCTGGCGCAGATCGCGCGTCAGCGTCGCGATCTCTTCCAGCGCGGCACCGTCGGCCTGCTCCGCCGCCAGTTCCCCGGCCAGCCCTTCCAGCGCGGCCAGAACGCGAAACACCTCGGCCAGTTCGGCCTCGCTCTGGCGGGTGATGACCGCGCCGCGATTCGGGATGAGGTCGAGCAAACCTTCATTGGCCAGCACCTTGAGCGCCTCGCGCAAGGGGGTGCGGGACACGCCGAACTGCTCTGTCAGCCGCTTTTCGTTGATCTTCTCACCCGGCTGCAACTGGCCCTCGAGGATCATCTGGCGCAGGCGGTTGGTGATCTCGACGGCCAGCGCGGTGCGGCCGATCGGATCTGGTGCGGGTCCGGTCATCGGGGCCTCCCGGCCTTGGTCAGTCATCGCGGCACCCATCCCTTACCGCATTTTCCGACGCCCTGTCGAAAAGCTCTGCGACATGCACCGCGTGGCGTCCTGTGCCATCGGCGATCTGGTGACGGCAGGAGGTGCCGTTGGCGATCAGCAGATCCTCGGGGCGAGCCGCGCGGATGGCGGGCAGCAGGGACAGCTCACCCATCGCGAGCGACACGTCGAGGGTTTCCGCCTGATAGCCGAAAGCGCCGGCCATGCCGCAGCAACTGCTTTCGATATACCGGGGATCAAGGCCGGGGATCAGCGCGAGGGCCTGCGCCATGTCGCCCATCACGCCCGCCGCCTTCTGGTGGCAATGCCCATGGACACGGGCGGTCCGCCGCAGATCGGCAAGCGGTAGGTCGAGCCGGCCGGCACGCGCCTCGCGCATCAGGAATTCCTCGAAGAGAAAGGCGTTTTCCGACAGCAGGCGCGCCTCGTCGCCGGGCAACAGCGTCAGAAACTCGTCGCGCAGGGTCAGCAGGCACGAGGGCTCCAGCCCCACCACCGGCACCCCCGCGCGGACATGCGGCAAGAGCGCGTCCAGTGTGCGCCGCGCCTCGGCGCGCGCCCGGTCGATCATGCCCGCCGCAAGGTATGTGCGCCCGCAACAAAGCGGCCGACCGGGGGTATGGGCGGTGATCACCTCGTAGCCCGCGCGCCGCAGCACGCGCAGGGCGGCGCGGGGGATCCCGGGCTCCATCCAGCGGTTGAACGTGTCGGTGAACAGGATCACCTTGCCGACCGTCGCAGACATGCGGGCGCCTGTCACCTCGGAATCCCGGAAGAAATCCCCCCGGAACAGCGGCAGCGACCGGGCGCGCGCCAGCCCCGTGATCCGCTCGCCCAGCGCGGCGAGAAACGGCACCCGGTTGCGCAGGCCGATCAGCCCGCGCAAGCCCACGGCCA
>JAWLFT010000003.1:34342-70614 GCA_041685435.1 Roseovarius sp.
CGGGGGGATAGCGCATCAGGCTGCGGTCATCCATCTTCGGCGCATGCACGATCTTGCCGGGGTTGAGGCGGGTCCCGGGATCAAACGCCGCCTTGACCTCCTCGAAGGCGCGCAGGATCTGCGGGCCGAACATCGCCCCGTGAAATTCCGACCGCACGATGCCGTCGCCATGCTCGCCGGAATGCGACCCCTTGTACTCGCGCACCATCCCGAACGCCGCCTCGGCGATCTCGCGCATGGCGCGCACATCCTTCTCCAGCTTGAGGTTGAGGACCGGCCGTACATGCAGACATCCTTCCGAGGCATGCGCATACCACGTGCCGTTGGTGCCGTGGCGCCTGAACACCTCCGTCAGCCTGTCGGTATATTCGGGCAGATGATCGAGCGGCACCGCGCAATCCTCGACGAAGGAGACGGGTTTGCCCTCGTCCTTCATCGACATCATGATGTTGAGGCCCGCCTTGCGCAATTCCCCGATATCGGCGGCCAGCGCCATGTCGCGGACCTCGACCACGCCACCTTCAAAGGTGCCGCCCTTGCCGAAGCCATAGCCGAGATCGGACACGGTATCGGCAAGGCGGCGCATGTTCGCGTCGTTCTCGGGCGGGGTGTCGGCAAACTCGACCAGCAGCATCGCCGCGGGATCGCCGCGCACGAACTGCTCCAGCGTGCGGGAATAGATCGGGATCGCGCGGGCCAGATCGATCATCGTCCTGTCGACCAGTTCGACCGAGGTGGGACCAAGCGCCACCAGCGGTTTCGCCGCCTCCATCGCGGCGCGGAAGCTGGGGAAATGGCAGACGCCAAGGACACGGGTGCTTGAGGCCAGCGGCGACAGCCTGATCTCGATAGCCGTGGAGGTGGCCAGCGTACCTTCGGACCCGATCAGCAGATGGGCCAGGTTGACCGGGGTCTCGCCCGGCACAAGCGCATCGATGTTGTAGCCGCCCACCCGGCGCTGCACCTTGGGAAAGCGCGCCTCGATCTCGCCGGCCTCGCGCGAACCCAGATCCAGCAACTGCCGCAACAGCGCCTCGGGCACGCGGTTGCCCGATCCGGGGCCGAAATCGAACGGCGTGCCATCGGCGAGGAAGCCCTCGATCCGCTCCACATTGTCGCGCGTCGTGCCATAGCGCAACGACCGCGCGCCGCAGGAATTGTTGCCCACCATGCCGCCTATGGTGGCGCGCGAGGCGGTCGAGACATCGACCGGAAACCACAGCCCGTGCGGCCTCAGGGCCCGGTTGAGATCATCCAGAACGATCCCCGGCTCGACCACAGCGCGCCGGCCGGCGACATCCAGTTCAACGATCCGGTCGAGATGTTTCGAGCAATCGACGATCAGCCCGGCCCCCACCGTCTGCCCGCATTGCGAGGTGCCGCCGCCGCGCATGGTCAGCGGCATGCCGGCCTCGCGCGCGGCATCCAGGGCCGCGGCGATATCGCCCGTCTCGCGGGGCACGATCACCCCCGCCGGCATGATCTGGTAGATCGAGGCATCGGTGGCATAGCGCCCGCGCGAGAAGGCGTCAAAGCGGGCCTCGCCCCGCACCTCACGGCGCAGGCGGTCTTCGATTGCGCTGTCCAGCATGGTCCCCCGATCCGATCGCGGTTTGAGATATGTCTTGACAGACATATTGAATTCAGAATTCAATTCAAGGAAATTAACCCGTGCGCCAAGGGCGACATCGCCCGGCCCGACGGGAACAGGTGCTGTCACTCTGGGAGGAACGACAATGACCGCTGGCCGTCATTTCCTGCAAATTCCGGGCCCGTCCAACGTGCCCGACCGCATCCTGCGGGCGATGGATTACCCGGTGATCGATCACCGCGGGCCGGCCTTTGCCGATATCGGGAAGAGGGCGCTCGACGGGATGAAGACCATCTTCAGGACCGAGGGGCGCGTGGTCATCTACCCGTCTTCGGGCACCGGCGCCTGGGAAGCCGCGCTCGTGAACACGCTCTCGCCGGGCGACACGGTGCTGATGTACGAAACCGGGCATTTCGCGACCCTCTGGAAGAAACTGGCCGAAAAGCTGGGCCTCGACCCGGTCTTCATCGAGGGCGACTGGCGCAGCGGCGCCGATGCGGCGGCCATCGAGGACCATCTGCGCGCCGATACCGGCCACCGGATCAAGGCGGTCTGTATCGTCCATAACGAGACCTCGACGGGATCCGTCACCGATGTGGCCGCCACCCGCCGCGCCATCGATGCCGCCGGTCATCCCGCACTTCTGATGGTGGATACCATCTCTTCGCTCGGCTCGGTCGAGTACCGGCATGACGACTGGGGCGTGGACGTGACGGTGTCGGGCTCTCAGAAGGGGCTGATGCTGCCGCCGGGCCTCGCGTTCAACGCGGTCAGCGACAAGGCGATGAAAGCCTCGGAAACTGCGGGCCTCGTCCGCTCCTACTGGAGCTGGGCAGAGATGGCGGGGCCCAACGAGGCCGGATATTTTCCCTACACCCCCGCGACCAACCTGCTTTACGGTCTCAACGAGGCGATCGACATCCTGCACGAGGAAGGGCTCGACAACGTCTTTGCCCGTCACCGGCGGCACGCCGCGGCGGCGCGTTCGGCGGTCGGGGCCTGGGGGCTTGAGGTCCTGTGCAACAAGGCGTCGGACCGCTCGCCGGTGCTGACGGCGGTGATGCTGCCCGAGGGGCAGTCGGCCGATGATTTCCGCAGCGTGACCTTGCGCCATTACGACATGTCGCTTGGCAACGGGTTGTCGAAACTGGCCGACCGGGTGTTCCGCATCGGGCATCTGGGCGATTTTAACGATCTCATGCTGATCGGCACGCTCGCCGGTGTGGAAATGGGCCTGCGCGATGCGGGGGTGCCGTACCGCGCGGGCGGCGTTCAGGCCGCGATGGAGATGCTGGCCCAGACACGCGACACGAGGCGCGACGCCGCCTGACGTCGCAAGGGTGCGCGCGGGGCGGGAGGAGCCTGCGCGCAACCTGTCCGGCCCGGACCCGGGCACGACCAAGACCAAGACCACCGCGCGGGCACGCCTGCGCGGACCATGCAACCAAGGGAGGACGACCATGAAAAAGACACTGATGACCGCCGTCGTGGCCGCGTTCGCGGCCCTGCCCGCCACGGCCGCCGATACCACGCTGAAATTCGGCCATGTCGGCGCGCCCGGCTCGCTGTTCGAGGCGACGGTCAACAACTACGCCGCCTGCGTCGCCGACAGGTCCGGCGGATCCATCGAGGTGCAGACCTACGGATCGTCGCAGCTTGGCAAGGACAAGGAGCTTCTGCAGAAGCTCAAGCTGGGCCAGGTCGATTTCGCGCTGCCCTCGTCGGTGATGTCCTCCGTGGACAGCATCTTCGGGATTTTCGAGATGCCCTACATCATCAAGGATCGCGACCACATGCGCCGGGTGCAGGACCAGATGATGGACAGGTTCCAGAGCGCGGCCCAAGACAGTGGCTATCACATCGTCGGCCTCGCCGAGAACGGCTTTCGCCACATCACCAACAACACCCGCCCGATCAACACGCCCGAGGATCTGCAAGGCATCAAGCTGCGCACACCCAACGGCGAATGGCGCGTGAAGATGTTCCGCGAATACGGCGCCAACCCGACGCCGATGGCGTTTTCCGACGTGTTCACCGCGCTTCAGACCGGCGTGATGGACGGCCAGGAAAACCCATATGCCCAGATCGCCTCGGCCAAGTTCCAGGAGGTGCAGAAATATCTCTCGATCACCGGACATGTCTACACGCCAGCCTATGTCCTCGCGTCGCAAAAGCACTTCGGCAACCAGTCCGACGAGGTGAAAGCGGTGCTGAACGACTGCGCCGGCGACACCCAGACCTTCACCTATGAAAAGGCGGCGGAGCTGGAAACCGAACTGCTCGACGTGATCAAGGAGGCGGGTGTCGAGATCAACGAGGCCGACAAGGAGGCCTTCATCGAAGCGTCCAAGCCGATCTATGACGCCTTCGCCCAGGACGTCGAGGGCGGGCAGGAGATGATCGACGCGGTGCTTGCCCTCGGCAACGCGAGCTGAGCGCGGCTTCGGCGGCCCCGCTTTTGCGGGGCCGCCGGATCTTTTCCTGACACCCATGGCGCAGCAACCCCGGCACGCGCGTGCCGGGAGGGCGCCGATGCAGCGCAAGACAGGCCCGCATGAACGCTCTTCTTCACCGCACGACCCGGATGGCAAGCACGCTTCTGGAATGGATCACGGTCCTGCTGATGGTCGGTCTCACGGTGGTCGTGATCTTCGCGGTGATCGCCCGCCTCATGGGACAAAGCTACTTCTGGTATGACGAGGTGGCGGCAATCATGCTGGCATGGATCACCTATTACGGCTCGGCGCTCGCGGCGCTGCACCGGCGGCATATCGGGTTCGATTCCGTGCTGCTGGCCATCCCGCCGCGCACCCGCATGGCGGCGGTGCTGGTGGGCGAGGCGCTGGTGCTTCTGTTCTTCGTGCTGATGGCGCGCGCGGGGTTTCAGGTGCTGGAGGTGCTGGCCGGCGACAGCCTGACCTCGCTGCCATGGGTGCCGGTGCAGTTCACCCAGTCGGTGATCCCCATCGGCGCGATCCTGTTCATCATCTGCCAATTGCTCAGCCTGCCGGATTACTGGTCCAAGACCGCGCGCGGCATATCGCTGGAACATGCCGAGATCGAGGAAGAGGTCGAAACCGAGATGGACAAGCACAAGGAGCGCCGCTGATGCTGATGCTGGCGATTTTCATAGCCCTCGTGGCGATGATCTGCATCAACGTGCCGATCGCGGTCGCGCTGGCGCTGGCCGGGGTGATGGGCCTCATGGCGAGCGAAGGGCCGGGCAGCCTCGTGACCATCGCGCTCGACATGTATGACGGGTCGACCAAGTTCTCGCTGATCGCGATCCCGATGTTCGTGCTCGCGGGCGCGATCATGAACGCGGGCGGCATCACCGACCGGCTGATCAATTTCGTCTCGGCGATCATCGGATTCATCCGGGGTGGCCTCGCGATGGTGAATATCGGCGTTTCGCTGTTCTTCGCGGAAATCTCGGGGTCGGCCGTGGCGGATGTGGCGGCCATGGGCTCCATCCTGATCCCGCAGATGAAAAAGCGTGGCTACTCCAAGGAGCTTGCGGCGTCGGTCACCTCGTCCTCGGCGTCACTGGCGATCATCATTCCGCCGTCGATCCCGATGATCCTCTATGCGGCCTCGGCCGGCACCTCGGTCGAGCAGTTGTTCGTCGCCGGTGTCGTGCCGGGCCTTCTGGGCGCGTTCGGACTGATGTTCGTGGCCTATGTCTTTGCCCGCCGCTACGACCTGCCGACCGAGGAGGCGTTCAACATCCCGCGCCTGCGCGCGACCTTCATGGAGGCGCTGCCGGCGTTTTCGCTGCCGGTGATCATCCTCGGCGGCATCTTCGGCGGCTTCGTCACCGCGACCGAGGCGGCGGGGCTGGCGGTGATCGCGGCCATCGTGGTGTCGGTGTGGTACCGGCAGATCGACCTCAAGCATCTGCGCCGCGCCATGCTGGACGGGGGCATGCAGACCGCCGTCGTCATGCTTCTGGTCGCGGCCTCCGTGCTGATGGGCGGCTTCCTGACCCGCGCGCAGATCCCGCAGCAACTGGCCGAAGGCATCCTCAACATCACCGATCAGCAATGGGCGATCCTGCTGATCCTCAACTTCTTCTTCCTGGTGATCGGATTCTTCCTGCATTCCGCGGCGGCGATCATCCTTGTCGTGCCGATCGTGATTCCGCTGATCACCGCCGCCGGCATCGACCCGGTGCATTTCGGGCTCGTGGTGACGCTGAACCTCGCCATCGGGCAACAGACGCCGCCCGTGGCCTCGGTGCTGATCACCTCCTGCGCGGTGGCGCGGGCCAATATCTGGGAGGTGTCCAAGGTCAATGTGTGGTTCGTCATGGTCCTCGTGCTGGTGCTGCTCTTGTGCACCTACGTGCCGTCGGTGCCGCTGTTTCTTGTCGAATATTTCTACCGCTAGGGGGCTGCCATGACCGAGATTGTGTCGCAAGTTCGGGGGCAAACCCTCTGGATCACCTTCAACCGGCCGCAGGCGCGCAACGCGCTGACGTTTGAGATGTACGATGGGCTGGCGCAGCTTTGCCGCGACGTGCCGACCGATGGCAGCCTCCGTGCGGTGGTAATCCACGGCGCGGGCGGCAAGGCGTTCGCCGCAGGCACCGACATGACGCAGTTCCGCGCCTTCGACAAACCGCAGGACGCCGCCGATTACGAGGCGAAGATCGAGGGCGTTCTGGATGCAGTCGAACGCTGCAAGCTGCCCACCGTGGCCGCGATCAACGGCGCCTGCACCGGCGGGGGCGCGGCAATCGCCGGGGCCTGCGACATCCGCATCGCGACCGCCAACCTGAAATTCGGCTTTCCCATCGCCCGCACGCTCGGCAACTGCCTGTCGGCGGCCAACCTCGCGCGGCTGTCGTCGCTGATGGGCGCGGGCCGGGTGCGCGAGATGATCTTCACCGCCCGCCTGCTGGGCGCCGAAGACGCACGAGGCTGCGGCCTGATAACGGAGGTGCTGCCCGACGAGGACGCGCTGACGGCCCGCGCCGACGCCCTGGCCGATACGCTGGCGCAGATGGCCCCGCTGACCCTGCGCGCCACCAAGGAGGCGATGCGCCGGATCGCCGCCGCCACCCGCGTCGAGGATTCCGACCTGATCGAGATGTGCTACATGAGCCGCGACTTCCGCCACGGGCTGGAGGCGTTCCTCGCCAAGCAAGAACCGGACTGGAGCGGAACATGACCCATTCAGGCCCGCTTGCCGGCATGAAGGTGATCGAACTGGCGCATATCATGGCCGGGCCGGTCTGCGGCCTCATGCTGGCCGATATGGGCGCGGATGTGATCAAGGTGGAAAAGCCCGACGGCGATGACAGCCGCCGGTTCGTGCCGCCCGCCATAGGGGGCGAATCCGCCGCCTACATGATGATGAACCGCAACAAGCGCGGCGTGGCGCTGAACCTCAAGGACGCGGGCGGCGTCGCGGCGCTGCACCGCCTGCTGGCAGAGGCCGATGTGGTGATCGAGAATTACCGCATGGGCACGATGGAACGGCTGGGGCTGGGATACGAGGATCTGCGCGCGATCAATCCGCGCCTGATCTATTGCGAGATCTCCGGTTTCGGGCGCACCGGGCCCTACGCGGAGCGCGGCGGGTTCGATCTCATCGCGCAAGGCATGTCGGGGCTGATGTCGATCACCGGCGAAGGGCCGGGCCGCCCGCCCGTCAAGACCGGCGCGCCGGTTTCCGACATCACCGCCGGGATCGTGGCGGCCATGGGGGTGTCGGCCGCCTATGCCCGGATGCTGCAGACAGGGCAGGGACAAAAGGTCGACACCTCGCTGTTCGAGGCGGCGATCACGCAGACCTACTGGCAGTCCGCGATTGCCTTTGCCACCGGTGTCGCCCCCGGCCCGATGGGCTCTGCGCATCCGCTGAACGGCCCCTATCAGGCCTTCGAGACCGCCGATGGCTGGATCAATGTGGGCGCCGCAAATCAGCGCAACTGGCTGCGATTTCTCGACGTGATCGGCGCGCCGGAACTGAACGACGATCCGCGCTTTGCCTCGAACCACGACCGCATGCAGCACCTGGCGGAACTGGAAGAAATCCTGAACGGCTACCTTCGGCAGGACCCCTCGGCGGTCTGGCTGGAGCGGATGGAGCATGCCGGCCTGCCGGCCGGGCCGGTGCTCGACATCCTCGAGATGCAGGCCGACCCGCAGGCGCAGGCGCGCGACATGATCCTCGAGGTCGATCACCCGGTGGCCGGGCGCGTCAGGACGCTGGGCCATCCGGTCAAGTTCAGCGAGACACCCGCAAGCCTGCGACGCGCGGCCCCGGTCCTTGGCCAGCACAGCCGCGAAGTGTTGCAAGAGGCCGGCTACGACGCGGCGCAAATCGAGGCGATGATCGCCGCCGGCACGGTGATCGCGGCCTGACCCACCCGCGCCGCGTCAGAACTCGTCGCTGCGAAAGGTGAACAGCTCGGACCCGGTGGCCGCATCCCGCTCCACCAGGCTGACATCATAGCCCCAGAGCCGGCGCAGGTGTCGCAGCACGCGCCGCGCCTCCAGCGGATCAAGCTGTTGGCCATCCTCGACCGAATGGCACAGATGCAGCGTGCGGTCGCCGCGCAGATCGGCCCCGGTCACCTCGATCCGTGGCGACAGGACGGCCGGATCATACTGGTCGGCCAGCGCCCGGCGCACATCGCGATACCCGGCGTCGTCATGGATCGCGCCCACGACATAGTCCGGGGCCGCACGATCATCGACCAGTTGGAACAGACGCCAGTCGCGGATGACCTTCGGCGACAGATACTGCCGAATGAAGCTTTCATCGCGGAACTCGGCCCAGGCATGGCGCAGCGTCTCCATCGGGGCATGATTGCCGGCGATGTCGGGAAACCACGCGGTATCCTCCTCGGTGGGCTCGGTGCAGATGCGCACGATGTCACGCATCATCGCGAAGCCCAGCGCATAAGGGTTCAGCCCCGAATAGCCCTGATGATCGAAGGTCGGCTGCGCCACCACCATCGAATGCAGATCGAGAAATTCCAGATAGGCGCCATCCTCGATCAACCCCTTGTCGCGCAGCCGGGTCATGATCTCGAAATGCGTCCAGGTCGCGCAGCCCTCGTTCATCAGCTTGGTCTGGCGCTGCGGCTCGAAATAGGTCGAGAACCAGCGCACGATGCGCAGCAATTCGCGCTGCCAATCGGCCAGAAGCGGCGCGTGATGCTCCAGAAACATCAGGATGTTCTCTTCCGGCAGGCCCAGCGCGCGGCGCTCGTCGGCCTCGGCATCGGCGCCGGTGTCTTCGGACTGCTGCGGCACGGTGCGCAGCCACAGCTCGTCGGCCTCGTCGCGGGCTTCGCGCCGCCGCTCGGCCAGCCGGGCGCGCACCTCGGCCGGGTCGGGATGCTTGGCGTTGCGGTTGCGGTCCACGCCATGCGCAAACAGCGCATGCGCGGCATCCAGCACCTCCTCGACGGCCGCCCGCCCGTGGCGTTCCTCGCACTCCATCACGAAGCCGCGCGCGTGGCGCAACTCGTCCAGCACGGTGTCGGCCTCGGTCCAGGCGCGGAACACCTCGTTATGGCGGAAGAAATGGTTGTGACCGACAGCGGCATGGGCAATCACGGTGGCCTGCGCGGCCATCGTGTTGTCCTCCATGATGTAGCACAGGCTGGGATCGGAATTGATGACGATTTCCAGCGCAAGCTGCTGGAAGCCCTTGCGATACAGCATCTCCTGCTGCGCGAACCTCTTGCCGAACGACCAGTGCGGGTAGTTCAGCGGCATGCCGGTCGAGGCATAGGCGTCAAGCATCTGCTCGGACGACACGACCTCCAGCCGGGTCGGGTAGGGATCCATCCCCAACTCGTCGCGGGCAATGGCCTCGATCGCGTCATGGGTGCGGCTGAGCGTCTCGAAATCCCACGACGGCCCCTGAAACAGGGGCGTGGCGGTCTGGTCTGCGGTCATTCCGTGGCTCCTTCGGTCCGGAACAGATCACGGAACACCGGGAAAATGTCGCGCGCCTCGGCGATCCGCCGCATCGCAAGGCCGGGATTGGCGTCCGCGACCGGCGCGTAACCCTGCCACAGATCGCTTTCGCGCCGGGGCGACAGGCTGAAGCGTTCGCGCTGTGGCATGATCTCGACATAGGCCATGTATTGCGCCATCGGCAGGATCTTCTCGGTCAGCAGGCGGGCGCAGATGTCCACGTCGCGCGACAGGTTGTCCCCGTCCGAGGCCTGCGCGACATAGATGTTGTATTCGTCCGCCGGATAGCGCGCCTCGGCGATGCGCAGCATTTCCTCCAGCGCGGTCGAGACGATGGTGCCGCCGGTCTGGCGCCCCTCGAAAAAGGTCTGCTCGTCGACCTCCTCGGCGCGCTGCGTGTGGCGGATGAACACCACCTCCACATGCTCGTAATGGCGCGCCAGAAACAGATGCAGCAGCATGAAGAACCGCTTGGCCAGCCCCTTCATGTCCTCGTCCATCGACGCCGACACATCCATCAGGCAGAACATCACCGCCTGCGCGATCGGTTCGGGCTGCGGCTCCACCCGGTTGTAGCGCAGGTCGATGGGGTCCAGGAACGGCACCTTCGCGCGCTTGCGCCGCGCGCGCTCCAACGCCTCCTGCAACTCGGCGATGCGGGTTTGCGGATCCCGCCCGTCGGCCGGCACGATCTCGCCCGTCTCAAGCCGCGCAAGCTCGCGCTCCAGCTCCTCGACCGCCGCGGCGCCCGGCCGGTCGAGCGCCGCGCGCCGCACCAGAGACCGGCGCAGCGACCTTACCATGTTGAGCCGCGTCGCCGGACCCGAGGTCGTGTAGCCGGCCCGCCGCGTGCGCGTCGTCTCCACCGATTTGAGCTTTTTCGCCAGCATGTCCGGCAGCGCCAGATCCTCGAACAGCAGATCGAGAAACTCGTCACGCGAAAGGGTGAAGGCGAAGCTGTCCTCGCCCTCGCCGTCTTCGCTTGCGTTGGATCCGCCGCCGCCACCTTCGCCCGACGGGCGCGGAATCCTGTCGCCGGACTGGTATTCGCGGTTGCCGGGCAACACGCCGCTGCGCCGGCCGGTGGCGGCGTCGCGCTGAAACACCGGCTCCTGGATGTCATCCGACGGGATCACCACCCGCTCGTTCGAGGTGGTGTCGGTGATGCTGCGCGAGCGGATATTGTCCTTCACGGCCTGCCGCAGACGGCTCTTGGCACGCTCGATGAACCGCTGGCGATTGCCGAAATTGCGGCCCGACGGGTTCTGTCTTCGGTCAATTATGGTCATGGACGCGATCACTCAAACCCTTCTTCTGTCGACGGACATGCAGCTCAGCCGGCATCGCGCATCCGCATGTACCATTCCACCAGCCGGCGGACCTGCCGTTCGGTATAGCCACGCTCCATCATGCGGTTGAGAAACGCGCGGTGCTTGTCGGCGCTTTCCTCGTCTTGCTTGGACTCGAAGGTGATGACCGGCAGCAACTCCTCGATCTGGCTGAACATCCGCTGTTCGATCACGTCGCGGATCTTTTCATACGAGGTCCAGCGCGGGTTCTTGCCCTCGCCCTGAGCGCGCTGACGCAGCGCGTATTTCACCACCTCGTTGCGGAAGTCGCGCGGGTTGCGGATGCCCGCCGGCCGCTCGGTCTTCTGCAATTCGCGGTCCAGGATGTCGAGATCGAAGATCTGGCCGGTATCGGGATCCTTGTAATCCTGCCCGTCGACCCAGGCATCGGCATAGGCGATGTAGCGGTCAAACAGGTTCTGGCCGTATTCCTCGTAGGATTCCAGATACGCCTTCTGGATCTCCTTGCCGATATGCTCGGCATAGCGCGGGGCCAGTTCCTCCTTGATGAGCGTCACGTAACGCTGCTCTGTCTCCGGGTCCATCTGCTCGCGCCGCAGCGCCTGTTCCAGCACATACATCAGATGGACAGGGTCGGCCGCAACCTCCGTGGTGTCGAAATTGAACGTCTCCGACAGCACCTTGTAGGCAAACCGCGTCGAGGTGCCCGACATCCCCTCGTCGATCCCGGCGGTATCGCGGTACTCCAGAACCGTGCGCGCCTGCGGGTCCGAGCCTTTCAGATCCTGACCGTTATAGACCTGCATCTTGGCGAACAGGCTGGAGTTTTCATGCGGCTTCAGCCGGGTCAGGACCGAAAACCGCGCCATCATCTCCAGCGTGTCGGGCGCACAGGGGGCCTCGGACAGTTCCGACTGCGCCAGCAGCTTGCGGTAGATTTTCGCCTCTTCATCGACACGCAGGCAATAGGGCACCCGAATCAGACTGATACGGTCCAGAAACGCCTCGTTGTTGCGGTTGGACCGGAAACTGCGCCATTCCGATTCGTTGGAATGGGCCATGATGATGCCCTGAAACGGCATCGCCCCGAGATTCTCCGAGCCGACATAGTTGCGCTCCTGCGTGGCGGTCAGCAACGGGTGCAGCATCTTCTGCGGCGCCTTGAACATCTCGACGAATTCCAGCAGGCCTTGCGTCGTGATGTTCAGCGCGCCCGAATAGCTGTAGGCGTCGGGGTCGTCCTGGCTGTAGAATTCCAGCATCCGGATATCGGGCCGGCCGACAAGGGTCGAGATATCCTGATTGTTCTCGTCGCCCGGTTCGGCCTTGGCGACGGCGATCTGGCGCAGGCGCGACGGGTGCAGCTCGACCACGGTAAAGCGCGACACGTCGCCCTCGAACTCGTCCAGCCGCTTGATCGCCCAGGCCGAACACATGCCCGGCAGGCGCCGTTTCGGGATGCCGTAATCGCGCTCCAGCGCGGCGCCGTCATGCTCGGGATCGAACAGGCCAAGCGGGCTTTCATAGATCGGGCTGATCTTGTCGCCAGCCTTCAGCACATAGATCGGCCGCTCTTCCATCAGCGCCTTCATCCGTTCGGCAAGCGAGGATTTACCCCCGCCGACAGGGCCGAGCAGGTAGAGGATCTGCTTTTTCTCCTCCAGACCTTGCGCGGCATGGCGCAGGAAGGCGACCACACGCTCGATGGTCTCCTCCAGACCGTAGAAATCGTCAAAGGCCGGATACCGCCGGATCGTGCGGTTCTGGAAGATGCGGCCAAGCCGGTCATCCGTCGAGGTGTCGATGACCTCGGCCTCGCCGATCGCGTCCAGCAACCGCTCGGCGGCACTGGCATAAAGGGCCGGATCGTCGCGACAGCCGTTCAGATAGTCCTGAAGGCTCATCTCGCGCATGCGCCGCTCGGCAAAGCGGCTTTGAAAGTCATCGAGGATTGTTGGGCTGCTCATGATTTGGTCGACGCTCCTTCAGAAAAGGCATCCGTTGCCGGAATTGACACGTGTCCGGGCGGGGGCATCCATCACCGCTCCGCCCATCCGAGGCGCTCCGGGCTTTTTCGCGAACAGCAACCGCCGGTTTCCTTGTCCCATGCGACGGTGGCGTCTGCGTATTTTCCGACCGCCCCTGTACAATAGATTAGCGCGCTCGGTGCCTCACACAAGATGCCGCGAGGGCAATGCGATAACAAGTGCGGTCAAATTATCCCGGGCGTGCATCCTGTGGTGCACCCGCCCGCCGCCGCAGCCAGAATTCGAGCACGATGAGATAAGGCAGGTAGAAGGCGACGTATTGCACCTGATCGAACGGCCCGTCGAGCTGCCGCGTGCTCCACAGCCCGTCGGTGAGAAGATACCAGATGGTGTAATGCAGCCGAAAGATCAGCGACCCCATGATCAGCACGAACAGCCGCAGCGCCCAGGCCCGGTGACGCTGGACCTCTCCGGCGCGCGCCAGCCGCACCACCTGCACCGCCGCCAGCAGGAACAGCCCGCCGTAAAGCGCGAAACCGGCATCCATCAGCGGCCCCGCGATGGTACCGCGCAGGCCGATATATCCCAGCCCGCCAAGCGCCGTGATGATCGACCCGGCAACGACCACGCGCCCCGAGATCCGGTGCAGCCACGGATACCGCGCCCGCACCTGCCCGATCAGCTGCATGGGCGCCAGCAGCATGATCAGACCGCCCAGCATCATGTGCGAGAACACGGCAAGGTTGGCCGGCAGGCTGTCCGGGGTATAAATGTAGGTCTCCTGCGACAGATCGAGGCCAAGCCCGCGCAGACCGAACACAATGGAATAGGCCGCAAAGCCAAGGCCCGACACTCCGAGCATGGCACAGCCCACGAAAATCGCGCTCTTCGCCGGGCTTGGGATCCAGTGCATCTTGCGCCTCCAGAGCGACCACTGCATCAGACAATAAAGCGCCGGCGCGCCACGCGACAAGCCGGCAGGCGGACGCGGCCGGATTGCGTACATTTTGACCCGATAAATGTACGCGTTGTACGCACCCGGTCGCGCCGTCGGGTCCTGCGGCGGTCACTTTGCGGTGAACATGTCCGCATATCGGTCGCGCAAGACGTTCTTCTGCACCTTGCCCATCGTGTTGCGCGGCAGGGCGTCCAGAACGATCAGCCGCCGCGGATGCTTGAACCTTGCCAGCCTCTTGCCCGCCACCTCGGCAATGGCGTCAGGATCGGGATCCGCCCCCGCGCGCGGCACGAGAAAACCCACCACGGACTCGCCAAGATCGGGATGCGGCAGACCCACCACCGCGCTTTCCAGCACGCCGGGCTGGTCGTCGAGAATCGCTTCGACTTCCTTGGGATATATATTGTAACCCCCTGAAATGATGAGATCCTTGGCCCGGCCGACGATCTGCACATAGCCACGGTCGTCGATCAGCCCCAGATCGCCGGTGATGAAAAAGCCGTTGTCGCGCAGTTCCTCGGCGGTCTTTTCGGGCATGTTCCAGTAGCCCTTGAAGACGTTCGGCCCGCGCACCTCGATCATGCCGGTTGCGCCCTGCGCCACGTCCGCACCGGTCTCGGGATCGGTGATCTTCAACTCCACCCCCGGTAGCGGAAAGCCCACCGTGCCCGCGCGCCGCGCGCCCGCGTAAGGGTTGGAGGTGTTCATGTTGGTCTCGGTCATGCCGTATCGTTCCAATATGCGGAGTCCCGTACGCTCCTCGAACGCTACATGTGTCTCTGACAGCAATGGCGCCGACCCTGACACGAACAGTCGCATATGCGCCACGAGGTCGCGGGTGAAGCGCGGATCGTCCAGCAGCCGGGTGTAGAAGGTGGGCACACCCATCATCGCCGTCGCGCGCGGCAGGGCCTCAACCACTTGATCTATATCGAATTTCTGCAGAAATATCATCGACCCGCCGGCCAGAAGCATGATGTTTGTGGCCACGAACAACCCGTGCGTGTGAAAGATCGGCAGCGCGTGCAGCAGCACGTCATCCCCGGTGAAACGCCAGTAATCGACCAGAACCTCGGCATTCGACACAAGGTTCTCATGCGTCAGCATCGCCCCCTTGGAGCGCCCCGTCGTGCCCGAGGTGTAAAGAAAGGCCGCCAAGTCGCCCGCGTCACGCGGCGTGGTTTCAAACGTCTCGGGCTGGCCCGCGGCAGCCTCCGGCAGGCTGCCCGTGCCATCCGCATCAAGCGTCAGAAGCGCCGCGCCTGCGTTTTTGGCCACGCGGCGCAAGGCATCGGCCCTGGTGCTGTCGCACAGCAGGCATTTCGCCCCGCTATCGGTCACGAAATAGGACAGCTCCTCGCCGGTATAGCCGGTGTTGAGCGGCAGAAAGATGATCCCCGCCTGCACGCAGGCCGCATAGACGCCAAGCGCCTCGGGCGATTTTTCGATCTGCGCGGCAAGCCTGTCGCCGGGCTGCAGCCCCGCTGCGCGAAAGGCATGCGCATAGCGCGCGGTGAGCCGCAGAAACGCGTCATAGCTCAGAAAGGTGCCATCCGCGAGATGCAGAAACGCGGTCGCGCGGCCCGCATGGCGCCCGAACAGCGTGTCGTAGAGGCGGTTGGCCATGGCTGTCGTCCTTCACTTCGTCATTTCATCGTCTTGGCGGCAGCGGCCGCAAGCGCGGTCACATCGGACGAGGCGGCAACCTCGGCTGTCGCTGCAAAGCGTTCGTGGTTCTGCGAGATCTGACGCAGATCGTAAAGGTAATTCACCATTACCCCGCCCGATTGCCGTTGTCCGTTGGGCGAGAGATCCGCGCCGGCATGAACCCCGTGGATCAGGGCTCCGTTGCCGAGGTGAAACCGCGCGACGGGATCGTAGGGGCCACCATCGGCGCGTTTCGCGTCAAGCAGGTAATAGGCGGCGATCTGGCGGCGCGCCTCATCCTCTTCGGGCAGCGTCATGTCATTGTGCGACAGCCATTGCACGAGGCCGGGGATGGGCGAGAGGGTGACGAAGGTCGCCAGGTTGGGCAATTCCTGCGACAGATCCGCGACGACCTGCTTGATCAGCGAGTTGCCGAAGGAGATCCCGGCCAGACCCGCCTGACAGTTCGAGATCGAATAGAACACGGCGGTATCGGCGTCGCCTGCGGCAATCACATCGCGATCGTCCGAGAGCACGTCATGGATCGCGCCGGGAATGCCGCGGGTCAGCGCAACCTCGACGAAGATCAGCGGTTCCTCGGGCATCGCCGGATGAAAAAAGCCGAAGCAGCGCCGGTCGGTGGGTTGCAGCCGGCGCCGCAGATCCTTCCAGCTGTCGATCGCGTGGACCGCCTCGTAGGCGATGATCTTTTCCAGGACGGTTGCCGAACTTGTCCAGTTGATCGGCAGCAGCACCAGAAAGCCCCGGTTGAACCACGAGGCGAAGAGATGCTCGAAATCGAGATCAACCATCGACAGCGCCGGGGCGTCACGCGCCAGACGCAGGAGGTCCGCGCGCATCCCCACAAGCTGTGCGGTGGCCCCCGGCACCTGATTGAGCCGGCGGGCCAGCTCCTGACGCGGGGGCTCGGCCGCGATCATGAACGCGCGGTAGCTGGCGCGGTCCGGCGTGGCCTCGAACGTGGCCAGCGTGTCGCGCACCCTGTCGGGGTCGACGCCCATGTCGCGGGTCAGAAACTCGAAGAAGGCCAGCTTTTCGGCATCTTCCATGCCTGCATACCGGTCGAGGATCAACCGGGCCAGCACCGTGCCCGACACCTCGCCGGAACTGCCCAATAGATCATGGCACAGCGTTTCGATGCTGCGATCCTGCCTGTCGGGCTCTGACGCGCCACGATAGCGCCGCTCGAACACGGTCGACAGCAGATCGGCCAGAACACTCATTCAAGCACCTCCCATCACGGCATTCGGCAACCATGTGGCCAATCCCGGGAAGAGGCACAAGAGGATGATCGCCACGATCATGCAGCCCACATAGGGCAACGAGCCGTAGAGGATCGTCTTGAGCTTGATCTCGGGCGCGATGCCGTTGATCACGTATAGGTTGAGGCCAACCGGCGGCGAGATCAGGCCGATCTCCATGTTGATCGTCAGCACCACGGCGAACCAGATCGGATCGAACCCGGCGGTGGTGATGATCGGCATCAGGATGGGGGCGGCCATCAGGATCACGGCCACGGGCGGCAGAAAGAACCCCGCGATCAGCAGAAAGACGTTGATCGCCCCCATCAGCACCCAACGATTGACGTCGAGCGTGCCGATCCATTCGGCGATGGACTGCGTGATGTAAAGCGATGACAGCATGTAGGAAAACACGCCGGCGGCGGCGATGATGAAGAGGATCATCACGCTTTCACGGGTGCTGTCGCGCAGGACCATCCACAACGCGCGGGGATCCCACAGCTTGTAGATGATCATCGCGATCAGCAGGCACATCAGCGCCCCGACGGCGGCGGTCTCGGACGGGGTGGCGATGCCGCCATACATGGCATAAAGCACGCCGAGAATGATCGCGAGAAACGGCAGGACCCGTGGCAGGATCTCGATCTTCTGCGTCCATGTATAGGGCTTGGCCCCGATCAGGCGCACATCGCCCGACCGCCATGTCTGGTAAAGCGACCACGCCATGAAAAGCCCCACGAGCAGGATCCCCGGAATGACCCCGGCCAGAAAGAGCCGCCCGATCGAGGTCTCGGTGGCGATGCCGTAGACGATCATCGTCACCGAAGGCGGGATGAGAATGCCGAGCGTGCCGCCGGCGGCGATGGACCCTGCCGCGACCGAATCCGGGTAGCCGCGGCGGCGCATCTCGGGGATGCCCATCTTGCCTATCGCGGCACAGGTCGCAGGGCTTGAGCCCGACATCGCCGAAAACAGCGCGCAGGCCCCGAGGTTGGAGATCACCAGACCGCCGGGCACACGGGTCAGCCAACGCTCCAGCGCCTCGTAGAGATCCGCCCCGGCCCGTGTCGAGGCGATCGAGGCCCCCATGATGATGAACATCGGGATCGACAGCAGCGCGAAATTGTCGAGCTTTCCGAAGAAGATCTCGGGCATGAGCTCCAGCGAGCGCATCCCGTCGAAAACGATCAGGAAGCCGCCCGACACGATCAGCAGCCCGATGGCGACCGACACACCCGAGAAAAGCACGAGGACCGTGACGATGGCGACGATAATTCCGAGAAGAAGCGGATCCATCAGACGTCCTCCAGTCCGAAGGGCGTGTCGATATCGAGGATGACGGCGACGAGATCGGCCACGAGCTGCAACAGGAACAGCCCGAAGCCCACCGGCAGCGCAAGATACGGGATCCAGAGCCGCACCCCCCAGACGGTGTCGGAGGTCCAGCCGCGCGACCATGCGAAATGCCAGAATTCTGAGCCGAACCACAGCATCACCCCGACAACCGCGATGGACAGCGACAGCGTCAGCACCGCCAGCCCCTTGCGCGCAGCTTTCGGCAGGGCCAGCGGGATCAGGTCCACATTCACATGCCCGCGCAGCCGTTGCACGTAGGGCAGACCCAGAAGCGTCGCGGCGATCATGAGATAGACCACCGCCTCTGTCTGCCAGATGGTCGAGCCGTTCAGCACGAAGCGGACCCAGATCATCTGGCAAGTGATGAGCACCGCCGACACGATCATCGCCGCCGAAATCCAGCCCGCGAGCATGGATATCGCGGCGACGATCCGCAAGAAGGGGTTGTTGCCGGTACGCGCGGCGGCGTCCGAGGTCTGGCCCGTCATCTGGCCCTCCTGATGGTGTTGGTCTGGTTCTGGCGCGTTGGTGTGCCGCACGAAAGTCGTGCGGCACGCGAGGTCACATCACTCGACGGCGAGCGCCATGTCGAGCAGTTCCTGCCCGTCGGACACGTCCTCGACAAAGGCCTTGTAAGAGGTCTCCTGCGCGATGGCGCGCCATTCCTCGAATTGCTCTTGTGTCATGTGAGCGATCTCGACGCCGGCCTTTTCGAACACCTCGACCGAGTTGGCGTCCTGCTTCTTGGCCTCTTCAAGATAATAGGCTTCGGCCTTTTCGCTCGCGGCCATGAGCGCCTCCTGCTGCGCCTCGGTGAGCCCATCGAAGGTGGTCTTGTTCATCAGAAGCGGCTGGTACATGAACCACAGCGCCACGTCGCCGGCCGGGGTGTAACAGGCGACCTGCTCGTAGATGCGGTAGGACACGAAGGACGAGGACGATGTGTTGGCGGCATCAAGAACGCCGGTCTGCATGGCATTGTAGATCTCGGAACTGGCCATCGACGCGATGGACGCCCCCGCGCCCGCCAGCATCTGCTCGAAAGCCTTGCCGGCGGCGCGCATCTGTTTGCCTTCGACATCGCCCGGCGCGGTGATGCATTCCTCGGTTCCGGCAAAACCGCCCGCCAGATAGCCGTGGACCAGCACCATGACGTCATCGTCGGCCATCTTGGCCTCGATCGCCTCCATGAACGGGCTCTCGTTCATCCGCGCGGCGTGGTCGTGGTTCTTCACGAGACCGGGCATCAGGGTGAGGTTGTAGGCCGGTTGCTGACCGCCCGCATAGCTGAGCGGCAGGACCGCCATGTCAAGCTGACCCCGGCTGAGCGGGGTGTATTGCTCGCGCGGCTTGAACAACGACTTGGAGCCGAAGATCCTGATCTCGAGATCCACATCGGCGGCCGCGACCTCGTCGGCGACGATCTGGGCGACCTTGTGGCGCACGTCCTGATTGGACCATTGATGCGAAAGGCGGAGCGTGTCCGCGTGTGCCGTTGTCCCCAATAGCAACGCAGCGGCGGTGGTGGCCGCGGTAACTGTCTTTTTCATGGTTTCCTCCCTTGACTGCCGCAAGCCTGACGCCCTGCGCGCATGGCAGGCAGTTTTCTGAGTTATGCATTCGAAGTCAAGCATTTTGTATACAAGCGCTTCTGTCTTGCGCACACACGTTTTTGAGCCTAACTTTTTTCCATGTCACGACGCCAGGCCGACAAGATTGCGGATGCGCTGGAAGAACTGGTTTTCACCGGCGGCTTCAGCGACCGTGACCGGCTGGACGAGCTTCGCCTTGCCCGGCAATTCGGGG
The DNA here is from genome assembly GCA_041685435.1 of Roseovarius sp. Lineage (GTDB taxonomy): Bacteria > Pseudomonadota > Alphaproteobacteria > Rhodobacterales > Rhodobacteraceae > Roseovarius. The sequence goes on from JAWLFT010000003.1 coordinate 54,201, forward strand.
TCTCGCGCACGCCCATCCGCGAGGCGTTGCAGCGGCTCGTGGCCGCAGGCCTTGCCGAGCAGATCCCGCGTCGCGGGGTGTTCATCCGCCAGCCCGGACCGGTCGAACTGATCGAGATGTTCGAGACGATGGCTGAGATCGAGGGCGTGTGCGGGCGGCTCGCGGCGCAACGGATCTCGGAGGCCGCCATCGAGACGCTCGACGCCGCCAATGCCAGGTGCAAGGCGGCTGTCGAGGCGGGCGATGCCGACGGCTACTACCGCGAGAACGAGACATTTCACCACGTGATCTATCATCAGGCCGGCAACAGTTTTCTGGAGCAGGAGGCGCTGCGGCTGCACAGGCGCCTGAAGCCGTTTCGACGGCTGCAGCTGCGCCTGCGCGGACGGATGCAGCAATCCATGGCCGAGCATGAGGCGGTCGTCGACGCCCTGCGCAACGGCGAGGCCGAGCGCGCGGCAGAGACCCTGCGCGGCCACGTCGCCATTCAGGGCGAGAAGTTCCATCTGTTGATGTCGAGCCTGCGCGACGCCGCGCCCTGAGCCCCGGTTCGCGCTCGGATCAGGCCCCGAGGCGGCAATAGAGACCCGCAGCAAGCCTTGCGCGTTCCACGAGGCTGGCCACCTCGATATGCTCGTCCAGGGTATGCAACCCCTTGCCCCGCACGCCGATCGAATCCAGCGTCGCAAGACCCAGAGCACCGGTGAAGTTGCCATCCGAGCCGCCCCCGGCGGAGCAGGCCGGCAGGTCGAACCCGATTTCCGCCGCGATCCCGCGTGCAACTTCCAGCATCGCCATCGTGCCCGGCTGGCCCTCTTGCCAGAGCGGGCGGGTCACACCGCGCCGCACCTCAAGGCGCACCTCGCCCGCCTCGGTGCCCAGATCGAGCATCCGTCGCACGCCCTCGTCCAGAAGGTCTTGGGTCTTGGCCATGCTCAGAACCTCGGCGTCGCAGACCGATGACACGCAGTTGACCCATTGGCCGCCGCGAATGACACCCACCGAAAACGAGCAGTCCTCGGTCGTGAACGCCTCGATCTCGGCCACCTTGCGGGCCATCTCGGCGATCGCCGAGCGTCCCTCGGACAAGGCCCAACTGGCATGGCTGGGGGTACCGCGTGCCTGAAGGTTGAATCGGGCGATGGCGTAGCGCCCGATCACGGCGCTGCCATCCGGGCAGGCGGGCTCGGGGATCAGGATGAACCTGTGACGCTTCGCTTCAGCCTCGATCAGCGCGCGCGCCGAGGGGGTGCCGATTTCCTCGTCCGGCGTGAACAGCACCGTCACCGGCAGCGGTGTCTCGATCCCCGCCTCCAAGATCTTGCGCAGCGCGTCAAGGCAGACGTAGTTGCCGCCCTTCATGTCCATCAGCCCGGGCCCGTAACAGATACCACCGTCGCGCTTGAACGGCAGGGTCTGCAACGTGCCGACGGGATGTACCGTGTCCATGTGTCCCAGCAGCAGGATACCCCCCTCGCCGGCGCGGGGATGGGGCATCGTGGCGCGCAAGCTGTCGCCCAGACCCATACGGCCCGGGATCCGTTCGACCCGCGCGCCGAGGGCGGCCAGATCGTGCTGCACCAGATCCATCATCCGGTTGACGGCCAAGGCATCGAAGGTCGGGCTTTCGGTCTCGACCCAGGGGCGCAGGCCGTCCAGCATCTCGTCGGCATCGAAGGGCAGGGTCAGGGGATCTTGGGGCATGGTCATCTCCGGGGCCTGGGACAGGCGGTCAGTTGCGCAGTATCGCGACGAGTGTCACGATGCACAGCCCACCCAGCAAGAGGGCAAGCGCGATCAGGCCTCCGATGGGCCGGACGGGCTGTGCGACACCGCATTTCGGGCATCGGGTGGCCTTCCGGTCAAGTGGAAACCCGCAACTCAGGCAATGGGTCTTGTCAGCCATGTCAGGCAATATGCCTCTGGCCCAGACGGGTGAAGACCGCGATGCAGGGATCGATCAGGGCCGTGTCGCAATATTCATCGGTCTGATGCGCCATCGCCATCGCGCCCGGCCCCATGATCAGCGTGGCCGGGTTGCCCATGACGGGCCGCAGCACCGAGGCATCCGTGAAATAGGTTGCGGTTCCGACCTCTGGCGCGGTGCCCGACACGTCGGCGACCACGGAAAACACCTGCTGCATGAAGGGGGTGTCGGGGTCGGTATAGACATGGTCCATATCCGTGACCGGCACGATCTGGACATTGTCGTCCAGAAGGTCCGCAAGCTGCGTCTTGATGTCGGCATTGCTCTGCCCGACGGTGGAGCGGATATCGACGCCCACCAGCGCCAGATCCGGCACCGAGTTGATGTTCATCCCCGCCGTCATGTTGCCGACATTCAGCGACGGACCGCCCATGACCGGGTGCGGCGTGACACCGAAATCGAACCCGCGCAACGCCTCGACGGATCGGCATGCCGCAAAGATCGCATTCACGCCCTTGTCGGGCATGGAGCCGTGGGCGGTCACGCCCTTGTGGACAAGCTGCAGCCAAAGCGCGCCCTTGTGGCCCACGAAAGGGCGATTGTCGGTGGGTTCGGCGACAATCAGCGCCTCGCAGGTGCCCAGAAGGCCGGGGCGTTCAGCGAGCGCCAGAACGCCCTCGCAGCCGGTTTCCTCGCCGGCGCTGAGGATCAGCCTGACCTCGGCCCGGCGCACCGGTTCGCGGGCCAGAGCGAGACCGGCCAGGACACAGGCCGCGACCCCGCTTTTCATGTCCGATGTGCCGCGCCCGTAAAGCTTGCCGTTCTTCACCTCGCCCGCGAACGGATCGACGGTCCAGTCGGCCTGTCCCAGCGGCACGGTGTCGAGATGCCCCGAATAGACGATGGCATCGCGGGCCGCGGGTTCGGTCGTGGGCAGCGTCGCGATCAGGTTCGGGCGCTGCGATTGCCAGTCGTGCAGCTTGATCTGGAATCCCGCAGGCTCCAGGATCTCCGCCAGAAATGTGGCACAGTCGAACTCGTGGCCGGGCGGGTTGATGGTGTTGAACGCGATCAGCTTGCGGGTCAGGTCCAGCCCGGTCAATTCAGTCATTTCGGCCTCCGGCAAAATGTGTCAGCGTAGATGGCACGCGGCCATGTGTCCGGGCGCGACCTCTCGCAGGACCGGCTCCTCGTGGAAACAGCGATCCACGGCGAACGGGCAGCGGGTGTTGAAATTGCAGCCCTTGGGCGGGTTCATCGGGCTTGGCACATCGCCCTTCAGAACCGTGCGCGCCTTGCGTTTGCGCGGGTCAGGGATCGGAACGGAGTCCAGAAGCGCCTCGGTATAGGGGTGCTGGGGCGACTGGAACAGGCTTTGCTTGTCGGTGATCTCGACCAGCTTGCCGAGATACATCACGCCGATCCGATCACTGATATGCTGAACGATGGCCAGATCATGCGCGATGAAGAGATAGGCCAGCCCCATGTCCTGTTGCAGATCCATCATCAGGTTGATCACCTGCGCCTGCACCGACACGTCGAGCGCCGAGACCGGCTCGTCGGCGATGATGATTTCCGGGTTCAGCGCGAGGGCGCGGGCGATCCCCAGCCTCTGGCGCTGACCGCCAGAGAACTCGTAGGGAAACCGGTGCATCGCATCCTGCCTCAAGCCGACCCGATCAAAGAGATCCGCCACCTTCTCGCGGCGCTCGGTGGCCGACAGGTTGCCGTAATTGCCCAACGGCTCGCCGACGATATCGCCGGCCCTCAGTCGCTGGCTGAGCGAGGCGTAGGGATCCTGAAAGATCACCTGCATCTGCTGACGATACGGGTGCATCTCGCGGCGCGAGATATCGGTGATGTCCTGCCCCTTGAGCAGGATCTGACCGCTGGTCGGATCGTCGAGCCGCAGGATCACCTTGCCCGTCGTGGACTTTCCGCAGCCGGATTCCCCGACGATCCCGAGCGTTTCGCCCGCATTCACCGTGAAGGACACGCCATCCACCGCATAGACGCGCGCCTGCACGCGATTGCGCAGGCCACCCCGGATCGGGAAATGCTTGGTCAGGTTCCTGACATCGAGAAGAGGGGTGTCTGCGTTCACTGTCATAGGATCCAGTCCGGCAAGGTCTCGCTTTCCCAGCACGCGGCAAGGTGGTCGGGCTTCTTGGGTTCGAGGGGCGGGTAGTCGGCACGGCAGCGATCCGTGGCGAAATCGCACCTTTCGGCAAAGGTGCATCCTTCGGGCAGGTTGGTCAGTGCGGGCACGATGCCCGGGATCTCCGACAACCTCTGCAGCCGCGCGTCGGAAAAATCGGTGGTCAATCGCGGCACCGACCGCATCAGCCCACGGGTATAGGGGTGTTGCGGGTTCTCGAAGATCTCGGTGACATCGGCCTCCTCGACCTTGCGCCCGGCATACATGACCAGCACCCGGTCCGCCATTTCCGCCACCACGCCCAGATCATGCGTGATGAGGATGATCGCGGTCTGGAACTTGTCGCGTATTTCCTCCATCAGCCCGAGGATCTGGGCCTGGATGGTCACGTCGAGCGCCGTGGTCGGCTCGTCCGCGATCAGCACCGACGGGTTGCACGACAGCGCCATGGCGATCATCACGCGCTGTCGCATGCCCCCCGACAACTGGTGCGGATATTCCCCGAGCCGGCGGCGCGGTTCTGGGATATGCACGAGATCCAGCATCTCGACGGCATGACCCATCGCCTGTTTCAGCGACAGGCCCTGATGCAGCATGATCGCCTCGGTCAGCTGATCGCCGATGCTGAGCACCGGGTTGAGCGATGACATCGGATCCTGAAAGATCATCGAGATCTCGTTGCCCCGGACGCGGCGCATCTCGTCATCGCTGGCCTTCAGCAGATCGCGTCCCTTGAACAGGATCTCGCCGGACGCGTAGCGCACCGGCGGGCTGGGCACCAACTGCATCACCGACAGCGAGGTGATCGACTTGCCGCAGCCGGATTCGCCGACCACGCCAAGGATTTCGCCGGGCTTGACCGCAAAGCTCAGCCCGTCCACGGCCTTCACGACCCCGTCGCGGGTGTCGAAATAGGTGCGCAGGTCGTTGACCTCCAGAACCGGCCCCGCGGGATCCCGCTCGGTCTGAGCCTGTGCGGCCCGGCTGCGGTCGGCAAGGGTTGTGTCTTCCGTCATGATATCAGACCCGTCTTTGCATGCGAGGATCGAGGGCATCGCGCAAACCGTCGCCGAAGGTATTGATCGCGAACACCGTCAGCGCGAGAAACGCGCCCGGATAGAGGATGATCCCGGCCGTCTGGAAAAAGAACATCCGCCCCTCGGCCATGATATTGCCCCAGCTGGGGATTTCCGGGGGTGTCCCGGCCCCCACAAAGCTGAGATACGCCTCGAAGATGACGGCCTGCGCACAGATATAGGTGGCCTGCACGATCAGCGGCGGAATGGTGTTGGGCAGGATGTGGCGGATCAGGATGCGCGGCGTCGAGGTGCCGCAGGCGATCGCCGCCTGCACGTAAAGCTGATCGCGCAGCATCAACACCACGGATCTGACGAGGCGCACCACCCGCGGCACCTCGGGGATGGTCAGCGCGAGGATCACGTTCTGCACGCTGCTGCCCCAAAGCGCGACAAGCGCGATCGCCAGCAGGATCGACGGGATCGACATCAGCGCGTCCATCAGGCGCATGATCACCGCATCCACCGACCGGATGAATCCCGAGATCAGCCCGATGAACAGACCGATTGAGGTGGCCAGTGCCGCCACCGACAGGCCCACCAGCAGCGACACCTGCCCACCATGCAGCACGCGGCTGAAGAGATCGCGCCCGTACATGTCGGTCCCGAAAAACGCATCCGATGACGGGGATTGCAGCCGGTCGCGTGGCGATTGCTGCATCGGCTCCGGCAGGCCCATCCACGGCGCCAGAAAGGCAGATCCGGCCATCAGCAGCAGCACGACAACGCCGAAAAGCATCGTCGGATTGCGTTGGAACGAGTCCGCGACAACGCCGATCCGGTGTCTCAGGCGCGCGCCGAAGGACAGTTCTTGAACTTGAAGGCTCATGAGGGGTTACCTTTGGGTGTCTGCGGGCACAGGGTCAGTACCGGATGCGCGGATCGAAAAAGACATAGGTCAGGTCGATCAACAGGTTCAGCAGCACATAGGTGAAGGAAAACACGAGGATGACACCCTGAATGACCGGGTAATCCGTCCGCAGCACCGCATCGACCGTCAACCGGCCAAGTCCGGGAATGGCGAACACGCTTTCGGTGACCACCACACCACCGATCAACAGCGCCACACCGAGCCCGATGGTGGTGCTGATCGGGACCATGGCATTTTTCAGCGCGTGCTTGACCAGAACCTTGCGCGTGGCCAGCCCCTTGGCATAGGCGGTGCGCACGTAATCCTCGTTGAGAACCTCAAGCATGGTGGCCCGCGTCATCCGCGCGATCAGCGCCATGTAGACCGCCCCGAGGGTCAGCGCGGGCAGGGTGATATGCGACAGGAAGCCCGGGATGCTGTCGAAGATGCTGGTATAGCCCTGCACCGGAAACCAGCCGAGCGTGCGCGAGCCCCCCAGGATCAGCAGATAGCCGATCACGAAGACCGGCACGGAAAAGCCGAACACAGCGAGCGTCATCACCACCCGGTCGATCCATGTCCCGACCTTCCATGCGGCGATCACCCCGAGCGGGATGGCCAGGCTGATCGCGATCACCATGGTGCAGAGCGTCAGCATCAGCGTCGGCTCAACCCGCTGGCCGATCAGCTTGGTCACCGGCATGCCGGAATAGATCGAGTTGCCCATGTCACCTTGAAGAAGGTTGATCATCCACCCGCCGAACTGGACATAAAGCGGGTCGTTCAGGCCAAGCTGCTCGCGGATCCTGTCGACCTGATCCTCGGTCGCGAAATCGCCTGCGATGATCACCGCCGGATCGCCGGGGCTGAGGTGCAGCAACATGAACACAAACACCGCCACGAGTGCCATGATCGGAATGGTCGCGAGCAGACGGCGAAGGATATAGATGTACATCGTCAGGCAGGCTTTCCAGTTGAAAAGGCGGCGCGACAGTCGGCGCGCCGCCTTCCTTGGCTGTCATCACTCGACGGAGATGTTCCAGAAGAACGGAACCGGTGCTTCGAGAACGCCCTTCACGTTGTCCCGGAAGGCCGTCGGCTGATAGTATTGGCCTGTCGGGATATAGGGCACGAAATCGTAAAGCTCCGCCTGAAGCTCCTCGACGATCTCCATCTGCCTGTCCGGGTCGGTTTCCTGGGCAAACGCGTTGCGCAGATCCTCGATCTTCTCGTTCTCGGGCCACCCGAACCATGCATCGTCGCCCGACGCGGCGACCGAGATGTTGGTGATCGGGTTGAGCTGATCCGCGGCCAGCCACCATGTCGGAAAGATGTTCCAGCCGCCATCCTCGGGGGCCTCGCGCACCGCGCGGCGCGATGTCATCGTGGCCCAGTCCATGGCGACCAGTCGCACGTTCATGCCGATCTCGCGCAGTGCCTGCGCGGTCACCAGCGCCTGACCATGCGCGACGGGAATATCCGTGGGATCGAGGATCAGAATCTCGCGGCCGTCATAGCCGGATTCCTCCAGAAGCGCCGTGGCCTTTTCGATATCCTTTCCACGCAGCGGCTCGCTGCCGATATCGGTTTCGTAAGGGCCGCCGCACATGAAGTAGGCACCGCAGAACTCCTCGAAATACTGCGGATCGCCCATAATCGAGTACATGTAATCGGCCTGCTCCACGGCCCAGAGTGCCGCCTGACGCGCGCGCTTGTCGTCAAAAGGCGGATACTTGAAGTTGAAGCGGATCACGCCCTGCGTGCCGAGCGGATCAACGGTTTCGACATTGATCGTCGGGTCGGACTGGATCATCGGCAGCAGATCGACCGCCGGCTGCTCGTAATAATCGACCTCGCCGGCCAGCAGAGCCTGGCTCGCCGTCGCGGCGTCGGGGATGTAGCGCCATTCGACGCGGTCCACATTGGCGACCTTGCCCCCCGCGGCGTAGCTCGCTGGCTCGTCGCGCGGTACGTATTCTTCGAACTTCTCGTAGACGACCTGATTGCCGGGCTGCCACTCATCCGCGACGAAGCGGAAAGGGCCCGATCCGATGATCTCGTCGATCTGCGCATTTGGATCGGTGTCGGCCAGACGCTTGGGCATGATGAACGGCACGTTCGACGAGATCTTGCCAAGCGATTGCAACACAAGCCCGTAAGGTTCCGACAGGGTCAGAACGACGGTCTTTTCATCGGCGGCCTCAAGGCTCTCGGTCACGCGCATCAGCTTCTGGCCCATCCCGTCACGGGCACCCCAACGCGTGATCGATGCCACGACATCCTCTGCCGTCACATCCGATCCGTCATGGAATGTCAGCCCGTCGCGCAGCGTGATCGTGTAGGTCAGACCGTCCTCGCTGACCTCGTGACCGGCGGCCATCTGGGGCTGCACCTCGAGGTTCTCGTCCAGCGCGAAGAGCGTGTCGAAGACAAGATAGGCATGGTTGCGCGTGATATAAGCGGTCGTCCAGATCGGATCGACATTGCGCAGATCGGCATGCGGCACGACCTTGAGCACCGATTGGGCACCGACCGGAAGCGCGGCGGACATCAGTCCGGCGAGGGCGAACGGCGTCGACAACGCGATCGTCCGCGCGGATCTGGTCACTACGTCTGCAAGTACAGTCTTGGGCATCTGTCACTCCCTGAATTTGCGTGTCTCGATGACGGGATCGCCATCATCGGCATGAGCGGCGCTGTTTTTCCATCGGGCCTTCTTCGGACCTGTATGGTCGAGCGTAAGCGGAAAGAGAATGCCAATGCAAGTATCTTGCATAAAGTGGCTTCGCACGCTGTCGAAATCTGGTATATTTCCAGACGCATGATGCCTTATTTGGCAGATCGGCGCATGGCCGACCTCGAAATGACGGAATGGAGACGGCGCGGCATGATCGGTGACAGAATCAAATCCCTTCGCAGAATACGCAAGATGACCCTCAAGCAACTGGCCGACCAGACGGGTGTTTCCGAAGGGCACATGTCGAAGATCGAGAACGACAAGACCCAGCCCTCGGTCGCGGCCCTGCACCGGATCACCCAGTCACTCGACGTTACGATCGGTATCCTGTTCAATGAAACCGACGGCGAGGATCAACCCATCTCACGCGTCGGGGAACGGCCGGTCATCAACCTCGATCCGGTGCGGCGCGGCACCGGCATCCGTCTGGAGCGGATCATACCGCATTCGCAGGATCATATCCTGCAATGCAACATCCACATCATCGAACCGGGTGGATCGAGCGAGGATCAAATCCAGCATATGGGGGAGGAAATGGGATATGTTCTGGATGGCGAACTGGAACTCTTTCTGGATGACGCCGTCTATCACCTCGGCAAGAACGACTCGTTCCATTTCAACTCCATGCGCAAACACGCCTACCGCAACCCCGGCAAGACGCAGACCCGCATACTGTGGGCCAACACCCCGCCTACCTTCTGAGCCCGGTTCAGGCCTGCGGCAGTTTCGGCGGCCGCTTTTGCGGCCACCCGGTGTGGCGGTGATAAAGCTCGGCAATCTCCAGAAGCCGCGCATCGCCGCCTTTGCGTCCGATCAACTGAATGCCCATCGGCAGGCCGTTCGCCCCGAACCCGGCCGGCATGGCGACCGCAGGCAAACCAGCAAGGCTTGCAGGGATCGTCGCCTCCATCCAGCGGTGATAGGTGTCCATCTCGACGCCCGCGATGATGCGCGGCCAGCTCCAGCTCATCGGGAAGGGCCAGACCTGCGCCGTCGGCAGAACCAGCGCATCATAGCGATCAAAAAGCTCCGCCGCCCGGCGGAACCAGTCTGACCGGATCACGCTGGCCCTGTGCACATCACTGGCCTGAAGTCCAAGACCGCATTCGATTTCCCACACGGCCTCGGGTTTGAGCTGATCGCGCGTTTGCGGGGCCTCGCGAAGTCCTGACAGGGTCGAGGCCAACTTCCAGCTTCGCAGCATGGTCCAGCTGTCCCACAGCGCGTCGCGGCTGAACGGGGCCAGAACGGCATCGACCCGGCACCCGATATCGGCCAGCGTGCGACAGGCGGCCTCGCACAGCTCGCGGATACCCTCCTCCATCGGGTAGGCCCCGCCCCAGTCCCCCAGCCAGCCGATCCGGATACTGCCGGGATCACGCTCGGTCACCTCGGCATGGATGCCGGCAAGCCCGAAGGGCTGACGCGGATCGGGCCCGGACATGACCGAAAGAAGCAGCGCCAGATCCCGTGGGCTGCGCGCCATCGGACCCTCGGTCGACAGGGTATGCAGGAACATGTCGCCCTGCGGCTCTGCGGGCACCAGACCCCAGCTTGGACGCATGCCGTAGACATTGTTCCAGCCCGCGGGGTTGCGCAGGCTGCCCATCATGTCAGACCCGTCGGCCAGAGGTACCATCCGCGTCGCAAGCGCCACCGCCGCGCCCCCGGACGACCCGCCGCAAGAGACACCGGTGTCGTAGGGATTGCAGGTCGCGCCGTGCACCGGGTTGTAGGTGTGACTGCCAAGCGCGAATTCGGGTATGTTGGATTTGCCGATCATGATCACGCCTGCGGCGCGCAGCCGCGCCACGAACAGATCATCCGCCTCGGCAATGGTCCCTGCCAAGGCGGGCGATCCCTTGGTCGTGGGAAACCCCTTGGCGTTGACCATGTCCTTGATGCAGATCGGCAAACCCCTCAGCGCCCCGTCGCCCGGTGCATTGTCGAGCGCCCGCGCCTCGTCAAGCAGCGCGCCTGCGTCCCTAATCGAGACAATCGCGTTCAACGTCCCATTGACGGCCTCGATCCGGTCGAGGGTGAGACGCATCAGTTCTTCGACCCCAAGGGTTCGATCCCCGAGCATCGCCCGCAGGTCCGTCGCGTTCAGATCGAGTATGTCCGTGTGGTCTGTCCGTGCCATGATGCTCTGTCCAGGCTTTTACGCCGTCCCCCTCAAGTCATGTCCGCGCCTCGGTTTCATGCCGGCATTGTGAGTGATCCGCGGGTCATTGGCGATACGTGATTTCCGCGGCCTTCACCGCGGCAGGCGCGGATCTGAGGCGGTGGCGCGACCGGTGGTGTCGGCGTGTTCAGTTCGCACGCTCCTGCATTTCCGCGCGGATCTGCTGGCGCAGAACGTCGATGGGAACGGTCTTGCCTTCGCGCTTGAAGCACCAGTAGGTCCAGCCATTGCACGAAGGCGCGCCTTCGAGATGCGCCCCGACCTGATGGATCGACCCCTTCACATCGCCGCCGATCAGCGTGCCGTCGGCGCGGACCTTGGCCTTGTGACGCTTGTTCATCGAATAAAGTTGCTCGCCCGGACGCAGCATCCCGCGCTCGACGAGTTGCCCGAAGGGCACGCGCGGCTCGGCCCGTTTGGACGTCGAGACGTGCAGCGCCTCGCGGTCAAATCTGCGGATCGTGGCGAGGCGTTTTTCGGCGACCTCGCGGTAGCCCTCGTCGCGTTCGATGCCGATGTAATCGCGGCCGAGCATCTTGGCCACGGCCCCGGTCGTGCCGGTGCCAAAGAACGGATCCAGCACGACATCGCCGGGATTGGTCGATCCGACCAGAACACGGTGCAGCAGGCTTTCGGGCTTTTGCGTCGGATGGGCCTTGTCGCCGAGGTCGTTCTTGAGCCGCTCATGGCCGGTGCAGAGCGGCAGCACCCAGTCGGACCGCATCTGCACCCCGTCATTGAGCGATTTGAGCGCCTCGTAATTGAAGGTGTATCGCGCGCCCTCTTCCTTGCTGGCCCAGATCATCGTCTCATGCGCGTTTGTGAAGCGTTTGCCACGGAAATTCGGCATCGGGTTGGATTTGCGCCACACCACGTCATTGAGGATCCAGAACCCGGTATCCTGCAACGCGGCCCCGACCCGGAAGATGTTGTGATAGGATCCAATGACCCAGAGCGCCCCGGCCGGTTTGAGAATACGGCGCGCTGCGGCAAGCCATGCGCGTGTGAACCGGTCATAGGCCTCAAAGCTCGCGAACCGGTCCCATGCGTCATCGACCCCGTCCACCTGGCTGTTATCCGGTCGGTGCAGATCGCCGCGCAGTTGCAGATTGTAAGGAGGATCGGCAAAGATCAGGTCGATGCTGGCCTCTGGCAGCGCGTTCATCGCCTCGATACAGTCGCCCGCAAGAATTGTGTTGCGCGGAAGAACCGGGGTGGCCTTCGGTCTTGTCATTGTTTTCATCTCTGCCTCTGTTCCGGCGCTCATGCGCTCTGCTTTTGATGAGGCTCAAGATGAGTCAAACCTGATTCGCCGTCAATTTCTTTTTTGAATCAGTGGCTTAGTAATTTACTTGATACAAGATATTGTGGACGGGCCTGAAGGAACGTCTATGGTGAGGGGTGATACCGATATCTAGCAGGGCAGCTTTGTGATGCGGGGTCGGATACCCCATGTTGCGCGCCCAGCCATAGCCCGGAAACTGTTGCGCCAAATCCCGCATCAGGCGGTCACGGCAGGTTTTCGCCACGATCGAGGCCGCAGCGATCGACAACGCCGCTGCGTCGCCCCTGACGATCGATCGCGCCGGCAGGCTCAGCCCGCGCGGCAGAAAAATACCGTCGATAAGCGCAATGTCGGGCGCAGGATCGAGCCGCGCGATCGCCCGCTCCATGGCCAGATGCGCCGCCCGCAGGATGTTGAGATTGTCGATCTCTGCCACCGAGGCATGCGCAACGGAGACCTGAGCCGAAGCGAAAAGCACATCGCACAGCGTCTCGCGAAGTCTGAAACCGATTTTCTTCGAATCGTTCAATCCCGGCGGGATGCACCGCTCGTCAAGGATCACGGCCGCCGCCGTCACCGGCCCCGCGATCGGACCGCGTCCGACCTCGTCCACACCTGCGACACGACAGAACCCTGCCGCGCGGGCCTGTGCTTCATGCAAGAGATCGGGGCCGGTCATGGATCATGCAGATGCCACGCGGTTCTGGAAAACGCAAAGGAAAGGGCCGGGGCTGTTTCCGGGCCCTACCGACAGGATCACTCATACCCGTAGCCGTTGAGGCAGCGATCACGATATATGGTTCGATGATGCCCACCCACCCGAACGGCACAAGCCGATGGCAGCGCGGCCTGATCATAGCGATGTCTCTGCAGGCACCGTCCGGAATAGCCCGCGCGCTGATCGCTTAGGACCCGGCAGGCGTCCGGCACCCTGATTCGGTTGGCGCCCCGATCCCCGGCGTCATGGCCGCGCCCAACCGGCCCGCGCAGCGAGAGATGCTCAGGCGAGGCTTTCGGGACATCGTGCCGGTCGCGAAGCGTCTCATTGCGCTCATGCTGACGGCGTTTCACGGCAATGGCCGCAGCCACGATGGCAAGGACGGCGACCCCGGCCGCTGCGGCCGTCTCCTCCCGGTCACGGGGGGCGGCGAGCGTCGCGTCGGGTGTCGTGATGGCGATAGCCGATCCGATGACGAGCGCGATGATGATACGGTGCATGATCTTTCCTTTCAGATGTCATGGATGCCCGCGCCGCACCCGGCAGGATCGTCCAATCGGGACAGATGATGGGTGCATGAGGCGGCTTCGGACAGGCAATGACCGTACCACGCTATCCGATAACATCGTGTTACCGGCTGATTTCCACCTGCAGGTTATTGAATGGCGGACAGGTTCGGCGCATCGTGTGCGCATGAAACGCATCGCACCCATCATCGCCGCTGCCATCACTGGCCTGGTGCTTTTCGCCGGGGCCGCGCAGGCCGCCTGTCAGGTCGAATACAAGGCCAAGCGGGACAACCCGCTAAAGCTTTATCACGATGTCACGACGGTCGATGCGCCCTGCGGCTCGGCCGAGGCCGCACTGCGTGCGCAACTCGCCGCACAGGGGCTGACCCTGCTCAAGGTCTTGGCTAAAAAGGAAACGTGAGGGTGTGCTACTTTGGGAAATTGCAATGCGGGGCATAACGGCCTCGGCCACTCGGGCGCGCCGCTCCGGCAACAGGGTGGTGCTGTTCGGCGTGATCGCGATCGTCGTGATCCTCGCACTCGCGGCGGTGTTGCTGTTTCTCAACCTGCCGGACGCCAATGCCTTCAACGCCCGGGTCGAACGGATCTTCGTCGAGAATGACGCGCTGACGGGCGAGGGCGAGATCAAGCTGCTGGAAATTCTCGCGCTGTCGGGCACGGCATTTTCCGAAACCCTGGTCAGCTACCGCATGATCATATTCGTCCTGCTGCTCTTTGCCACGGCGCTTCTCGTGGCGGCGTTGGTGTTTCTGGTGATGCTCGTCTCGCTCAATCGTCGGATGGCGCAGATCGAGCGCGCGGGGATTCAGGTCAGCTCTTTGCTGATCAGCCGCGATGAGAGGACGGTGTATCTGAACAACATGGGGTTCAAGCTGACCGACGCCGCAATGGAAACGCTCAGCGTTCTGGCCGAGGCGCGACTGGATGACGACGTGCTGACCGGGGCCGAGGTCGAGGCGATGATTTCCGGGCGCGCGGTCGAGGATTGCGACGAGGCGGCCGGTGCGACACGGATCAAGCGCCTGCGCGACACACTTGGAAACCAGCTGGTCAGCGAGCTTCTGGTCAAGACCATCGCGCGGCACGGCTACATGCTGGCCATCGACAAGGACGTGATCCGCATGCTGTGACCCGTGCGCGTCATTTCATTGACCAGATCGGAGGCAATTCCCCTTGATTCCGCCGGAGACGGCCATTACGTGTAATGTGTCCGAAAGGGCTATGGATGTAGACGGAATGGAAGCGGCTATTCAGGACCCCGGGGCGGTACCGGGCGGGTCCACCACAAGCGTAAGGTGCTTACGCTTCTGCTGGGCCCGAAATAGGATCGACTGGTGGTCAAATCTGTTCTTGCATCCCGGCTGTCTGCCACCGTTATCGGCGAAAACAGTACAATTGCAAATGACAATCGTGCTCCGGTGGCCGTTGCTGCGTAAGCAGTGACTACACCGAAACTCAAGCCCTGATCGTTAGCACGGTCAGGCGGGGCCGCAGGGGGCCTGGCAACAGAACCCCTGCACTTTCCCAAAAATATGGTAACCTGTTCGAGCCTGCGCAGCCGTTTTTTGCGAGTTCGACCTCGCATGCGATCGTCAGAATGCGCGATCTGCAGACTTGTGTGCGATCACATCGCCCATCTGCAGCGCAGTTCTGCGGGCAAGAATGTCTGGCCGGGGCTGGACAACGCGACAAGAACCGGACCATACCCGTCCTGAAACTGCCATTTCTCGGGGTCGAGACGCTGGAGCAGGAGCGCGCCCTGTCGATGGCGCTTTACGATCACCCGGCCGTCAAGGACGATCTCGCGCGCTGGAACGCGACGCTGCTGATGCCCACGCCGATGCCGCAATACAATCTCGTCGGATTGGGCGATGAGCCCCGCAGCCTTGAAGGTTTCGACGGGATGAGCGTGCGTGCCACCGGCGGGATCGGGGAAGCGATGGAGGCCGTGGGCGCGGTGCCCACCTCGATGTCGGCCACCGAGGTGCGGCAAGCGATGGACAGCGGCGTGGTCAAGGCCGTTGGCTTTGCCCCCCACGCGCACATGGCCTTCGGCACGATCGAGAACGGCCAGTGGTGGACGGAGAACCTCAACCCCGGCACCGTGAATTGCCCGGTCGTGGCCAATACCGACGCGCTCGACATGCTTTCGGATGATCACCGCGAGGCGCTCTTGGGTTCCATCGACGAGGCGCTCGATTACTACATCGACAACTACGAGAACAACACGCTCGAGGCATGGGGCCCGGCGCTCGAGGCGCGGAGCCTTGAAGTGATCCGCTTTGACGAGGAGTCGATTCAGAACTTCGAAGCGTCCGTTGCGGGCTCCGCCGCCGAGGCATGGGTCGAGAATATGGGCGATCGCGGCATCCCCGCGCAGGAGTTGTACGATTTCGCCACAGGCACATTGGCCGACCTCAAGAGCGGATCCCGATCAAAGCGTCAGCGGCCCGTCGCATATGACATGCGGCGGGTCATTTCCTTCACGACAACAGGCAGGAGACCGGGATGTCCGGGACGACCTCAGTCCTGTCGGATGACAGTCTGCTGAGCAAGCTGGATCGCAGCCTCTTCCGGGTCGAGCGTTGGCTCGCGCTTCTGAGTGGACTTGCCGTGTTCTCGCTCATGCTGCTTGCGGTGGTATCAGTTGGCGGGCGCAACTTTTTCAGCCAGCCGCTTCCAGGCTATGTCGACTGGATCGAACAGATCATGCCGCTCATCGCGTTTATGGGGGTGGCCTACACGCAGCGCGGCGGCGGTCACATCCGCATGGATATCTTCGTCGGGATGTTTCAGGGCCGGGCGTTGTGGCTGATCGAGTTCATCACGACGATTCTTGTCCTCATGCTGATGGTCCTGCTGGTCTGGGGAAGCTGGGCACATTTCGAGCGCAGCTTCGACTGGAACGCGCAAATGTGGAGCCGTGACAGTTCGATCGATATCGCCTT
>JAWLFT010000121.1:0-6023 GCA_041685435.1 Roseovarius sp.
GCAGCGGAGGTCGCCGCGGATCTGGCGCAGCATGGCATCATGGCGGGCGGCGGGGATTTTTATGCCGTGCGCCCCCTGTCTGCCATGGGGGTCGATGTTGACAAAGGCGTCCTGAGGCTCAGCTTCGTGCATTACACGACACGCGCCGAGGTGGATGCGCTCTTGACGGCGCTTGAGGATGTTCTTTGAGCCGTACCGGGCCGCTAAGCGTGAAGCATTGAATGATCGGGGCAGGCAATGACAGACACGTCTCCAAGCATTCTTTGGTTGCGCCGCGACCTGCGGCTCAGCGATCATCCCGCCTTGCGTGCCGCATGTGCGGACGGCCGGCCGGTGATCCCGCTCTTCATCCATGACGACAGCGTGGCACGGCTGGGTGCGGCGCCGGCGTGGCGGCTTGGCCTGTCATTGGAGGATCTTTCGGACACGCTGGCGGGCAGGGGCAGCCGCCTGATCCTGCGCAAGGGTGATGCCCGCGACACGCTTCTGGCGCTGATCGAGGAGACCGGCGCGACGCGCGTGCACTGGTCGCGCCTTTACGATCCCGAGTCCATCGCGCGTGACACTGCGGTCAAGGCCGCACTGAAAGAGCGCGGCGTCACGGCGATCAGCCACAACGCGCATCTTCTGTTCGAGCCATGGACGGTCGAGACCCGGCAGGGCGGGTTCTACAAGGTCTACACGCCACTCTGGCGCGCGGTGAAGGATCGCGATGTGCCCGACCCCGAGGCCGCGCCGTCGGGCATCCCGGCCCCGGTTAGCTGGCCCGCAAGCGAGAGCCTGACGGACTGGGCGCTTGGGGCGGCCATGCATCGCGGGGCCGAGGTGTGCCTGTCTTATCAATGCGTCGGCGAAGCCGCGGCGCAACAGCGGCTTGCGTCGTTCGTGGATGGCGCAATCAGGGATTACGCGACGGCGCGCGACCTGCCCGCGACGACCGGCACCTCGAATCTGTCGGAAAACCTGACCCACGGCGAGATCTCGCCCCGCCAATGCTGGCATGCGGGGCTGCGCGCGCTGCATGATGGCGCGGACGGGGCCGAGACATGGCTGAAGGAGTTGGTCTGGCGCGAGTTTGCCTATCACCTGACCTATCACACGCCCCGCATCATCACAGCCAACTGGCGCGAGGAATGGGACGCCTTCCCGTGGAACGAGGACGCGTCGCGCCCCGAGGTCATCGCATGGAAACAGGGGCGCACCGGCGTGCCGTTCGTCGATGCCGCCATGCGCGAGATGTACGTGACCGGGCGCATGCACAATCGCGGCCGGATGATCGTCGCCTCGTACCTGACCAAGCATCTGATGACGCATTGGAAGATCGGGCACGACTGGTTCGCCGAGTGTCTGACCGACTGGGATCCGGCGTCGAACGCGCTTGGCTGGCAATGGGCGGCGGGCTGCGGTCCGGATGCGACGCCGTATTTCCGGATCTTCAACCCCGAAACGCAGATAAAGAAGTTCGATCCCGACAAGATCTATATCCACCGCTGGATCGCCGAGGGCACTGCCGCGCCGACCGCGACCGCTTTGTCCTATTTCGACGCCATCCCGCGCAACTGGGGCCTGTCGCCAACAGACCCCTACCCAGAGCCGGTGGTCGGTCTGCAGGAAGGCCGCAGACGCGCGCTTGCCGCATATGAGAATCGGAACTTCTGAAGGGGGCTGAAACCAATGACAATGGCTTTTCGTGAGTGCTGAGCTTAGAGAGCATGGACAATCAAGGGAATGACCGAATGATCCTGACCGACACACGCGGCCAGAAAGAGCTTCCGCGATATTTCGCCCGATGTTTTGCCGTCGCCCGCCAGATCAGCGCCGGGCGGCTCGACATCGTCCTGCCCGATGGCCGCACCTTCCGCGCCGAGGGGCCGCGCCCCGGACCCGTGGCCGAGCTACAGATCCACGACGCCGAGGTGTTCGCGCGCCTCGTGCGCGAGGGCTATCTGGGGTTTTGCGAGGCCTATATGGAAGGCGAGTGGTCCACCCCTGATCTGCAGGCGTTCATGGACCTTCTGAACGAGGATGACGGCATCTATAATGGCTATCCGGGCCAGAAGATCGCCCAGCTTTACGAGCGCATCCGCTTCTGGTTCAAGCGCAATTCCAAGGCGCAGGCGCGGCGCAATATCAGCTATCACTACGATCTCGGCAACGATTTCTACCGGCTCTGGCTCGATGACACGATGACCTATTCCAGCGCACTGTTCGACGAGGGCGGCAACAGTCTGGAACAGGCGCAGATCGCGAAATATGGCAGCATGGTCGATCAGATGGGCGTCAAGCCGGGCGATCATGTGCTGGAGATCGGCTGCGGTTGGGGCGGCTTTGCCGAATATGCCGCCGGGCGGCGCGGCCTGCGCGTGACTGGTCTGACGATCAGCGAAGAGCAACTCAACTATGCCCGCGACCGGATCGCCCGCGCCGGGCTGGCGGATCGGGTGACGCTGAAACTGCAGGACTATCGCGACGAGCGTGGCACCTATGACGGTATCGCGAGCATCGAGATGTTCGAGGCTGTGGGCGAAAGATACTGGCCGGTCTTCTTCAACTCCCTGCGCGACCGGCTGTCGCCCGGCGCGCAGGCGACGTTGCAGATCATCACGGTCGAGGACAGCCGGTGGGAAAGCTACCGCAACGACGTGGATTTCATCCAGAAATACATCTTTCCGGGGGGCATGCTGCCCAGTCCGCGCGTCCTGCGCGACGAAATCCAGCGCGCCGGGCTGACGGTCGCACAATCGATCGAGTTTGGCGAGAGCTACAGCGAAACCCTGCGTCGCTGGCACGATGCGTTCAACCAGCAGTGGGATGAGATCGCCGAGATGGGCTTTGACGAGCGGTTTCGCCGGATGTGGAATTTCTACCTCACCTCCTGTGCGGGGGCGTTCAGGGGCGGCAGTTGCGATGTCACCCAGATCACTATCGCACGGCCCGCCTGAATGTCCCGAACCGGCCCGCTGTTCCTCTACGGTCCGATGACCGCCGTCAGCTTTCTGCAGGCCGCACTTGGCACGGCAGGCCGCGACAGCGCGTCGGATGCGGTGCTGCCCGGATACGATCTCGGCGCGCAACCGGACCCCTTTCCGCTGCCCGGTCTGGTCGATGGGGCAGGGGGCGTGCGCGGGCGAATCGTCTCGGATCCCGACCACGTCGCGCGCCTGATCTACATCGGCGAGGCCCTGCGCCTTGGCCCTCTGCGGCAGGTCCGCCCGCACAGCAACGGGCAGGAGGTGTCGGCCCATGCCTTTGCCGGCTGTCCCGGCCCCAGCGACTGGAGGGCCGAGCACTGGTCGCCGACCTTGCAAGACACCCTGGATCATGCGGTCCGCGAGATCGTCACCGACATGGCGTCGCGCCCGGCAGCCGATCTTGCCCCGACCCACGCGATGATCCTGTCGCGCGCCGCTGCCCGTGTTGCGGCGCAAGACACCGTGCCCACCGATCTGCGCAGCAGCGCGCGGGCCGAAGAGGTTGACGAGCGGCGTGTCGAGATACCGCATGCCGGGTTTTTCCGCACCCGCAGTTACCAGCTGCGCCACCCGCGTTTCGACGGCTGCCAAAGCCCGGAGCTGCGCCGCGAGGTGTTTGTCGCGACGGATGCAGCGCTCGTGCTGCCCTATGATCCCGTGCAGGATCGCGTGCTTCTGGTCGAACAGTTCCGCCTTGGTCCCTACGGGCGCGGTGATCCGCACCCCTGGATGCTGGAGCCGGTCGCGGGCCGGATCGATGCGGGCGAGGCCCCCGAGGACACCGCGCGCCGCGAATGTGTCGAAGAGGCGGGGCTGGACCTGCGCGCGCTGGAAGAAATATCGACCCATTACTGCACGCCCGGCTATTCGACGGAGGTGTTCCACCTCTTTCTGGGGATCTGCGACCTGCCGGATCTGGCGCAGGGGTCGGGCGGACTTGCGACCGAGAACGAGGATATCCGCACTCATGTCATCGCGTTCGATCACGCCATGGCGTTACTGCAAAGCGGCGAGGCCAATAACGGCCCGCTGATCCTTGCGCTGATCTGGCTGCAACGCGAGCGCCCCCGCCTGCGCGCAGCCGTCTAGGGCGAGGCCGTGCGCAACCGCTTGAGTTTCGACCGGTGACATCTTACACCCGCCAAAAGCAACGCACAGGGAGCAACGGATATGCGCATCGCGAAAGATCTGGCCGCCGCCGTTGGCAATACCCCGCTGCTCCGGCTGCGCCGGGCCAGCGAGGAAACCGGCTGCGAGATCCTCGGGAAATGCGAATTCCTGAACCCCGGACAATCGGTCAAGGATCGCGCCGCGCTTTTCATCATCCGTGACGCCATCTCCCGCGGCGCGCTGGAGCCCGGCGGCACCATCGTCGAGGGGACGGCCGGCAATACCGGTATCGGACTTGCGATGGTCGGCGCGTCGCTGGGGTTCAAGACGGTGATCGTCATCCCCGAAACCCAAAGCCAGGAAAAGAAGGACATGCTGCGGCTGTCCGGCGCCGATCTGGTGCAGGTGCCCGCCGCGCCCTATTCGAACCCGAACAATTTCGTGCGCTATTCGGAACGTCTGGCCAGGGAACTTGCCAAGACAGAGCCGCACGGGGCGATCTGGGCCAACCAGTTCGACAACATCGCCAACCGCCGGGCGCATACAGAGACGACCGGCCCCGAGATCTGGGATCAGACCGGCGGGGCGGTGGACGGGTTCATCTGTGCCGTGGGATCGGGAGGCACGCTTGCCGGGGTCGGCATGGCGCTGCAACAAAAGGGCGTGAAGATGGGTCTGGCCGATCCGATGGGCGCCAAGCTCTATTCCTATTACACCACCGGCGAGTTGGAGAGCGAGGGATCGTCCATCGCCGAAGGCATCGGGCAGGTGCGCATCACCGCCAATCTTGAAGGCTTCACCCCCGATTTCGCCTGTCAGGTACCCGACGAAGAGGCGCTGCCGATCGTTTTCGACCTGCTTGAACATGAAGGGCTGTGCATGGGCGCCTCGACCGGCGTCAATGTCGCGGGCGCGATGCGCATGGCCCGCGAAATGGGGCCGGGCCACACCATAGTCACCATCCTGTGCGATTACGGCACGCGGTATCAGTCAAAATTGTACAACCCTGAGTTCCTGCGTGAAAAGGGCCTGCCGACACCCCGATGGATGGACCGGGCACCGCGCTCTATCCCCGGAGTCTTCGCTGAATGACACGCCTGCTGCAGCTGCTTTGCGTCGTGCTGACGCTTGGTCTTGGCGTGGCTGCCCCCGTGGTGGTCTCCACTGGCGCGCAGGCGCAGCAATCCATCAAGGGGCCCGATTACGAGGCGTTTGAAGAGTTGGCGACGCGTGTCGAGGGCGCGCTCGAAAGCGGCGAGGTCAGCACGCCTGTCCTTGAAGACCTGCGTCGTCTGCTGGTCGATGCCCGGCAGCGCTTCATTGACGCGCAAGGAACCAATGCGGCAACGATCCGGACAGTCCGCGACCAACTTGAAACCCTTGGCCCTGCGCCCGAGGATGCGACCGAACCGCCCGATATCGCGGCACAGCGCGAGGAACTGAACCGACGGCTTGCCCGGCTTGAAGCGCCGGTGCGGACCGCGGAACTGGCGCAGCGTCGGGCCGACGGGCTGATCAGCGCGATCGACGAGGCCATACGCGCGCGTCAGACCGAAGAGCTTCTGAGGCTCGGTCCGGCCCCCGTGAACCCGCAACTCTGGCCGTCGGCCTTGTCGGCGCTTTACGGCCTCTTCGACAAGGTCCGCTCCGAAGTCGCCACCACATGGCATCAGCCGGTGGGTCATTCTGTCTTCATCAACAACATCCCGGGTGTGATCGCTCTTTTGTTGCCCGGCCTGCTGCTGTTGGCGCGGGGCCGGGTGTGGACCGTGGGCCTCTTGCGCAAATTGCGCACCGAAGAGCCGAGCGCGGGTCGCTGGATCACCACCTTTCTGATTTCCTTGGGAGAATGGGTGCTGCCCTTCGTGGGCGTCGTGGCGATCGTGCAGGCGGCACAGACCAGCGGTCTGCCGGGACCGACGGGCGAGCTTGTCCTGACGA
>JAWLFT010000037.1:0-19373 GCA_041685435.1 Roseovarius sp.
GTCACAAGGGGGCCATCAGCATGATCGGCAAGATCAGTGACGCGGTGGACCAAAACGGGCGCTGTCATGCCCGGCTGGGCGTGCTGAAAGATCTGCGCGCAATCACATCCCGATATCCTGATCGTCTATCGGTCATCGAAGAGCCCGTTGGTGTCCCATACGGATACTGTCCCCGCATTGGCAGGCAGGACATGAATCTTGCCGGATCATTCATTTGACCTGGCCGCACAGATCGATATTGAAATTCACACAGCCCCGACACCGCCGTAAAGATCCGATCTCCGACGGAAAACGTGATCCGCCGGGATCGCAGACCCTGATTTCCTATTCCGGTTTTTCGGTCGGTGTGGACCCTTCGGGCGGCGATGGCTGCGGGGTATTCTCGGCCTTGTCGGCATCCTGCGCGAGCATCTTGCGCCGTCTTGCGTTCCGGGATCTGGCTGTGCCCACCGGGGCGGGGGTTGCGAGGAATTCTGCGAGATCGAAATTTGGCTTGATGGAAAACATGGTCATCAAAGATGCCTTTCATTGGCGGAGACTATCGCGCCTGTATCATTCATATAAGGACGCGGACCCGGATTTGTAAGCTGTGCCCGGTCATTCGGGGCGCGCGCCGTCGCGCGGCCGTGTCGATGGCGTTGTGAAACAGGCCGTCGAGGGTGTATGATGCAGCGATGAAGGACCCTGCGGATCCGGCCGCGCGGTCGTCCGATCAAGGAGATCGATCGTGAAACAGGTAACGCCCTTCGCCGTTCTCGTCCTGCTCGCCAGCCCGGCATTTGCCGAAACATGGCGGTGCGAGGTGCCTTATGACGAAATCAACGGCGGCGGCCATGTCACGCTCGAGGACGATCGAATGGTCTTCGTGTCCAACTGGCCTCATCGTGAGCCCGAAAACCTGAAATGCATCAGGAGCGGTCCGGCAAGTGAATGCATGTCGGCGGATCTTGCCGCAAACAGGGATGGTGGCGCATCCGTATTCGCAAAGCTCTATTCCATCGTCTGGCAAGAGGACGGTGGTCCGCCAACGACAATCACGACACGGCAGGTCTCCGCGATCTTCGAGGACCACGAAGGCGGCTACGCGATGGTTGAGGCCTTTCCCGCCAACGGTCACACGTTTCCCGTGACCGGCTGCAAAGCAGACTGACCGGATGAAGACAGGCAAGCTGCGGCGCCGGCCTTCCCCTCCGTAGACGTGCCGCCGCCCGGGACTATCTCGAGAATGAAAAAGGAGAAACGCATGTCCCTTCTCGTCCTCGTCGTGGTCACCGCCGTGATCTTCCTGATCGCCGACGCCGTCATGCTCTCGACCGTGATGCAGCCGCTCTTCGCGCAACATCTCGGCGAAACACTTCGCGAGGGGATACGCCCCCTTCCGGCCGTGCTGTTCTATGTCATCTACATGGCTGGCGTGGTCTGGTTCGCGGGCTGGCCGGCGCTGCGCGACGGCACGCCCGGGATGGCGCTTGTCAACGGCGCGATCCTAGGCTTTGTCGCCTACGGCACTTATGAGCTGACCAGCTGGACGGTGATGCGCGACTGGCATCCCTCGATGGTGGCCGCCGACATGACGTGGGGCGCGACAGTCACTGCGATATCGGCCTGGGGCGGGGTCATGGCCGCCCGTGCGATCGGCTGAACGGAAAACCTTTGCCGTTTTCAGACGCCGTTGCGGTCTCGGAGCTGATCATATTGCAAAAAACGCAACGGATCCTCCTGGAGACGGCCGTCATGGGGTATGCCGGCGGGCGTCGCACCACTATCATTCGCCATGCGAGCGCCACGCCGGTCCCGGATGTGGATAAAGGGACGCCGTGCATCGCTCCGATGACGGTATCTGCTGCGTCCGTGACCTGCTGTTGCGACCAACATTTGAGACAAGGCGGGCCCGCGCAGGATGCTGCGCAGGCCCGTTTCCGGCCCGATCACTCCCATCACTGACGGTGAAACGCGTCAGGAAAGATTGCAAACGGAAGGCACGGCTCGATCAGGCCGTGTGAGCCGTGCCTTCAGGCGTGTGCGCCGGACGATGAAACAGCCGGCGGAAAAAATCTGAAATCAGCACGGCGCGGGCCGCTCGGGCCTCGCGCATGATGGCCTCGACTTCTTCAAGATTGGGGGTTCGGGTTTCGATGTTCATCTGTTTGACCTTCCTTGGGTCTTTGGTGTCTACCACCCTATATTGCCGCGCTGCAGCAATATGCCAGTCATGGCCGGTATGCATTCCGCGGAGACCCACCGGGCGCGTCGCGACCGGCATGGGCAAGAGATCTCCGGACATGGCAACGCTGACACCACGCCATACTCCCATCACTTGACACCCCAAGGCTGTATAGCGGATATCTTTCACGTCAGACAGTCAACATGGCCGGCCACATCAAGCGGGAGACGGCGACACATGACGATCATACCGGACCAGATCAGCAGGTGCCGTCGCAACGAGGCCGGCGCCACGAGCATTGAATATGGCCTTATCGCTGCGCTCGTCTCCGTGGTCATCGTTGGCGCGGTGACGGTCCTTGGCACCGACACCAAGGCTCTGTTCCACGCGACCGGCTCGGGCGTGGCCACAGCCGTCGGAGATGACGATACGCCCGGCGCCGGAGATGAGGACTGAATCCAGGTCTGAGTCAGACGGCGACTTTGGTGGCTACATGGTTACGAAAAGCTGTCCGGGACTTTTGGTCAGTCATTATGGGCAGGATCCAAATCCCGTCGCCCGCATCACTTCACCCGTTTGAAATCCAGAACATCTTGTCCATGAAGGTGTTTGGCCGCTGCAAACTCACAGCCTCGGGCAGGTTGGCATCTCCCTATCGCTGACGAAGTACTGCTATTTTGTCCGGCAGGGGCGTTGTTTTCAGCACGCCGTGGCAGTAGGACAGCGCCGGGGTCGACCGGCCGGGGCGCACCGTGCGGGCGTGGTGGAATGGTAGACACATGGCACTTAAAATGCCTGGGCCGAAAGGCCGTGCCGGTTCGAGTCCGGCCGCCCGCACCAATGGCCGATCACGGGCCGGGCCGCATCGGCCCGGCGTGACGCGGATCACGCGAGGCCGCGACCTTCGCGGCAACTGCCAAGCTGGTCGCGATAGCGGTTTGCGCGCAGCGCCACACTGTCCGATACCCGCAACAGCCACGGCTTGGTATTCTGGTTGCCGCGCGCATAGCCGGTGCGTCCCTCGTGATAGGCGAGGTACTGGCTGCGCGCATCATAGGGCGACAGCCCGAGGCGGTCATTCGATCCGGACATGTACCAGCCGATGAAATCGGCGGCGTCATGGATGTTCGTGCGCCGTGCGGCAAAATTGTTGGTCTCGGACTTGTATTCGTCCCAGGTGCCATCGAGCGCCTGTGAATAGCCGTAGGCCGAGCTGATGCGCCCGCGGGGAATCACCCCGAGGCTGTAGCGAAACGGCGTGCGGGCATCGCTGGTGAATTTGCTTTCCTGATAGATCGTCGCCATCTGGACATGCGCGGGTATGCCCCAACGGCGTTCACTCGCACGGAAGGCCCGGGCATATTCCGGGCGTTCCGAGATGATCGCACAGGCGTTATCAAGATTGCGCGGGGCCGTTCCATACCCTGTCCCGCCACCACAGGAGGACAGCGCTATGAGGACGCCCAATGCGCGAAGAGTTCTGCTCATCTGCCTCTCGCTTTCGTTTTTGAGACAGAATACCCGAAACGGCCAGCGAGGGAAATGCGAATTCGCCTGCGCGCACGGAGGCGTCGCCGCGAAATTCAGTCGACGATTGGACAAGCCAGTTTTGTGCCGGTATATGTATATGCTAGGAATTGGAAGGTCATGATGAAACAGCGAGCCAAATATCACCTGGGCCAAGTGGTCCGACACAAGAAACACCCGTTTCGCGGCGTTGTGTTCGATGTGGATCCGCAATTCGCCAACACGGATGAATGGTATGCGTCGATCCCGGAGGACAGCCGTCCGTCGAAAGAGCAGCCATTCTACCACCTCTTGGCGGAAAACGACCAGAGCTACTACATCGCGTATGTCAGCGAGCAGAACCTGGTGGCGGATTATTCCGGCGAACCGGTGGATCACCCCGATATTCCCGATCTTTTCGGACCATTCGAGGACGGGCACTATCCGCTGCAATTCCAGTTGAACTGACGGGGCGCGATAGGCCCATGAAAAGTCATGGAAGCTTGTGAAGCGACGCCCGTCCGGGGCACGTCATAGCCTTTCTCCGGCCCGGTGACGGCGGGCACTGCTTTTCCGTCATCACGCCATGCGCCCGCGTCGGGGGCGAACGACAGGTGCGGTGCATCATTCCTGATTTCGACATGTGGCTCAGATGTGGTGGCAACGTGGCGGTGCCCGCAACATACGCACCGCACGAGGTCTTTTCAGTATCGTCTTCGCCTTGATCCGGGTGCCGATTCTTGATGTGTCGAAGATTGCAATCCTCAGTTGAGACGAACCTCGACGCCGCACGGTGGGTGGGGCAATGACACACGGCGCCGAGGGAAGCCTTGCAGCTACCTGACTGTTGTGACGTGACTTTGTGACGGTGATTTGCCCGGATTGTGATCATATCCTGGTGATGCGACGGTCACGAAACGTCGATGTCGAAGTCGAGAATCAGGCGGTTCCCGGTCCCTTCGCGCATGTAGTGCAGCCGGGCCGTCAGCGCACGGATGAGAGACCAGCCGAAGCCGCCTTCGGGAAGTGTCGCGCGCAGGCCGCCTACATCCGGCGCGGTCCCGTCGGGTGGCCCGAGCCCGGGCATCGCCACGCCCAGATCACGGAGCTCGCATCTCAGGCGCCGTGGGCCGACCGACAGCGTCAGGGTGATCGTGCCGCGTTCATCGGGCCGGTAGGCGTGTTCGACGATGTTGTTGAGCGCCTCGGCCAGCGCGATCTCAATGGTGCTGCACTTCTCGTCGGACAGGTCTTCGGCGGCCAGACGCGTCCGCAGCCTGCCCAGCATCCGGCGCACATCGACGGGCGTCGCCCTGCATTCGAACGTCATATCGGCTGTCATGATCTGCGCGCTCAACCTTCCGTCATTGCGACATGGCTTGCGGCCCGGCATGCGCGATGCGATTACCCCGTCGCGGTCAGCCGGTCGATATCGTGATGGATCACGAACACCGTGTCCATGCGTGTCAGGCGAAACACCTTGGCCACATCCGGCGTCAGCCCGGCCAGATCGAGCCTACGCCCGTCGCCCATATGCTTCATCGCGGCGACGATCGCGCCAAGACCGCTTGAATCGACGAAGGTCACCTGCCCGAGGTCAAGCACCACGTGATCGGTCCCGTCCGCCACGGCCGCGCGCATCGCATCCTTGAACGCGATGGCCGCCGCGGCATCGATCCGCCCCGCGGTCACGTTGACGATTGTCATGTCCCCATGACGGCTGGTCGAGAGTTCCATGCTGCCTCCGGCGTGTTATTCTTCCACGTGACCGACACTAGACCCGATTCCTTACCATTCGGTATGCGTGGATCGGCATTCATGCAGGAGGACGCAAGATGAACGAGGTTGTGATCGCCGGGGCCGCCCGCACGCCGCTTGGGGGCTTCATGGGCGATTTCGACGGGGTCGCGGCGCCGGTTCTGGGCGGGGCTGCCATCGCCGCGGCCCTCAGGGGCGCGGGATGCGGATCGGTGGACGAGGTTGTGATGGGCTGCGTGCTGCCGGCGGGGCAGGGGCAGGCCCCGGCGCGGCAGGCTGGCTTTGCCGCCGGTCTGGGCGAGGATGTGCCCGCCACCACGCTCAACAAGATGTGCGGATCGGGCATGAAGGCGGCGATGATCGGTTTCGACCAGATCGCGCTTGGCCAGATCGCGACGATGATCGCCGGCGGGATGGAGTCGATGTCCTGCGCGCCGTATCTGCTGCCGAAGATGCGCGGCGGTGCGCGTCTGGGACATGCGGGCGCGGTCGATCACATGTTTCTTGACGGGCTGGAGGACGCCTATGACACGGGGCGCCTGATGGGCACCTTTGCCGAGGATTGCGCGGAAAAGTTCCAGTTCACGCGAGAGGCGCAGGACGCGTATGCGCTCGGGTCGCTGCAAGGCGCGCTTGACGCGCAAGCCTCCGGCGCGTTTGACGCCGAGATCGCGCCGGTCACCCTGAAGGGGCGGAAGGGCGAGGTCACGGTCAGCATCGACGAGCAACCCGGCACCGCGCGCCCCGAGAAGATTCCTGATCTCAAGCCGGCCTTTCGCGAGGGCGGCACGGTGACCCCGGCCAATTCAAGCTCTATCAGTGACGGGGCCGCGGCATTGCTGCTGGCGTCGCGAAAGGCCGCCGAGGCGCAGGGCATGACCATACGTGCGCGTATCCTCGGGCATGCGAGCCACGCCCAAGCCCCGGGCTGGTTCACCACCGCGCCCGTTCCCGCCGCACAGAAGCTGTTGCAGCGGATCGGCTGGTCTGTCGGCGATGTGGATCTGTGGGAGGTCAACGAGGCGTTTGCCGTGGTTCCCATGGCCTTCATGCGCGAGATGGGCGTGCCGCGCGACAGGGTGAACGTCAATGGCGGCGCCTGCGCGCTTGGCCACCCCATCGGGGCTTCGGGGGCGCGGATCATGGTCACGCTGCTCAACGCGCTGGAGGCCCGCGACCTCAGGCGCGGTGTCGCGGCGATCTGCATCGGCGGAGGCGAAGGCACGGCGATCGCCATCGAGCGTGTGACCTGACCGGACCCCGAGGCGCAAGGGGCGGTCTTTTCGCTTTACACCGCGTCGCTCTGTGTCGATCAGGGGCGCATGAGACATGCCTTGCCCCATGCCCGCCCCGGACAGGTGATCGGCCTGCTGGGGGGCTCTTTCGATCCGCCGCATGCCGGTCATGTGCATATCAGCCGCGAGGCGCTCAGGCGCTTCGATCTGGACCGGCTGTGGTGGCTTGTCAGCCCGGGCAATCCGCTCAAGCCGCGCGGCCCGGCGCCGCTGCCCGCACGGCTGGAGGCGGCGCGCGCGCTGGTCGATCACCCGCGCATCGCGATCACCGATTTCGAGGCGCGGGCCGGCACGCGCCACACCGCGCAGACGCTGGACGCGCTGCGGCGGGCGGCGCCGGGGGTGCGATTCGTGTGGCTGATGGGCGCCGACAACCTTGCGCAGTTCCATCGCTGGAAGGACTGGCACCGCATCATGGAGGGCGTGCCGGTCGGTGTGCTGGCCCGGCCTGACCAGCGGATATCTGCGCGGCTGTCGCCGGCGGCGCGGATCTATCGCCACAAGCAACTGCCGGCCCATGCCAGCCACCTTCTGGGACGGGCCGCCGCCCCGGCCTGGTGTTTCGTCAACGTGCCGATGGTGGACATCTCGTCGAGCGCCCTGCGCGCGCAGCGCCGGTCTCCGGAGTCGCGCGGCCGTGAGGGCGAGAATTGAACCGGGCGAGCGCGAAAGCCGATTGCGCTGCCCCCGGACCTGCGGTTACCCCCAAGCGCATGACACGGAATTTCTCGAGACGGTTTTTTCTGGGCACAGCGCTGTCGGCGCTTGCGGGCGGGGCGATGGCCAGCGCGCCCGAAGTGTCGTTGCGCCCGGTCGCGCGGCCCGCACCGGGTGCCGCGCGCCGCGCGCCCGCCGCCGCTGCGCTGATTGAAAAGGCCCGGCTTTCGGGCAATGTCGGCTTTGCGGTGGCCGAGGTCGGCACCGGCCGCGTGCTCGAAGAACATGAGGGCGCAGCGGGCCTGCCACCCGCGAGTGTGACCAAGGCGCTCACGGCGCTTTACGCGCTGGACAGCCTCGGGGCCGAGTACCGTTTCACCACGCGGCTGATCGCGACCGGCGTTCTGGACAATGGCGTGCTGCGCGGGGATCTGATCCTTGCGGGAGGCGGCGATCCCACGCTTGACACCCAAGCGCTGGCAAGCCTCGCCGCCGGAATGAAGGCGGCGGGAATGACCGCGCTCGACGGGCGGTTCCTTGTCTGGGGCGGGGCGGTGCCCTTCAAGCGCGCCATCGACGACACGCAGCCCGAGCATGTCGGCTACAATCCGTCGTTGTCGGGGCTGAGCCTGAATTTCAACCGCGTGCATTTCGAATGGAAGCGCGCCGGTGGCAAATATGACGTGTCGATGGATGCCCGCGCCGGGCGCTATCGCCCCGATGTGACGGTTGCGCAGATGCGGGTCGCGGATCGCCGCGGGCCGGTCTACAGCTACGACGACAAGGGCGGTCGCGACGAATGGAGCGTCGCGCGCGGCGCTTTGGGGTCGGGCGGGGCCCGGTGGCTGCCCGTGCGCAAGCCCGAAGCCTACGCCGCAGAGGTCTTTGCCACGCTGGCGCGGTCGCATGGCATCGACATCGGCAAGGCAGAGATCATCGACCAACTGCCGGAGGGTGGCGT
Source organism: Roseovarius sp. (assembly GCA_041685435.1). Classification (GTDB taxonomy): domain Bacteria; phylum Pseudomonadota; class Alphaproteobacteria; order Rhodobacterales; family Rhodobacteraceae; genus Roseovarius. The sequence goes on from JAWLFT010000037.1 coordinate 8,342, forward strand.
GTTCGTGACCCATCACAGCGCCCCTCTGAAGAGTATCCTGCGCGACATGCTGGAATATTCCACCAACATCAGCGCCGAGCTCGTGGGCATGACGGCCACCGCCGAACGGCAGGGGCGCGTGCGGCCGCTGGAGCTTTCGGCGCAGGCCATGGGCGCCTGGGCGTCAGAGGCGCTCGGGATGACCGGGGCCGATCTGCGCGACCATTCGGGGCTGAGCGACCGCTCGCGGATGACGGCGGCGGGCATGGCGCAAGGCCTGGCGCGCACGCATGAGGCCGGCCTCTTGCGCCCCTTGCTGCGTGAGTACCGGATGCGCGACGCAAGCGGGCGGCTCGATCCCGATCACCCGGTCAAGGTGCTGGCCAAGACCGGCACGCTCTATTTCGTCAGCGGGCTTGCCGGTTATGTCAGGACACCGCAGGGCACGGATCTGACATTTGCCGTCTTTACGACGAGCGACAGCCTGCGCAGCGGCATCGATCCGTCGCAAGATGAACGCCCCCCCGGCGCGCGAGCGTGGAACCGGCGCGCCAAGGACCTGCAGCAGGCCCTGATCGAGCGGTGGAGCACGGAACATGGCGGCTGAGCCTGTGGCGATCCGCGCGGGCAGCGCAGGCTTGCAAGAGGGGGCCGCATCCCGTTAACTGGCCGGTATGACTACGCCACGCTACACCCCGCTGACCGAAAGCCTGCCCGCCGATGTGCCCTTTGTCGGCCCCGAAGAGCTGGAACGCCGCCGCGGCGCGCCCTTCTCTGCCCGGCTTGGCGCGAATGAAAGCCTGTTCGGACCGTCGCCACGGGCGCTGGACGCGATCCGCGCCGAGGCGGCGGATGTCTGGAAATACGGCGATCCCGATTGCCATGACCTGCGCGCCGCGATTGCGTCTCACATGGGCGTCGCGCCCGAAAACGTGCTGGTGGGCGAGGGGATCGACGGGCTTCTTGGCAATCTCGTGCGGCTGCTGATCGCACCGGGCGATGCGGTCGTCACCTCCCAAGGCGCCTATCCCACGTTCAACTACCATGTGACCGGATTCGGAGGTGCGCTGCACAAGGTGCCCTACCGCGACGATCACGAGGATCTGCCGGCGCTGATCGAGACGGCGCATGCGGTGGATGCCAAGCTGGTCTATCTGTCCAATCCCGACAATCCGATGGGCACATGGCGACGCGGGGCCGAGATCGAGGCGGCGCTCGACACGTTGCCCGACGGCTGCCTGCTCTGTCTTGACGAGGCCTATGTGGAGTTCGCGCCCGACGGCACGGCGGCCCGTATCGATGCCGAAGACCCGCGAGTGATCCGCATGCGCACCTTTTCCAAGGCCTATGGCATGGCCGGCGCGCGTGTGGGTTACGCGGTCGGCGCCGCTGCGCTGATCAGGAGCTTCGACAAGATCCGCAACCATTTCGGCGTGACGCGCATGGGGCAGGCGGGGGCGCATGCGGCGCTGCTGGATACAGGCTGGCTTGCCCATGTGCAGGCCGAGGTGGCCGCCGCGCGCACCGAGATCACGCGTATCGCGACGGAAAACGGTCTGCACGCCCTGCCATCGGCCACGAATTTCGTGGCGGTCGATTGCGGGCGCGATGGTGCCTTTGCGCGCGATGTGCTGACGGCGCTGCAGGGGCTGGGGGTGTTTGTCCGCATGCCGGGCGCAGCCCCGCTCGACCGCTGCATCCGCATCAGCTGCGGCCGCCCGGAGGATCTGCGGGTGCTGGCGCAGGGGTTGCCGGAGGCGCTCAGACAAGCGGCCCCCGAGGGGGCCGCCGCGATGTCTGATACTGTCAAGAAAAAGGCGTAGCCCCCGCGCGAGCGGTCAGTTTGGCCACAGGCCGATCCGCTCGCCGACCGCCATCATGTCCGACAGAAGCTTGGTGGCCTCGTCGACCGCATTGGACCCGGTATCGTGCGATTGCTTGGCCGCGTTCAGCTTCTCGGTCGCCTCGTCCACCATGGCCTTCATCTGCTCCTGCGTCATGTCCTTGCGCGCCACGGCGCGCTCGGCCAGCACAGAGATGCTCTCGCCGTCGATCTCGGCGAACCCGCCGGTGACGACATATTCCGTCTCGCCGTCCCGCCCCGTCGCGCGGACGAGACCGGGGCGCAGCGTGGTGATGAGCGGCGCGTGATCGGCCATTGCCGTCATGTCGCCATCGGCACCGGGGATCTGCACCTCGTCGACGGCCGCCGACGCCAGAAGACGTTCGGGGCTTACCAGATCGAATTGCAATGTCTCAGCCATATCGGCCTCCTGCTATGGCGGGGCGCCTGCCCCGCCTGACATTTATGCGGCGTCCGCAGCCATCTTCTCGGCCTTGGCCTTCACGTCATCGATGCCGCCGACCATGTAGAAGGCGCCCTCGGGCAGATGATCGTATTCGCCCGCGACCACCGCCTTGAAGGACGCGATCGTATCCTCCAGCGGCACCTGGATGCCGTCAGAGCCGGTGAACACCTTGGCCACGTCGAAGGGTTGCGACAGGAAACGCTGGATCTTGCGGGCGCGTGCCACGGTCAGCTTGTCCTCCTCGGAGAGCTCGTCCATGCCGAGGATCGCGATGATGTCCTGCAGGGCCTTGTAGCGCTGCAGGATGCCCTGCACGTCGCGCGCCACCTTGTAATGCTCTTCGCCGACGATCTGCGGATCCATCAGGCGCGAGTTGGAATCGAGCGGGTCCACGGCCGGGTAGATCCCCAGCTCGGAAATCGCGCGGTTGAGAACCGTGGTCGCGTCGAGGTGGGCGAAGGTCGTGGCCGGGGCCGGGTCGGTGAGGTCGTCGGCCGGCACGTAGACCGCCTGGATCGAGGTGATCGAGCCGGCCTTCGTGGAGGTGATGCGTTCCTGCATCTGACCCATGTCGGTGGCCAGCGTCGGCTGGTAGCCCACGGCCGACGGGATGCGGCCCAGAAGCGCCGACACCTCGGAGCCCGCCTGCGTGAAGCGGAAGATGTTGTCGACGAAGAACAGCACGTCCGAGCCGGAACTGTCGCGGAAATTCTCGGCCAGCGTCAGCCCGGTCAGCGCGACACGCGCCCGCGCGCCCGGCGGCTCGTTCATCTGGCCGTAGACCAGCGCCACCTGGCTTTCGGTCAGGTTATCGGGCTTGATGACGTTGGATTCGAGCATCTCGTGATAGAGGTCGTTGCCTTCGCGGGTCCGCTCGCCGACGCCGGCGAAGACCGAATAGCCCGAATGCACCTTGGCGATGTTGTTGATCAGTTCCATGATGAGAACCGTCTTGCCCACGCCGGCGCCTCCGAAGAGGCCGATCTTGCCACCCTTGGAATAGGGCGCCAGAAGATCGACCACCTTGATCCCGGTCACGAGGATCTCGCTTTCGGTCGACTGCTCGTCAAAGGCCGGGGCGGGCTGGTGGATCGCACGGCGCTCGTCGGACTTGATCGGCTCGCCCTCGTCGATGGCCTCGCCGATGACGTTCATGATGCGCCCCAGCGTGGCATCGCCCACCGGCACGGTGATCGGCCCGTCGAGGTCGGTGACCTCCTGCCCGCGCACCAGACCTTCGGTGGCGTCCATCGCGATGCACCGTACGGTATTCTCGCCGAGATGCTGCGCGACCTCGAGCACCAGACGTTTGCCGTTATTGTCGGTTTCCAGCGCGTTCAGGATCGCCGGCAGGTGATCGCCGAACTGCACGTCCACCACGGCGCCGATGACCTGGGTCACTTTGCCTTTTGCGTTTGCCATGTTTGGTCTCCGGTTTGTCTTACAGCGCTTCCGCGCCGGAAATGATTTCGATCAGCTCGTTGGTGATCACGGACTGACGGGTGCGGTTGTACTGGATGGTCAGATCGTCGATCATCTCGCCCGCGTTGCGCGTGGCGTTGTCCATCGCGGACATCCGCGCGCCCTGTTCCGAGGCCGCATTTTCGAGCAGCGCGCTGAAGATCTGAGTGGCGACGCCGCGCGGCAGAAGGTCAGCGAGGATCGTGTGCTCGTCAGGCTCGTAATCATAGACCGTGTCCGCATCCGCCGCGTCGACCTCCCCGACATCGGCGGGGATGATCTGCTGCTTGGTCGGGATCTGCGTCGCGACGTTCTGAAACGCGCCGTAGAAAATCTTGGCGATATCAAACTCGCCCGCATCGAACCGCTTGAGCACGTTCGTGGCGATCGTCTGCGCCTCGGCATAGCCGACGCGCTTGACCTCCGACAGATCGACGTGATCGACGAAATACGAGCCATAATCGCGTTTCATCGCCTCGCGGCCCTTCTTGCCGACGGTCAGGATCTTCACGGTCCTGCCTTGCGCGATCAGCGTGTCCGCCTCGACCTTGGCCAGCTTGGCGATATTGCCGTTGAAGCCGCCGCAAAGGCCCCGCTCGGCCGTCATCACGACCAGCAGATGCACCTTGTCATCGCCGGTGCCGGCCAGCAGCCGCGGCGCGTTTTCGGCATCGCCGACCGACGCCGCGAGCTTGGCCATCACCGCGTTGAAGCGTTCCGTATAGGGCCGCGACATCTCCGCGGCTTCCTGAGCGCGGCGCAGTTTCGCCGCGGCGACCATCTGCATGGCCTTGGTGATCTTGCGGGTCGACTTGACCGACGAGATCCGGTTTTTAAGGTCCTTGAGATTGGGCATTGCGCTATCCGACCTTTACGCGAAATCAGCGGCGAATTCGTCCAGCGCAGCCCTGATCCTGTCCTCGGATTCACCCTTGATCTTGGGATCCTCCGTGGTGATGTGATCGAGCAGATCCTGATGCTTGCCGCGCAGGTGCTTGAGCAGACCTTCCTCGAACCGGCCGACATCATCGACGGAGATCTTGTCGAGATAGCCTTGCGTGCCGGCAAAGATGACACACACGATCTCGGCATTGGTCAGGGGCGAATATTGCGGCTGCTTCATCAGTTCGGTCAGGCGCGCGCCCCGGTTCAGGAGCTGCTGCGTCGCCGCGTCGAGATCCGAGCCGAACTGCGCAAATGCCGCCATCTCGCGGTACTGCGCAAGCTCCAGCTTCACGGGGCCGGCCACGGATTTCATCGCGTTGGTCTGCGCCGAGCCGCCCACACGGCTGACCGACAGGCCGGTATTCACCGCCGGACGGATGCCCTGATAGAACAGGTCGGTCTCGAGAAAGATCTGACCGTCGGTGATCGAGATCACGTTGGTCGAGATGAAGTCCGAGATGTCGCCGGCCTGCGTCTCGATGATCGGCAGCGCGGTCAGCGAGCCCGAGCCGTTGGCCTCGTTGAGTTTCGCGGACCGCTCCAGCAGACGGGAGTGCAGATAGAACACGTCGCCGGGGTAGGCTTCGCGTCCCGGCGGACGGCGCAGCAACAGCGACATCTGGCGGTAGGCGACGGCCTGTTTCGAGAGGTCGTCATAGACGATCAGCGCGTGCCGACCGTTGTCGCGGAAATGCTCCGCCATCGCGGTGGCGGAATACGGCGCGAGAAACTGCATCGGCGCGGGGTCGGATGCGGTGGCGGCGATCACGATCGAATACTCGATCGCGCCCGTTTCCTCGAGCTTCTTCACCAGCTGCGCGACGGTCGAGCGTTTCTGCCCGATCGCGACATAGACGCAGTAGAGCTTCTTGTATTCGTCGTCGCCCGCCGCCTCGTTGTAGTTCTTCTGGTTCAGGATCGTGTCGAGCGCGACGGCGGTCTTGCCGGTCTGACGGTCGCCGATGATCAGCTCGCGCTGGCCGCGTCCGACGGGGATCATCGCGTCCACCGATTTCAGACCCGTCGCCATCGGTTCATGCACCGATTTGCGCGGCATGATGCCCGGCGCCTTCACATCGGCCAGGGCACGCGTCTTGGTATTGATCGGACCCTTGCCGTCGATCGGGTTGCCCAGACCGTCCACGACCCGCCCAAGCAATTCGTCCCCGATCGGCACGTCCACGATGGATTTGGTGCGCTTGACGGTGTCACCTTCCTTGATGTCGCGGTCCGACCCGAAGATCACGACACCGACATTGTCGGTCTCGAGGTTGAGCGCCATGCCCATGATGGCCCCCGGGAACTCCACAAGTTCGCCGGCCTGCACGTTGTCCAGACCGTAAACCCGCGCGATCCCGTCCCCGACCGACAGAACCCGGCCGATCTCGGCAACCTCGGCGTCCTGGCCGAAATTCTTGATCTGGTCTTTCAGGATCGCAGAAATCTCTGCAGCTTGGATACCCATTTATCCGACCTCTTTCATTGCATTCTGGAGGGAGTCGAGCCGCGAGCGGATCGAGGTGTCGATCATCTTCGAGCCCACTTTGACAACAAGACCGCCGATGAGGCTTTCATCGACGGTCGCATTCAGTTTCACATCGCGGCCGACCCGCGCCTTCAGCGTCTTGGCCAGCTTGTCGGATTGCGCCTTGGTCAGGGCCTTGGCGCTGGTAACCTCGGCGGTCACCTCGCCCTTGTCCTCGGCGATCAGCGCCTCGAGCTGCGCCAGAAGCTGCGGCAGCACGAACAGACGCCGCTTGGCCGTCATGACCGCAAGACCGTTGCGAAATTCGGGGGTAAGATCCATCTTGTCGGCGATGGCGGTGATCGCGGCGCTCTGCGCCTCACGGCCCAAGATCGGCGAGGCGATCAGCGCCCGGAAGTCGTCGCTTTCGCGCATCGCGGCGGCAAGGTCGTCGGTATTCTCTTCAAGCCGTGCGAGAGAACCGTTTTCCTTGGCAAGCTCAAAGATCGCTGTGGCATAGCGCGCGGCAATGCCGGAAGAAATCGCTGCTGGTTCGGACACGTCCACCCTTCCGATGATCTGGCCCCGGTTTGACAGCCGTGACGCAGGGTCACGTCCGGGGGCGATTGCGTATCATTTGCCAATGGGCACTTCGAATTTTGGCGGGGTGTAGCAGAGCCTTGTGCGCCCGGCAAGCCGCTTGGATGGGCGGGCGCACCCTGGAATACAGCGTTTTTTCAGGTGCTTGTCACGAGTGCCATCGAATGCAGGGGTTTTGGGCGGCAAAAAACGCATGTTTTGCCACAGAATTCGCGATTCCCTCTCCGCCCAACAGGTCAAATCCCGTCACGCGTTATCGCTATCGGTCCGCGCATCGCGCCATGCCGGCTTCGGCGCTTGGGCTCACGACCGTTTCAACAGGGCCAGAAACTGCTGCGAGGGCAGGCCGTCGGGCGTGGCGCCTACCGATTTCTGGAAGGCGCGGATCGCGGACACGGTGTTCGGGCCGATGATGCCGTCGATCTTTTCCAACGCATAGCCCTTGGTTTGCAACCTGCGCTGCATCTCCTTGCGTTCATCGAAGCTCAGCGGATCATAGCCGCGCGGCCAGCTTGCCCGGACCGGTGATCCGCCCGCGATCCGGTCGGCCAGATGCCCCACCCCAAGCGCATAGGCGTCGGAGTTGTTGTAGCGCTTGATGACGTCGAAATTGGCGAATATCATGAAGGCCGGGCCCGAGGAGCCCGCCGGCTGCAGGATCCGCGCCGAGCCGAAATCGCGCACCGGTTTGCCGTCGGTCCCGACCACACCGCGCGACGCCCAGTCCGACGGCATGCGCTTCGTCTGGCCAAAGGACGCGCCCTCGGGCACCCGGACTTCGACGCCCCATGGCATGCCCTTGCGCCATCCGAACCGCTCGAGATAGGCGGCCGTCGAGGCCAGCGCATCAGTGGGATCGTCCGACCAGACATCGCGCCTGCCGTCGCCGGTGAAATCCACCGCGTAGGCCGCATAGGATGTCGGCATGAACTGCGTGTGCCCCATCGCGCCGGCCCAAGAGCCGGTCATGTTCTCGGGGTGCACATCACCCGATTGCAGGATCTTTAGCGCCGCGACGAGTTGCTTTTCGAAAAACGCGCCGCGCCGCCCGTCAAAGGCCAGCGTCGCCATCGACCCGATCAGCGGCAGGTCGCCCATCCGGTCGCCATAATTGCTTTCCATGCCCCAGATGGCCGTGACAATCTCTTTCGGCACACCGTACTGTGCTTCGATCCGGGTCAGGACGCGATCATGCCGGCGCAGCCCGGCCTGTCCGTTCTCGACCCGCGCGGGCGAGACGGCGCTGTCGAGATAATCCCAGATCTCACGCTTGAATTCCGACTGATTGCGGTCATTCGCGACGATATCGGGATTGTAGCGGGCGTCCTGAAACGCGCGGTCGAACACCGCCGCGCTGATGCCTTGCGACAGCGCGCGCCCGCGAAATCCGGCAACCCAGCCATCGAACCCTGCATGCGTGCCCGGCTTCGCGTCGGCTTGTGCGGCGGGCGGTGTGTCCGGACGGATCTGCGGCCGCAGGCTGCGCACCGGGACGGCCTCCATGGCCACCGCCTGCGACGTGATCAGCCCCGATCCCGGCCGCAATTGCGGTCGCAAGGATTCCTCGACCGCCGCCGCGGCCCAGGATGCCGATATCCCGATGAAAAGCCCTGAAAGGCCCATGAAACCAGCCTGCATCGCTCTGCCCTTTTTTTGTTGGCCGCCTGTTGTCCGAGCATACCGCGATTTCGGAAAAATCGGAAGTCATCTCGGATGTGCCGGAGTGTTTCTGCAAGCCAGGGGACACGACAGGGATGCGCCGCGATCTGTGATGCGCCGGACTGACCGGTTTGTGGGCCGGGCGTCACGTCGGACCGGAAAATTCGAAATTTTCCGGTCCGGAATTTTTGAAAAATTCCGTGGGTCCGAACCACGCCTCTGCGTGCTCGTATCAGCCCCGCCCGGCGTGCCTTGTCGGACGCCCCGCTAGCTGCGCCTGCGCGCCACCTTGCGTTTGTCCTTGGCCCCCTTGCGCTTGGCCTGCGCCGCCTTGCGCTGCGTCGGCTTGCCCGGCCGGCGACCGCCGCCTCTGCCCTCGGGCAGCGTCTCGCCCTCGAGGCTGACCAGATCCAGCGCGATCCCGCCCGTGACCGGCGTCGCCTCGGACAGCCGCACCGTCACGCGCTGCCCCAGCCCGATGGTCAGCCCGGTATCGGCGCCCATCAATGTTCCGGCCTCGCGGTCGAAATGAAAATATTCGCGCCCCAGCGAGCGGACCGGCACAAGCCCGTCCGCGCCGGTGTCATCAAGCCGCACGAACACGCCGAACTTGGCCACACCGCTGATCTTGCCGGTGAAGGTTTCGCCCACGCGCTCGGACAGGAAGGCGGCTAGGTAGCGGTCATTGGTATCGCGCTCGGCCACCATCGACCGGCGTTCGGTCTCGGAGATGTGCTGCGCGGTGGCGTCCAGGTTCTCGACCTCCTGAGGGCTCAGCCCGTCCTCGCCCCAGCCATGCGCGGAAATGAGCGCCCGGTGCACGATCAGATCGGCATAACGCCGGATCGGCGAGGTGAAATGCGCATAGGCGCGCAACGACAGGCCGAAATGTCCGAAATTCTGCGGCGCGTAATAGGCCTGCGTCATGGCGCGCAGGGTGGACATGTTGATCACCTCGGCATGGTCGGTGTCTTTTGCGGCGGCCAGCAGCGCGTTGAGATGCGCGGTCCGCAGCACCTGCCCCTTGGCCAGCACCAGCCCCGCCGCCTCGGCCACCTCGCGCAGATTGTCCAGTTTCTCGATGCTGGGTTCCTCGTGCACCCGGAAGAGCAGCGGCGATTTGCGCGCTTCCAGCGTCTCGGCGGCGGCCACATTGGCCAGCACCATGCATTCCTCGATCAGCTTGTGGGCCTCGAGCCGCTCTGTGAAATTCACCGACAGGACCTTGCCCGTATCGCTCAGCACGACCGTGCGCTCCGGCAGGTCGAGATCGAGCGGCTGGCGGGTGCTGCGCGCGTTCTGCAGGGCCTCATGTGCCGCGTAAAGCGGCCGGATCACCTCGTCGAGCAGTGGCGCTGTGGCCGCGTCCGGATCGCCCTCCACGGCGGCCTGCACTTGGCTGTAGGTCAGCGAGGCTTTCGAGCGCATCAGCCCGCGCACGAAGCGGTGGCCGATCTTTTCGCCGTCGGCGTCGATCTGCATCCGCACCGCCAGACAGGCGCGTTCCACGCCCTCGTGCAGACTGCACAGATCCCCCGACAACCGGTCGGGCAGCATCGGCACCACGCGATCCGGGAAATAGGTGGAATTGCCGCGCCGCCGTGCCTCGGCATCCAAGGCTGAGCCGGGGCGCACGTGATGCGCCACATCGGCGATCGCCACCCAGACCACGTGGCCGCCCTTGTTGGCGGGATCGTCATCGGCCTGCGCGAACACCGCGTCGTCATGGTCGCGCGCATCCCAGGGGTCGATGGTGATCAGCGGCAGATCGCGCAGATCCTCGCGACCGTCCAGACCGGCGGGCGCCATCGCGTCGGCCTCGGCGATGACCTCGTCGGGAAATGCGTCCGGGATGCCGTGCTGGTGGATCGCGATCAGCGACACGGCCTTCGGGGCCGATGGATCGCCCAGCCGGTCGAGCACCCGCGCGCGCGGCAGGCCAAGCCGTCCCTTGGGGCCGGCCTGCTCGGCCTCGACCAGCTCGCCATCCTCGGCGCCGCCGGTGGCGTCGCGCGCGACCGTCCATTCCTTGCCAAGGCCTTTGTCGATGGGCACGATCCGTCCGCCTTCCTCGCCGGTGCGGAAAATCCCCAGAACCTTGCGCGGATTGGCCCCGATGCGGCGGATCAACCGCGCCTCGTAATGATGCGCCTCGCCCTTGACCTCCTGCAGACGCGCGAGGATGCGGTCGCCTTGCCCGAGCGCCGGATCCGACTCGCGCGGGATGATCAGCACCACGGGCTCCACGCCGGTGCCCTGCCATTCCAGCGGGCGCGCCAGCAAGTCGCCATCGTCGGTCTGCCCTGAAACCTGCAGCACGCTCACCGGCGGCAGGCGGTCGGGGTCGCGATAGGTCTTCTTGCGCTTTTCGAGATGGCCCTCCTCCTCCAGCTCCCTCAGGATGCGCTTGAGGTCGATCCGCGCCGCGCCCTTGATGCCGAAGGCCTTGGCGATGTCGCGTTTCGAGGTGAGGGTCGGGTTGTCCGAAATCCATCGCAGGATCTCGACCTTGCTGGGCATGTGACTCATGGGCGATGATCTAGCACGCGATGTCCGGGGCGTCATCCCGATACGCGTCCGGGGCGGTGTCTTTTTGGCCCCGCGATATGGTGAC
>JAWLFT010000037.1:19473-24152 GCA_041685435.1 Roseovarius sp.
TGCGCAGGCAGCCGCGCTCTTGATGCAAATGCACCGCATCGCGGTCCCTCCTGCCGTCCGCTTTCGGATACCCCAAGACGAAACCGAGCACGCTCCGGTGATGCGGTCTGTACTCGCACAGGTCATTTCCGGTCTTGCGCCGCGTCAGGATCGCGCCGCCATCGGTCGATGGTCACTCTTGCGGCCGGGAACGCAAAGAGCAGGGGCATCCTTCGGTCTCATCGGAAACGGGTGGTGCCCTGCAATTCTTTTTTGTGATGGATGACTTCTGCAGCATCTCCGGTTACAAGTACCGAACAAACGACACGGGGTGTCCTTGGCGATCTGTCGGGGCTGAGATCAAACCCGTTGAACCTGATCCAGTTAATACCGGCGAAGGGATGTCAGTCTGATGGTGAGCCAACTGGCAGACATGCATCCCTTGCCTGCAATAGGGACCTGTCATGACCTTGAACGCAGACGCACTGCCACTTTCGCGACAACTCGTGCTGATCACCGGTGCCAGCCGGGGCCTTGGCGCGTGTCTGGCCCGCGCATTTCTGGCGCAGGGCGCGCGCGTGGCTGTCAACTACCTCGCAAGCCGTGAGGCCGCAGAGGCGGTGGCGGCGCACGCGCCTGACCGCGCGCTCGCGGTGCAAGCCGATGTGCGCGACGCCGTGGCGGTGCAGGCCATGATCGCCGCCGCGCGCGACCATTTCGGGGAACCGGCGACGACCGTGATCAACAACGCCCTGCCGGCGTTCTCGTTCAACGGCGATGCCCGGCCCGGCCCGGACGCCCTGACCTGGGACCATCTCGATCACCAGTTGCAGGGTGTGGCGCGGGGCGCGCTCAACACCATCCAGGCGGCGCTGCCGGGGATGCGCGAACAGGGGTTCGGGCGGGTGATCAATATCGGCACCAACCTGTTTCAGAACCCGGTCGTGCCCTATCACGACTACACGGCGGCCAAGGCGGCGCTGCTGTCGCTGACGCGGACACTGTCGCAGGATCTTGGCCCCGAGGGCATCACCGTGAACATGCTGTCGGGCGGGTTGCTGCGCACCACGGATGCGTCGGCCGCCACGCCCGAGGCCGTGTTCGATCTGATCGCCGCCAACACGCCGCTGCGCCGCGTCACCACGCCCGAGGAATTTGCCGATGCCGCGCTGTTTTTCGCCTCGCCCTGGGCGCGCGCCGTGACCGGCCAGAACCTCGTGGTCGATGGCGGCCTCGTGAAGAACTGAAAGCGCAATCGCGGATGCATCTCAACCTGTTCATCATGGCCTGCGGGCATCACAGGGCGGCGTGGCGCCAGCCCGGATCGCCGGTCGAGCGTCTGGGCGATATCCGCTATTACGAGGAACTGGCGCAGATCGCCGAGCGCGGCAAGCTGGATGCCGTGTTCTTTGCCGACGGGCAGGCGGCCACGAATGTCGGCGGCGGGCCGCAATGGTTTCTGGAGCCGCTGACGGCCCTGTCGGCAATGGCCCGCGCGACCGAACGGATCGGCCTGATTTCTACGGTGTCGAGCACCTTCTACACGCCGTTTCACGCCGCGCGCATGCTGGCCTCGCTGGATCATATCTCGGGCGGGCGCATGGGCTGGAATCTGGTGACCTCGATGTTCGACGCGGAAGCCCGGAATCACGGGCTTGAGGCCATGCCCTGCGCAGAGGCGCGCTATGCCCGCGCCGATGAATTCGCCGAGACCGTGCTCAGCTTGTGGGATTCCTGGGCCGATGACGCGCTGCGCTGTGACCGGCAGGGTCAGTTTGCCGATCCGGGCAAGGTGCGGGCGATCGGTCATCACGGCGCGCACTTCTTGGTGGATGGCCCGCTGAACGTGCCGCGCCCGCCACAAGGCCATCCCGTCCTGTTTCAGGCCGGCGCGTCCGGGCCGGGGCGCGATCTTGCCGCCCGCTACGCCGAGGCGATCTATGCCGTGGCTTATGATCTGCCATCGGCAAAGGCGTATTACGGCGATATGCAGACCCGTCTGCGCGCGGCGGGGCGCGCGCCGGTCGCGATCATGCCGGGCCTCGTGACCTATGTCGCGCCGACCGAGGCCGAGGCGAAAGCCCGCCAGCGTGCGCTGGACGACCTTCTGCCGACCAGGGATTCGCTGATCCAGCTGGGCCAGTTCATCGGTCAGGACTGTCGGGACTGGCCGCTCGATGCGCCGGTCCCGGACCTTCCGCCGCTGGAGGACTTCCCCGGTCCGAAGGGGCGCTACGCCACCATCCAGCGCATCATCGAGCGCGAAGCCCCGACCCTGCGCCAGCTTCTGGGGCGGCTGGCCGCCGGGGGGGGCCATTGCACCATGGTTGGCACGCCCGAGCGGATCGCCGATGAGATGCAGCGCTGGATCGAGGCGGGCGGCGCGGACGGCTTCAACCTGATGCCACCCTCGTTGCCCGACAGCATCGAGGATTTCATCGGCCAGGTGGTGCCGGTCCTGCAGGCGCGCGGGCTGTTCCGCCGCGACTATGCGGGGCGCACCTTGCGCGACCATCTCGGGCTGCCGCGCCCGGTGGCCTGAGACTGCCCCAGGCATCGCCGGGCGGAAACCGGGGCCTCAGCCCCTGAACCGCCGCACGCTGGCTCCGAGCAGGCTGAAATCATACGCCGCGCGCTCCGGCAGCAGGCGCAGCAGCACCAGCGACACGCCGACCGGCACAAGCGCCGCCAGCAGGAACGATTCCAGCAAGGTGCCGGTGCCCGCCCCCGGTGCGGGAAACAGCGCCAGACCCGCCACCAGCCCGCAAGCGGTGCTGATCACCGCGTTGAGGCCGGTATAGCGGCGATGGAACAGCCCGAAGAACACCGGAAAGGCCGCCGCGGAGCACAAGAGATCCGCCAGCAGGAAGAGGTAAAGCACGCTGAAGCCCTGCGCGGCCACCCATGTCACGGGCAATGCGGCCAGCACGATCAGCCATCGCGCGAGACGCATCAGCGTGGCATCATGGGCGCCCGGCATCAGCCGTCCCATGTCGACGGCGATGATGCTGGAGGTGGCGCTGATGGTGGAATCGGCGCTGCTCATGACCAGCGCGAGCCCCAGCGGAATGAGCGCCAGCGCGAACCACAACGGCACCTCCGCCAGCAGCACGCTGAACAGCGCGACAGAGCCTTCGCCCTCGACACCCAGCCCGACAAAGGCCAGACCGAACAGCCCCATCAGACCGACAACCACGAAGTTGCAGACACCGCTGATCCAGAATCCCCGGCGCAGCACCGTCGCATCCCGTGCGGCATAGATCCGCTGCCACGTGCCCTGATAGAAGAGGCCGGTCAGCGCCACGGCCAGAAAGAACGTGAGCCCTGCGCGCAGCCCGCCCGTGTCGCCCAGGTGCAGCAGATGGGGCGCGGTCTCTCGCAGCCCGGCAAGCGTGGGCGCGACGCCGCCGGCGGCCTGCCAGCCAAAGATCAGCAACAGCCCGAGCATCGGCGCGATCACGATCATCTGCAGCTTGTCGGTATAGATCGACGCCCGTAGCCCGCCATAGAAGGTATAGATCACCGTGGCGGCCATAACCGTGCCGGCCGTCACCCATAGCGGGATCGGCGCCAGCAGGGCCACCATCCGCGCCACAGCCGTCAGGCCGGCCGCCAGCAGGATGAACAGATAAAACAGCATGATCACGAGGGTGAAGGCATACATGACGCGGCCATAGCGATGGATCACGAACTCGGTCAGGCCGTGGCCCTCGGGGATGAGCGCGCGCATCCGCAGACCCAGCGGGATCATCACCAGCCGTGGCACCATCGACCCAAGGGCATAGCCAAGGATCGCGCCGATGCCGCCCCATGTCGCGGCCTCGGCGGGGCCGAACAGGATCCATGTCCCCAGCGTCGTCGCCACCAGCGTCAGCACGGTGGACCGCGTGTTCTGGCTGTTGCGGGCGGTGATGTAGTCTTCGAGGCTGTCGCGCTGACGCCTTGCGTGGATCAGGCCGGGAACGGCCAGAAGGGCCGCGCAGAATGACAGCCATACGCCTGTCCATACGGGGTCGAGCATCATGAAAGCCGGTCCTCTTCGCTGCGCCTCGTGGCGTTTCGCTGTTGCATGTCAGGCACGGCAGGTGGAAAGAGGGGGCAGGTGTTGACCGGCCACATCCTTCCCTTCGCCGGCATGACCCGGATCAGGTTCTAAGGGTTACCAACGCGCGGTTGCGATGGAGTCTCAGCCAGAGCGGCTCCCCCAGGATATCTTGTCGGTAGGTGGATCATGCGCGTGTGTCAACAAGACAATCTCGATCGCGTTTCCATCCCGCGAGGCGGCGCTCAGGTAAATCGCCACACGATAACGACGCCAATCCCGAAAACCGCGCCGGCAAGACCGCGTCTGCATTGATCCGCTTTCCATCTCCTCCATCCGCGCGTTTCGCAAGGATTGCCGCCGCGATGAATGTCGGGACAGGGCCGGCTGGCGTGACCTGACAGTTTACGGGGGGACTTCGACTTTCTTCGATCCGCGTGACCGCCGGCAAGGCCCATGCCGGGCGATCAGCCGGGACGGTCCGGGTGGCGGGCAACCCGCCGCGCCACGGCATCGACCAGCGTCATCCGCAGATGGAAGACAGGCTTGCGGCCGGGAAGCCAGCCCTCGACAAGCCCCCTGAGCACAGCGTTGATTCTCCGGGGCCTGAACCCGACCGATCCCACCGACCGGGTCTTGTCAAAGGAACTCAGCTTGA
>JAWLFT010000122.1:0-5790 GCA_041685435.1 Roseovarius sp.
CCGGCGAACCCACGACGGAAATCAATCTCGGTGTGAACCTGCCGGCGACAGAAACCGACGCAGGCGCCAACGGCACCCCGCAGCAACTCTCGGTGGAGTATTTCGACAATCTTGGCCGATCCGAGACTGTAGGCGTCACCTTCACACCCAACCAGCCCGCAATCGGCAGTTCCAACCAGTGGACCATGACGCTGACAGATTCGGCCCAGGGCGGCGCCCTCATCGGCGAGATCATCGTAGAGTTCGACGATGCGCGCGCATCCGGTGGCGAGCTTCTGTCCGTGACCGGTCCGGACAGCGGTGCTTATGACGGAACGACCGGACGCCTCACCGTCAACGTGGATGGTGGCCCGATGGAGTTGAACATCGGACGTCTCAACACGTCCGAGGGATTGACGCAGCTCTCCAATCGTTTCGCACCGCTTTCAATCTCAAAGGATGGCACACCGGTTGGCAGCATGACCTCGGCGGAGGTGGACGAAAACGGCTTTGTCCGGGCATTCTTCGATACCGGTGCCACGCGCGTCATCGCGCAGGTACCGCTCGTCGACATGCCGAATCCGAACGGCATGGTCTCGCTCGACTCGCAAACCTATCGACCCTCGCTGGACAGTGGCCCGTTCTTCCTCTGGGATGCGGGCGACGGGCCTACCGGTGAGATCGTTGGCTTCGCCCGTCAGGAATCCGCCACCGATGTCGCCGGCGAACTGACCAGCATGATCCAGACACAGCGCGCCTACTCCTCCAACGCCAAGGTCATCCAAACCGTCAACGAAATGTTGCAGGAAACCACCAATATCATCCGGTGATCTCGATGGTATGAACGTAATCTGAAAGGCACACAGCATGTCCATATCAGGGGCCTTGTCCAATGCGCTCAGCGGGCTGACCGCCAGTTCTCGGATGGCCGATGTCGTGTCGGCAAATCTCGCCAACGTCATGACCGAAGGTTACGCCCTGCGGGAGACCACGCTTCAGTCTCAACGGGATGGGCGCGGCGTATCGGTCGTTGGCGTCACACGGCATGTCGACAATGCGCTTCTCGGCGACCTCAGGCTTGCCGACGGCGCGCTCGCCGGATCACAGACCCGTGCAGACTTTGCCGGTGAAGTCGAACGCGCCATTGGTACGCCCGGCACCCCCGGTGGACTGACCAGCCAACTTACCACATTGGAGACCAGTCTCATCACCGCGGCGGCCCGCCCGGAAGAAACCGCCCGTCTGCAGACCGTCATTCGCGACGCAGATGGGCTGGCCAGATCCCTCAACAGCATCTCCAGCAGGATTGAATCCTTGCGAAGCAAGGCCGACGCGGACATTGCCCGCACGATAAGCGGCCTGAATGAGGATCTGCAAAGTGTCGCGACCCTCAACAATCAGATCGTGGCGGCCAAGAGCAAAGGGCGCGACAGTGCCTCTCTCGAAGATCAACGTCAGCGCATCGTGGACAGCGTGGCGAAGATCGTTCCTGTCCAGCAGCTGCCCCGGGAGAATGGCAAAATGGCCCTTGTCACGACTGGTGGCGCGTTGCTTCTGGACGGACGGGGCGCAACACTCGAATTCGACGCATCGCCTGTCGTTGCACCTCACATGATGCAGCGGAATGGTCTTTTGTCGGGGATCCGGATCGACGGCCAGGCCGTGCGCACGGATGCGAACGGACCACTGGCAGGGGGCAAACTCGCGGCGCTCTTCGATAATCGTGACAGCGCAGGTGTCGAGGCCCAGACGGCCATCGACTCGGTGGCGCGCGACCTCGTGGAACGCCTTTCCGATAGCGGGCTGGACACGACCCTCGCGCCCGGCGCGCCCGGCTTGTTCACCGACGCGACCATGCCATCCGATCCGGCAAACGAAATCGGCCTGGCAGGTCGCATCAGCCTGAACCCGGCGGTCGACCCGGATCAGGGCGGTGCCATCTTTCGCATACGTGACGGGCTGGGTGCCGCAACTCCTGGACCGGGGGGCAATGGCGACTTTCTCCAGAGACTGAGCGACGCTCTGAGTGCGCCGCGTCCTATCGCACCCGGGCTTGTCACGCGTGGCAGTTCCGATCATGCCGCCGCTATCAGCAGCGCAATCGCCAATGATCGGCTTACGGCGGATGAACAGCTCAGTTTCGCGACCACTCAGGCGACCGAACTGCGATCTCTTCAACTCGAAAACGGCGTTGATACCGACGCAGAAATGCAACGCCTTCTGCTCGTCGAGCAGGCATTTTCCGCCAATGCGCGGATGATCCAGACAATCGACGACATGATGCAAACCCTGCTGAGGATCTGAGCATGCCCTTGCAATCCATTGGCGACATGGCCCAGAGTTTCGCCTTACGCCGCCAAAGCGTCGAGTTGAACCGACAGATGGACCGCCTGACCCAGGAGTTGTCCAGCGGCGTTGCCTCCGATACTCCCCGCCACCTGTCCGGAAATCTCCTGCAACTTGCGGATGTCGAGCGCGATCTGAGTGTTCTTGATGCAAGACGGGACGTGGCGCGCATTGCCGCGACCGATGCCGAGGTGATGCAGACCGCCCTTTCGCGCGTGCAGACCACAACGAGTGACCTTGCCACGAATGCCTTGACAGCAGGCTTCACGGGCAGCGACGTTCAGTTTTCGACGGTCACGACAGAAGCTCGCGGCGTGCTCGAGACGATCACCGGGGCCCTCAACAGCAGCGTGGCCGGACGTGCTCTCTTTGCCGGAAACACGACCGACACCGCCCCGATGGCCGCCGCGGATGACCTTCTGGGCGCGTTGAAAACCGCACTCGGCGGCGCAACCGACACAAACGACATCCGGTCCCGCCTTGATACCTTCTTCGATGACCCCGCAGGCGATTTTGCCACGATGGTCTACCAGGGCGGGACAGACGGCTTGACGCCCCGCGACCTCGGTGCAGGCGAATCCGTCGCGCTTGATATCAGGGCCGACGATCCGGCGTTGCGCGATGTCATGAAGCAGGCCGCCCTGATCGCCATCCTCGACGATGCGTCGCTTGGCCTGTCGCGACAGGATCGCCGGGATCTGATCGGGACCGCTGGCGAGAAGCTCTTGGGTGGGCAGGACAACCTGACCGGGTTACGGGCCAATCTTGGATTTGCCGAGGAGCGCATTGCCCAAGCTGAAAGCCGCATTTCCGCAGGGCTTACCAGTCTGAGCATCGCCCGAAACGATCTGCTTTCCGTGGATACACCCTCGACCGCCGTCGAGCTGGAACAGGTTCAGTCTCAACTGGAACTGCTTTATACCCTGACGGCGCGATCCGCGCGTCTGAGCCTCGTGAACTTCCTGTCATGAAGAGGCCGTTGGTAATCCTGCGCTGGCTGGCTTGGTTCCTTGTCTCGGTTTCCGTCGCATTGCCCGGGGCCGCCAGCCCCGTGCGCCTGAAGGATCTGGTGGAATTTGACGGGGTGCGCGGCAACGACCTTGTCGGCTACGGGCTGGTCGTGGGGCTCAACGGAACGGGCGACGGATTGCGAAACTCGCCGTTTACCGAAGAGATCATGTCGAACATCCTGGAACGCCTCGGGGTCAATATCTCGGGCGAACAGTTCCGCCCGAAAAATGTCGCCGCCGTTTTCGTGACCGCAGAGCTTCCCCCTTTTGCGCGGGCCGGCAGCCAGATCGACATCACGGTTTCTGCGGTCGGCGATGCCAAGAGCCTGCTTGGAGGCACGCTGATAATGACGCCTCTCAACGCAGCAGATGGGCAGATCTACGCTGTGGCGCAGGGTACCATCATCGCGGGCGGGATCGCCGCCGAGGGCGAGGCGGGTGGCGTGATTCAGGGCGTTCCGACATCAGGCACGATCCCGTCGGGTGCCCGCATCGAACGCGAGATCGCCTTCGACTTTTCCGGTCTCGATGTGGTGCGCCTCGCCCTGCGGGAACCCGATTTCACAACGGCTGCTCGAATCGAAAGGGTGATCAACGGTGCCGTCGGACGCGGCGTTGCCGCGATGCTTGACCCTGGCACCGTGCGTCTCGATATCGCGGCACTACGCGCACCATCACCGGCACATGCCCTCGCGCAGATCGAAAATCTTCTTGTCGAGCCGGAGCGCAAGGCGCGTGTCGTCGTGGACCAGCGATCCGGAACAATCGTGATGGGTCAGGATGTCCGCATCTCACGTGTTGCCGTGTCGCAGGGAAATCTGACCCTGCGCATTCAGGAAAGACCACTTGCCATCCAGCCAAATCCTTTCGCCCGTGGCGAGACGGTGGTTGTCCCGCGGACCGCCGCCGAAATCGAGGAAGAGCCGGGCATAGGCCTTGCGGAAGTGCCGGAAGGGACATCGCTCTCGGAAGTGATCGCGGGTCTCAACGCGCTTGGCGTCGCGCCACGCGACATGATCGATATCCTGAAAAGCATCAAGGCCGCCGGGGCCCTGCACGCCGAGTTCGTGGTGCGCTGACGCGAGACATCAGGGTCAGACGGTCACGTCCATCTCTTCCTGTTCGCCCACCCCGAAGATGCGCCGATATCGCGCAATTTCCTCGGGCGGGCCCATGGCCTTGCGTGGGTTGTCCGACAGTTTCACCGTTGAATGGCCATTGGCCGAAACCGCCTTGCACACCAGTGAAAACGGCGCGAGCGCGTCATCTTCCGTCAGCCCCCGGAAATCGTTGGTCAGCAGCGTGCCCCAGCCAAAGGATGTACGCACCCGGCCCGTGAACCGGATATGCAATCCGATGATCTTGTCAACATCCAGACCATCAGAAAAGATCAGCATCTTCTCGCGGGGATCCTCGCCGCGTTCCTTCCACCAGCGGATTGCCGCCTCGGCCGCTTCCTCTGGCGCGCCCGAGTCCACCCGCATGCCGGTCCATGTCGCGAGCCAGTCCGGCGCGTTTTCAAGGAAACTCTCGGTGCCGAACGTGTCGGGCAGGATGATCCGCAGATTTCCCTCATGCTCGTCATGCCAGTCCGACAGCACGTCGTAGGGCGCACGGGCGAGGGCCGCGTCATCCGGCGCAAGCGCGGCATAGACCATCGGCAGTTCATGTGCATTGGTCCCGATCGCCTCGAGATCGCGGTTCTTCGCGATCAGGCAGTTGGAGGTGCCGACAAAGCGATCGCCGAGCCCTTCGCGCATGGCCTGCACACACCAGTCCTGCCATAGAAACGAATGCCGCCGCCGCGTACCGAAATCGGCGATGCGCAACCCTTCGACGGGACGAAGCCGCTCGACCTTCTCCCAGAGCTTGGTCATGGCGCGTGCGTAGAGCACCTGAAGCTCGAATTTCTTCATCTCGCCAAGAACCGCGCGGGCGCGAAGCTCCATCAAGACCGCGAGCGCGGGGATTTCCCAGAGCATCACCTCGGGCCATTTCCCTTCAAAGGTCAACTCGTACTGTCCGTCGACGGTCTCCAGATGATAGGGCGGCAGGCGGAGCGCCTCGAACCACCGCATGAACTCCGGTGTGAACATCTGCCGCTTGCCGTAAAAGGTGTTGCCGCGAAGCCATGTGCTCTCGCCACGGGACAGCGACAGTGACCGGATGTGATCAAGCTGTTCGCGCAATTCACCTTCGTCCACCAGTTCTGCCAGTCTCACGGATTTGGTGCGATTGATCAGCGAAAATGTCACGTTCGTATCGGGGCGATTGCGAAAGACCGACTGACACATCAGCAGCTTGTAGAAGTCGGTATCTATCAGGGACCGAACGATCGGGTCCATTTTCCAGCGATGATTGTAGACGCGGGTTGCGATATCGACCATGATAAGGCCTCCGATTAGGCATGCGCGGGGTTAAAGCAAACTGGCGTGGGCTGCGCAAGCTGGAAGGT
>JAWLFT010000038.1:0-6231 GCA_041685435.1 Roseovarius sp.
GAGATCAACGAGGCCAAGATCACGCTGGCCAATGCCGTGACCACGCTGCTGCACGGGGCCGAGGCCGCCGAGGCCGCCGAGGCCACTGCCCGCGAGGTGTTCGAGAAGGGCGGCGTGGGCGAGGATCTGCCCACCGTCTCGGTCACGGCCGGGGAACTGGCCGAGGGCGTGTCGATCGTGCAGCTCATCGTGAAATCGGGGCTGGCGAAATCCGGCAAGGAGGCCAAGCGCCTGATCGCCGAGAACGGCGCGCGGCTTGATGACACGCCGCTGACCGATCCGGGGCTGATGATCGACGAAGGCTCTCTCGGCGCGACGATCAAGCTGTCGGCGGGCAAGAAACGGCACGCGCTGGTCAAGCTCGGCGGCTGACCCGGCAGAAGCACTGATTTGCGTACCCAACCCGCGTACGCAAGGTACACGCCGTACACCTCAGCGGCGCGCGGCCATCGCCTCGGACAGCACGGCGCGCACGGCGTCCGGCGGCACATCCGAGGTGATGAACGCATCCCCGATGCCCCGCGCAAGGATGAAGCGCAGCGTGCCGTCCTGCACCTTCTTGTCCTGCGCCATCAGCTCGATCAACCCGTCGACGTCCGGCAGTTCCCCTGTGATATCAGACAGATCCGCCTTCATCTTCATGTCGCGCAGATGGGCGCGCACGCGGCCTGGATCCTCTTGCGGGCACAGCCCCAGCCGTGCCGACAGATCGAAGGCCAGCGCACATCCGATGGCCACCCCCTCGCCATGCAGCAGCCGCGACCCATCATAGTGTGTCGCCGCCTCCAGCGCATGACAAAATGTATGCCCAAGATTGAGCAGCGCGCGATCCCCCTGCTCGGTCTCGTCGCGCATCACGATCTCGGCCTTCATCTCGACCGCGCGTTTGACGATATGGTTGCGCGCCGCCATATCCCCCGCTGCGGCAGATGAGGCGTGTCTCTCAAGCCATTGGAAGTAATTGTAATCTCCAAGCAGCCCGTATTTCACGACCTCGCCATACCCGGCCAGATAATCGCGCGTCGTCAGCGTCTCCAACACGCCGGTATCGGCCAGAACAAGGCTCGGTTGATGAAACGCCCCGATCAGGTTCTTGCCCTGCGGGGCGTTGATCCCGGTCTTGCCGCCCACCGAACTGTCGACCTGCGCCAGCAAGCTTGTCGGCACCTGAACGAAGCGCACGCCGCGTCGCAGCACGGCGGCGGCAAAGCCCGCAAGATCGCCGATGACACCCCCGCCAAAGGCAATAACAACATCATTTCGCTCAATTTTCTGATCCAGCAGCCACTCCACCACGCGCTGGAAATGCGGCCAGGATTTGGTCGCTTCCCCCGGTGGCAGCATCATCGAGACCGAGGAAATACCAGAGCTTTCCAGCCCCGCGCGCAAGGTATCCAGATGCAGACCGGCCACAGTCTCGTCCGTCACGATTGCCACGCGTGGCCTTTGCAAAAGCGGCCCGATCAGCGTCCCGGCACTTGCCAGCAGCCCCGCACCGACATGAATGTCATAGGCGCGGCCTTCCAGCCCGACATGAACGATTTCAGTCATTTGGCCTCCTCCAGAACGTCGCGCCGCGTGGCGAGCACCGCCAGCACCTGCCCGGCCGTGTCGTCGATCGAATAGCCGGGATGCGCGCGCACGCTCAGATCCGCCTTTGCATAGATCGGCACGCGCGCCTCGTAGATCTCGCGCAGTGTCTGATATGGATGAGCTGTGCGCAGCAAGGGTCTGGTAGTCTTTCCTTTTACCCGAGACCACAGCAGATCGAGATCGGCATCGAGCCACACCGAGACGCCCATCTCCGACACAAGCCGGCGGTTGGTCTCGGCCAGAAATGCCCCGCCCCCGGTCGACAGGATCCCGACACGTCCCTCGAGAAGCCGGCGGATCACCTCGCTTTCGCGGGCCCGAAAGAAATGCTCGCCATCCCTTTGGAATATCTCGGCAATCGTCATGTTGGCCGCCTTCTCGATCTCGGCATCCGAATCCAGAAACGGCACCCCGAGCCGCGCCGCGAGCGCCTTGCCCACGGCGGTCTTGCCCGCCCCCATCATGCCGACCAGAACCACGGTCTTTTTCAGTTTCCACGCGCCCGATCCCGACACTTGCGGCGCTCCCCTGCCTTATTTCAAAGTTTTTCACTCAATGACGTGATCTTGCGCAAAAGGCCAGTTATAACTCGACAGCGCAATGCGTCCCGGCGGCAGAGGTTCCCATGTTCCGACTAATCAAGTGGCTGTTTTTCCTTGCTGTTCTGGGATTCGGGGCCCTTGTTGTCTACGCCTATGTCGGGCCGTTCTTCGGGGCCGATTTCTCGCCACCGCAGACCGAGATTCGCGACAGTGTCATTCTTGAATCACAGTAGCGCCACCTGCCTTGCCATAATCTGGGGCGCGGCCTGCGCCGCACAGGAACCGCTTTCGGCCATTGACTGGCTCGACGACATCGCAACCGTCGCGCTGACAGCCCCCTATGGCACCGTGCCGTCCGAGCCCCCCGCCGCGGACGCCATCGACCTGCCCGACATATCCGTGACCGCGCTCGATGCGCCGCGCCGCGACGCGGTCGGCCTCCTGCCCGGCACCACCACCGGCCTGCCCGCCACTCTCTGGCAGGCCAGTCCGACGCCCGCGCTGATCCGGCGCCTCGACGCGTTGCCCGACAGGCCGCTGCCGGCTGTGCAGGCGCTTTACTACACGCTGCTTCTGGCCGAGGCGAACGCACCCGATGATGCTGGACAGAGCTTGCGGTTTCTGTCCGCGCGCATCGCGACCTTGCGGCGTTTCGGCGCCGTCGAGCCCGCGCTGGCCCTCGTGGAACGCGCCGGCGGGGCGGTGCCGCAGCTTTTCGACCAATGGCTCGATCTGTCGCTGCTCACCGGCACCGAGGATCGGGCTTGCGCTGAGCTTCGAGAAAAGCCTAGCCTTTCCCGAAGCTTGAGTGCCCGCATCTTCTGTCTTGCACGGGCCGGCGACTGGAGCACGGCGGTGCTGACTTATCACGGCGCGACGTCGCTCGGCGCGCTCGGAGAGCCCGACGCGACGCTTCTGGCCCTGTTCCTCGATCCCGGAATGATCGAGGCTACTGCGCCCCCACCGGCGCCCGAGGACGTCACAGCCTTGCAGTTCCGCCTGTTCGAGGCCGTTGGCTCCGCGCTGTCGACGCGCAATCTGCCGCGCGCCTTTGCCATGGCCGACCTGCGCGGCACGGCCGGCTGGAAGGCCGAGATCGAGGCCGCCGAACGGCTCGCCCGGACGGGCGCGCTTGCCGGCACCCAGCTTCTGGGGCTCTACACCGCCCGCAAGGCCGCCGCGTCGGGCGGTGTGTGGGATCGCGTGGCCGCCATGCAGGCACTGGACACCGCACTGACCAGTAACGACGCCGAGGCCGTCGCCGACGCCTTGCCCGCCGCATGGTCCGCCGCGCGCGAGATGCGGCTTGAGACCGTCATCGCCGACCTTTTCGCCGAACGACTGATGCAAATGACACTGCCGGAGCGCGCCCGCGCGCTGATGCTGGACATCGCCCTGCTCTCGCCGCTTTACGAAACCGCGGCCCGGACCCTGCCACCCGTCACGCAGCCTCAGCGGTTTGCCGTCGGGCTGGCGCGGGGCACGCCGTCACCGGGAAACGCGACGACACCGACGCAAATGGCGATCGCCGACGGGTTCGCGCGCGCAGCTCCGGCCCCGTCTGATGAGGCGCTGCTCGACGAGGGAAGACTGGGCGAGGCCATGCTGAGCGCGGCAACGCAGCTCGATGCCCGGTCCGACGCGACACGCGAGGGCGTCGGGGTCGCCATCGCGACATTGCGCGCCATCGGTCTGGAAGAGACGGCCCGCCGCGCCGCGCTGCAGATCCTTTTTCTGGAGGAGATGAGGTGAGGCCCGCAAGTCAATGGATTTCCTTGTTTCTCGAGGCACAAGCGGCCGAACTCGGCGCGGCCCAGAACACGCTTGCGGCGTATCACCGCGACCTGCAGGACTTCGAAGGCTGGCTTGCAAGCGAGGCGCGCGGGATCGACACCGCAACGAGGGAAGATGTCGAAGCCTATCTTGTCGCCTGTGACGATCAGGGGCTGGCGCGCGCCACCCGCGCGCGGCGTCTGTCGGCGGTGCGGCAACTCTACCGATTTGCCTTCGAGGAGCGCCTGCGGGCCGACAATCCCGCGATCGACATCAAGGGGCCGGGGCGCGCGCAGCGGCTGCCCCAAACACTCAGCGAGGACGAGGTCAGCCGCCTGCTGCAGGCCGCGCCGGACTTCGGGCGCACTGCAAGCGACAAATGCCGCAACGGATGCCTGATGGCGCTGCTGTACGCGACCGGCATGCGGGTGAGCGAACTGGTGGCGCTTCCCGTCGCGGCGGCGCGGGGCGATCCGGAGATGTTGCTTGTGCGCGGCAAGGGGGGCAAGGAACGCATGGTCCCGCTCTCGCCGCCGGCGCGCGTGGCGCTCGGTCTATGGCTGACACAGCGCGACGCGGACGAGGATCGCGGCCGCGCCAAGGGACTTGCATCATCGCCTTATCTCTTTGCCTCGGGCGGCAAGGCCGGGCACCTGACCCGGCACAGGTTCTATCAACTTATCAAAGAACTGTCTGTCAAAGCGCATGTCGATCCGGCAAAGGTGACACCGCACACGCTGCGCCACGCCTTTGCGACGCATCTTCTGGCCAATGGCGCGGATCTGCGGGTGATCCAGATGCTGCTTGGCCATGCCGATATCGCCACGACCGAGATCTACACCCATGTGCTTGACGCACGCCTGCGGACACTGGTGGAAGAGCATCATCCCCTGGCGACCGCGGCGCGGCGCAAGGCATTGGAAAAGCCGGTTCCCGATGACAGCACGTGATGCGCGTCAGCTTGAAGTCGCAAGACGCAGACACCATAACCGAGGCATTCAAAAGGGATAAGACACGACATGGACGCGACGCAGGCCACGTTCGACATGACATTCTGGGTAATCACGGCATCGATCCTGATGCTTCTCGTGCTTTCGGGGTATTTCTCGGGCAGCGAAACCGCGCTGACCGCCGCATCGCGCGGCAAGCTGCGGGCGCAGGCCGAAAAGGGCTCCACGGGGGCGGAGACCGCGCTGCGCATCACCGAGGACAACGAGACGCTGATCGGGTCGGTCCTTCTGGGCAACAACCTGGTGAATATCCTCGCCGCGTCGCTTGCCACAGCGCTCTTCACCCGGCTCTTCGGGGAAAGCGGGGTGGCGCTGGCGACACTGGTGATGACGCTTCTGGTGCTGGTGTTCGCCGAGGTGCTGCCCAAGACCTATGCCATCACAAACGCGGAAAGCGCCGCCTCGCGCACCGCACCGATCATCCTCGTGGTGATCAAGGTCTTTGCGCCGATCGTGACCGCCGTGCGCTGGTTCGTGCGTATCATCCTGGGGCTTTTCGGGGTCAAGACCGACCCTGACAGTCATATTCTTGCGGTGCGCGAAGAGATCGCCGGCGCGCTCTTTCTGGGCCAGTCCGAGGGTGTGGTCGAGAAAGAGGACCGCGACCGCGTGCTGGGCGCGCTGGATCTGGGCGAACGCGCCGTCGAGGAGATCATGCTGCACCGCTCGCAGATCGAGATGATCGACGCCATGGCCGATCCTGAAACGATCCTCGATCAGTGCCTCAAGAGCAACCACACGCGCCTGCCGCTCTATCGCGACGACCCCGACAACATCATCGGCATCGTGCATGCCAAGGATCTGCTGCGCGCCATGCACGCGCTGGCCACCGGGGCCGAAGGCGGGGCCGCCGAACTTCGCGATTTCGACGTGTGCAGCATCTCGCGGGAGCCGTATTTCGTGCCCGAGACCACGACGCTCGACGACCAGATGCGGCAGTTCCTGCGGATGCGCAGCCATTTCGCGCTGGTCGTGGACGAATACGGCACGCTTCAGGGGCTGATCACACTGGAGGATATTCTCGAAGAGATCGTGGGCGAAATCACCGACGAATTCGACCCCGATGGCGAACATCCCATCCGCAAGTCCGAGGACAATCAGTTTCTCGTCGACGGGGCCATGACGATCCGCGACCTCAACCGGGCAACCGACTGGGCCCTTCCCGACGAGGCGGCCAACACCGTGGCGGGTCTGGTGATCCACGAGGCGCAGATGATTCCAGCAGTGGACCAAGTGTTCATTTTCCACGGCTTCCGGTTCCAGGTGGTTGCCCGAAAGGACAACCGGATCACCAAGCTCAAGATCCGCAAGCT
>JAWLFT010000038.1:6331-23359 GCA_041685435.1 Roseovarius sp.
CCGTCATGGTCCATCCGGAACTCCACGAGGCTTTCCGAACCGATGAAGCGCGACCGCTCCACGATCCCGCGCGCGGGCGTGCCGTCCTGCGAGGTCGGGTTGGGGCCATTCCCCTTGCGGTCGAAGTCAATCTTGATGTGCTGCGGGCGGATCACGATCTCGACCTCACCCTCATCCGGCACGCCGGGTGCCAGAAACTGGCCAAAGGGCGTTTCCGTGAGCGCCCCCCGCACGGTGCCGCGAATGACGTTGATTTCTGAAAAGAACGCCATCGCGCTGCGATCGACGGGCGCGTTGTAGACATTGTAGGGCGCGCCCTGCTGCACGATCCGCCCGTCGCGCATCAGGGCGATCTCATCGGCCATGCGCATCGCTTCTTCCGGCTCGTGGGTGACCAGCAGAACGGCCGTATCCTCTTCGCGCAGGATATCGAGGGTCTCGTCACGGATGCCGTCGCGCAGGCGATTGTCGAGGCCCGAAAACGGCTCGTCCATCAGCATGATGCGGGGGCGCGGGGCAAGGGCGCGTGTCAGCGCCACGCGCTGCTGCTCGCCACCCGACAACTCATGCGGATACGCCTTGTGATACTGCGACAGCCCCACGCGCTCCAGCAGTTCGGCCACCCGCGCGGCATTCGCCTTTCTGTCACCCGTCAGACCGAACGCCACGTTCTGTTCGACGCTGAGATGCGGGAAAAGCGCGAAATCCTGAAACATCAGGCCGATATGGCGACGTTCCGGCGGGACACGAAACACCGTGTCGCAGATCAGATCGCCATCGACATGGATCTCGCCCTCATCCTGCATCTCGACACCCGCGATCATCCGCAGCGTTGTCGATTTGCCACAGCCCGACGGGCCGAGCAGGCAGGTCACCTGTCCCGGCATGACACGCAGCGACACGTCCTCGACCACCACGCGACCGTCGTAACGCCGCGTGAGATTGTTGATTTCGAGCCGGGGGATGGCGATCTGCGCAGTCTTCACCGGGGGCCTCTTGTTCACTTTCCGAGAGATTTGCTCGGACTTTGACCTCAGCAGATAGCAATGCGGCACTGCGGGTACAAGTGCGGTGTCACCTCTGCCCGTCGGGACGCACCCACAGGAAAAGCCCGGCCGCCGCGAGCGTGTCGCGCACCATCTCGGGCGAAAGCAGCATGACACCGCCGGCCTCGATCACGATGCCGCGCAATCGTGCCTCGACAGCGGCGCGCGCAATCCCGGGGCCGAACAGTGGCATGTCGGCGCGCAGATCCTGACCGGGACGCGGGGCGACATAAAGGATGCCGCCCGACGTCGCGTCGCCCGCATCTTGCGCGCTCAGCCAGTCTGCGGCGCCGCCGATCACCTGATCGGCCAGATCGAACGGATCGAGCGTCCAGCCCCCGCCCGCGTCCTTTGCCGCAGCAAGCTCGCGCAGCATCGCTTCGGTGCCGCGCGCGCCCTCCCGGGCCACGACGTGCCCGCCGCGCGCCACCACGGCCTGACCCGGCCCGGTCCGCGCCATATCCGCATGGGCGGCCTGCGCCGCTGCCAGATCCACCTCGATGCCTTCTGAAATTGCCCCGGTCTGCAGCCCCGCCTCGGGCAGCAGGTCGGGGGCGATATCGATGGCGCCCACCACGTCGATCCCGGCCTCCTCGATGATCGCAATGATCTCGCGCAAGATGACGTCCTCACTGCGGCCGAGTGCGGCCTGCAGGCGGGCCAGATAGGTCGTGGTGGCGGGGTCGATCAACGACGGGTCCACCGCCGGGCGCGGCAGTCCACCCGCGATGCAAAGCCGGGTTATCCCGCGCGCGACCAGATCGTTAACGAGGCTGCCGAACGTCTCCAGCCGGAAGCGCACCCGAGGCAGATCGCCAACGATCTCGGAGGGACATTGCGCCATCTCGCAGACCAGCGGCACCTCGCCATGCGCCAGAAGCGTCCTGACAAGATGCGGCGGCACCCCGCCCGGCCCGGCAACGAGTGCGAGCGTCATGCCCGGCACCGGTCACTCTGAAATGCAACGGTGCGCGCCGGACACGCGGATTGGTCGCAAGGGACACGGCACGGCATAGTCAAGATCCTATCCTTTCGGCAGGTCCATCATCGCTGTGAACTCGGCCTCGGCGGCCATGTCTCCCTCGACCTCGGCCACGCCGGAAAATTTCCAGACCTTGCCGCCCGGCTTGCCGCGCAGGGTTTCCAGCTTCATTTCCAGCACGTCGCCGGGCTGCACCATGCGGCGGAACTTGGCACGATCGATGGCCATGAAATAGACCAGCATGTTGCGGTCCTCCATCCCGAGGGCGGTGCCCACCATGACCGCAGCGGTCTGCGCCATCGCCTCGACGATGGTGACGCCGGGCATGATCGGACGGCCCGGAAAGTGGCCCTGGAAATGCGGCTCGTTGAAGGTGACGTTCTTGATGCCGCGCGCCCGGGTATAGCCATCGATATCGACGACCTTGTCCACCAGAAGAAACGGGTACCGATGCGGAATGAGCCGCTGGATGAGGTGGATATCCGCGGATCTGAGCGGCTCTGTCATGGCACATCCTTATTTGTCAGGCACATTTGCTAGTAGCAACAGCGGCGATGCAGGGCAAGATGGTGCCCGTTCGGGTCGTCAGTCCTCGACCTCATCGCTGCCGGAAGGCACCGGCAGATCCGGCAACTCCGAGGCATTGCCCTCTTCACCCGTCGCCTCCGGCAGGGTGTCGGGGCCCTCGCCGATGCGCGCATTGATCCGCATGATCGCAAGATCGGTCACGTCGGCGACATTGTCGTGCAAAAGCACGCTGCGCAGGTCGAGCATGACGACGGCTTCGGCCTCGTCCAGCAGATCCGCAAGGATTGGCTGCACCACTCTCATGAATTGCAGTGGCGCCCGGTCGCGCCGGCGCTCCAGTTGTTGCGAGTTGCGCTCGGCCTCGTTGCGCAGCCGCGTGACCTTGGTATCGAACGCATCCGCCATCTCGCGGAATTCGTCTGGCGGGGTATCTGGGCGCCGTTCGGTCAGGGCCTGTTCCTCGGCCTCGAGCTCTGACGCGATCCGTTCGTTACGGGCGACAAGCCGGTCGCGGGCTTCCTGGATCTCGCGCTGAAGCCGTTTTCCGTAAGCGGTCTCGGTCAACAGGCGCTCGGTGTCGATAACGACGGTATCGCTTGTGACGACGCCAAGCTGCTGCGCGTCGGCCTTGTGCGGCGCGGCCATCGCGAGCATCGCCAGCAGCCCCGTCAGTGCCAGGATCGCGCGCATGATCAGAACTCCGACCGCACCGTGAGGTTG
Organism: Roseovarius sp.; assembly: GCA_041685435.1. Classification (GTDB taxonomy): domain Bacteria; phylum Pseudomonadota; class Alphaproteobacteria; order Rhodobacterales; family Rhodobacteraceae; genus Roseovarius. The sequence continues at coordinate 9,608 of JAWLFT010000038.1, forward strand.
AACTGTTGCTCGCGATCACCGGGCTCGGACTCGAGCGCCTCAGAGAAGTTCATGCGGATCGGGCCGAATGGCGAACTCCAGAAGATCGACAGGCCGATGACGTGGCGCGGCTCGAAATCGGTGGAGTTGAGCGGGCCGGTCGCCTCCGACTTGTTGTCGATTCCCCAGATCGAGCCGATGTCGTAGAATGCCCCGCCGGTGATGCCGTACTCGTCAGGCAGGCCAAGCGGGAATTCCGCCTCGAACTTGATGGCCGCAAAATAATCGCCGCCCAGATGTTCGCGCCCTTCGATCGGTCCCATGCCGTTGGGCTCGAACCCGCGGATCACCTGATCGTTGAAGCGGTTGATGAACCGGCTGTTCTGACCATCCGAAAACTGTATGGCGCCGCCTTCGACGATGGCGCGCAGCGTCACATCCTCGTTGAAGATGGTTCTCTGACCGACGAGGCGCGCCGTGGTCTTTATGAATTCGTTATCGCCCCCAAGCCCGGCAAATTCCTGTTGGAACGACAAGAGGACCCCGGCATTGGGATTGAGCCCGGTGCGGCGGGTGTCGAAGGTGTATTCATAGCCAACCGCACTGCTCCAGAGTTCGCCCTGTTCGGTCTCGAACTCGAGAATGCCCGAGGGGCCACGGTGGTTCGATATGTCTTCGAAGCGCGCGTTGTAGAACACACCGAGCCGGCTGTTCTCGCCGATCGGGAAGGTGAGGCTGGGCCGGAACTGGCCGATCGTCGTGTCGAACAGCCGGTTGGTATCCCTCTGCGTCTCGAAATACGAGAAATCGAGACCAAGCGCGACATCGCGGCTGAGAAACGCCGGCTCCACGAAACCGAGGCTGTAATTCACCCGGTCGGCCGTGGCAAAGATGTTGGCCGACAGTTGCTGCCCGCGGCCGATGAAATTCCGTTCGGAAAAGCCAAGCTGCACACCAAGGCCCGAGTTGGTCGAGAAGCTTGCCCCGACAGAGACGCTGCCGGTCGTGGTTTCCTCGACATCGGTCTCGATGATGACCTGATCCGGGCGCGACCCTTCGCGGGCGTTCACGTCCACGTTCTCGAAGAACCGCAGGGCGCGGATGCGTTCGGCCGCCTGACGAATCGCGCGGGGGTTGAACGGATCACCCTCGACGAGGTCGAACTGCCGTCGGATGACACGATCCAGCGTCGTGGTGTTGCCCTCGATATCGATGCGCTCGACAAAGACGCGGGGGCCACGCTGCAGCACAAACTCGACATCGAGCGTCAGATCGCGGTCGTTGCGCGTGACACGCGGCTCGACCCGCAGGAAATCGACGCCCTGCTGGATCCCCAGACGTTCCATCCGCGCGATTGAGTTCTCGATGAGCGAGGGCGAATAGACGGTGCCCGGAGTGACTTTGAGGGTATTCTGATAGGCGGCACTGTCCACGCCCTCATATTCGCTGACGGTGGTGATCTCGCCGAAGCGGAACTGCTGGCCTTCCTGCATTTGGAAAGTGACGAAATACGCGTCCCGCTCGCGCGCAAGCTCGGCATTCACGCCGGTCACCCGAAAATCCACGTAACCCCGCGAATTGTAGAAATCGGTCAGCAATTGCTGATCGAACTCGATGCGGTCCTCGACAAACGTGTCGCGCTCGATCAGCGCCCGGAAGAGGCCGGCCTGCTTGCTCTGGATCACGCGGCGCAGGCGATTGTCGGAATAGGCACGATTGCCGACAAAGCCGATCCGTTCGATCTCGATATTGTCGCCCTCGAAAATCTCGAACACCAGATCGACGCGGTTGTCGCTGCGGCGGATGACCCGTGGATTGACCCGTGCCGCGATACGGCCGTTCTGCGCATAGGCTTCGGTGATCGTCGCCGCGTCACGCTCGGCCTGGGTGGGGCTGAACACCTGACGCGGGCTGCTCTGGATGAAACCGGAAAGGTCTTCGTCACCCAGCCTGTCGTTGCCCTCGAAGGCGATGCGGCTGATCGTCGGAAACTCCGTCACCCGGATCACGAGACGATTGCCCTGCGGCTCGATTTCCACCTCCTCGAAAAGCCCCGAGTCGAGGATCTCCTGATAGGCGTCGTTGAGCTGCCCGGCGGTCACGCTCTCGCCGCGCTCAATCCCGGCATAGGACAGGATCGTGCCCGCCTCAATGCGCTGATTGCCCTCGATCGTGACCGTGTCGAAGCGGTAGGTCTGCGCCGAGGCGCCATCTGGTGCTGCCATAACGAGCAGCAACGTCAGAACCGCGACACACTTTGACAGAATACCAGCAGCACGCACCCGTGCCGCCCCATCCGCGTGACAAACATCCATCGATAAATTCCAGTCCCACTGCCCGTTGATCAATGTCAGTATCCCGTCCGTCAGGGCTTGTCAAAACGCGAGTAGGCGATGACGCCAACCTGTGGTCGGGCAGCCTCAGACATGCAGCATGTGCGCGTCCGGTGCTCTCACCGCGTTGCCATGAAGCCCGCCAGCCGCGCGAGCCCCTCCTCGATATCGGCGGTGGCGCGCGCGTAGGAAAAGCGCAGCGTGCCTGCCCCGCGTGCCGGGTCGAAATCCATCCCCGGTGTCACGGCGACGCCGGCCCGGTCCAGAATCTCGGCGGCAAAGGCGCGGCTGTCCTCGGTCAGGTGGCTGACATCGGCATAGACATAGAACGCCCCATCGGGTGGCGCGATCCGGTCAAAACCCGCGCGCGGCAGCCCGTCGAGCATCAGCGCGCGGTTGCGCCGGTAGACCGCCATGTTCGCCTCGAGCTCCGCCCCACACTCCATCGCGGCGAGCGCGGCCACCTGGCTGGCATGCGGCGGGCAGATGAACAGATTCTGCGCCAGCCGTTCGACGGTGCGCACCTGATCCTCGGGGACCACCATCCAGCCGACACGCCAGCCGGTCATCGAGAAATACTTGGAAAACGAGTTGATGACATAGCACTCGTCGGTGATCTCCAGCGCGCTGACCGCCTTGGACTCGTATTCGATGCCGTGATATATCTCATCGCTGATGAATTGCAGGCCCGCCGCCCGGCTTGCCTCGACGAGCGCGCCAAGGGAATCCCGGCCCAGCATCGTGCCGGTGGGATTCGCCGGGCTGGCAACCAGAAGCCCGCTTAGATCCCTCCCGATCAGGTCACCCGGCACCGGTTGCAGGCGGTTTTCCGCCGCCGTCTCGATGTCCACCGGCACGAGATCGAGCGCGCTCAGGATCTGGCGGTAGCTGGGATAGCCCGGCGCGCCGATCCCCACACGGTCGCCCGCATCGAACAGCGCGGTGAAGGCGAGGATGAACGCCCCCGAGGAGCCGGGCGTGATCACCACCCGGTCGGGGTTCAGATCCAGACCGTACCACTCCTGGTAAAGCCGCGCGATCCGCGACCGCAGCGCCGGCAGGCCAAGCGCCACGGTATAGCCCATCGACTGCTGCGCCATCGCCTCGGTCAGCGCGGTCCGCGCGCCCTCGGGGGCCGGCGTGCCCGGCTGGCCCACCTCCATGTGGATGACATGCCGACCGGCCTCCTCGGCGCGCCGTGCGGCCTCCATCACGTCCATCACGATGAACGGCGCGACCTTGGATCGGTTCGAGTTCCGCATTACACTCTCCGCAGACGGGGACACTGGGCTCCTATTCGCTTTGAAAGACAGGAAAGGTCAATGCAGTTGGTTCGATTTTTCGCAGTTGCGCTGATCCTGGGCCTGACGCTGGCGTCCCCCGCACGGGCGGTCACGCTGCTGCGCGATCCCGATATTGAGCACGCGTTGCGATCCCTCGGGGCGCCGGTGCTGCGTGCGGCGGGCCTCAATCCCGGCAGCGTGGATATCATGGTGATCGACGATTCCAGCCTCAACGCCTTTGTCGTCGATGCCAACAGCATCTTTATCCATTCCGGTCTGATCCTGCGCATGAACAACCCTGCGATGCTGCAATCGGTGATCGCGCACGAGGCCGCGCATATCGCCAACGGCCACCTGATGCGCCGCCCGGTCAATGCGCGCAACGCGCGCAACGCCGCCGCGCTTGGCACGGCACTGGCCGCAGCGGCCGGGATCGCGGCGGGCAGTGGCGAGTTCGCGGCGGGCGCCGCAGCCGGCATTCAGGGGGCGGCCATGCGCAGTTTCTTCGCCCATACAAGGGCCGAGGAAAACGCCGCCGACAGCAGCGGCGCACGCTACATGAATGCCGCAGGCGTCAATCTGCAGGGCATGGTCGAGGTCATGGATATCTTTCGCGGGCAGGAATCGTTGTCGCTGTCACGACAGGACGCCTATGCCCGCACGCATCCGCTCTCGCGCGACCGCTATCGCCGCATCCGGACCCTCGCCGACGCGCAATCGAGATCCGTCGCACCGGATCCCGAGGCCGAATACTGGTTCGCCCGCGCCAAGGGCAAGCTGTCTGCCTTTCAGCGCTCGCCCGGTTGGACCCTGACGCGGGCCGGGGAATTCGGCTATGAGGATGTCCGACAGATGCGGCAGGCCATCGCCCATCACCGCCGGTCCGACCTGTCGCAGGCTCTGCCGGCCATCGATGCGGCGATATCAGGCCGCTCCGACGATCCTTACCTGCACGAACTGCGCGGCCAGATCCTGATGGAAAGCCGCCAGATCAAGGCGGCCGTCTCGGCCTATGCGCGCGCAGCCAACCTGTCGTCGAACAATGCGCTTATTCTGGGCTCATACGGGCGGGCGCTACTGGCGGATGGTCAGGTGCAGAAGGCGGCGCAATTTCTTGAATCCGCGCGCAGCCGGGACGGACGCGACATACGCGTCCTGCGGGATCTGGCACAGGCGCAGGCGCGGCTCGGCAATAACGGGCAGGCCTCGGTCCTCACGGCCGAGCGTTACGCGATGCAGGGTCGTCTCAAGGATGCAAAGATACATGCCGAACGTGCCACTGGCCTGTTGCCGCGCGGATCTGCGGCATGGCAACGGGCGCAGGATGTGCTAAACGCGGCGGAAATCGCTGAAAAACGGGAGTAACACACGTGACACGACACCTTGTGACCGCCGCCGCCATGGCCTTCGGGCTGGCCCTGCCTGCCCATGCGCTCGATCTCGACAATCTGAGCGAGGCCGACCGCGCCAGCCTCCACGATGAGATCCGCGCCTATCTCATGCAAAATCCCGAGGTGATCATGGAGGCGGTCGCGGTCCTTGAGGAACGTCAGAACGCGGGGGAGGCACAGGCCGATGCCGATCTCGTGCGCGCCAATGCCGACGCGATCTTCGATGACGGGCATTCGTGGGTCGGCGGCAATCCCGATGGCGACGTGACGCTGGTGGAGTTCATGGATTACCGCTGCGGCTACTGCCGGCGCGCTGCGGATGAGGTGGAGAGCCTACTGGAAGCAGACGGCGACATCCGGTTCATCGTCAAGGAATTCCCGATCCTCGGCGAGGAATCGCTGCGCGCCTCGCGCTTTGCAATCGCCACACAGCAGACGGCCGGCGACGACGCCTACAAGGCGGTGCATGACGCGCTCATGACCTTTAACGGCACCATGAACGAGGCCGGATTCCTGCGGCTCGCCGATTCGCTGGGGCTTGATGCCAACGCGATCATCGCCGAGATGGACAGCGACACCGTTTCGGATGTGATCGCCGCAAATCACGCGCTTGGGCGGCAGCTTCAGATCAACGGCACCCCGTCCTTCGTGATGGGCGAGCAGATGCTGCGGGGCTTCGTGCCGCAGGACGGGATGCAGCAGGTCGTCAACGACATACGCGCAAACTGAAATGCGGTGCGTCTGCCTCGGGTGCCTCGGGATAGTGCTCGGGATGGGGCCGTGCATCGCTGCGGCGGCACAGGACACCGCGCCGCAATCGCGCGCGCCATTGGGCGAGGCGATTCGCGAGGCGCTGATCGCGACACCCGAGATTCTGTCGGAAGTCACCCGACCACCGCCGGAACCCATCGACCTTTATGCCGACGACGCCGCGCGGGATCTCGACCTGCTGGACAGGTCCGCGCCGCGTCTCTTCGATCCCGCGCAACCCGGGATCGGCCCCGAGGGCGCGCCGGTCCGCATCGCGATCTTCACCCGCGCGGACTGCGCGGCCTGTGCATCTGCCAAGGCTGACCTGCGCGCACTTGCCAACCGGCTCGGGTTTCGCGCGGCGGTGTTCGATATCGAGGATCACGCGGATCTTGCCCGCAATCTGGACCTCGACTTGGCACCGTCCTACGTGATGTCCGATCGAATGTTGCGCGGCGCGATGCCTGCTGTCGTGCTCGAACGCTATCTGACCGATTGACCGCTGCGCAGCTCACCCCTGCGCCTGGAACACGGCCCCGACCTCGGCGCGGATGATTCGCGCGATCTGTGCACAATCGTTGAGGCTGAAGGTGAGCGGCAGGCGCATGTCGACGATGCCGCGCAGGATGCGGTCGGTTTCGGGCATTGGTGTTCTCGGCGCGTAATGCCAGCTGTCGTACCGGCTGGTGAAGCCCACCGGCTCTGCGCTGCCGAACCATTTGAGTTCCACCCCGCGCGCCCGGCAGCGGTCGAGCGCCTCGGTGATCTGCGTGCCCGGCCAGTCCAGCAGCAGGAACTGAATGGACGAGCCGACGAAACTTTCCTGCGGCGCGCGCTCTACCATCGTCATGCCGGGTGTGCCGCGCAGCCCGTCCTCGACCACCCTGTACCGCGCGTTCCATGCCTCGCATTGCGCGTCCAGATTGCGCAGTTGCGGACGCAGGATCGCCGCGCGCAGATGATCCATGCGCCCTGAGACATTCGGCGTGTCGTATTTCACCTCGTCGAACATTGCCTCGGGCGGCACGGTTCCATGCCGCCCATAAAGCATGTAGGAGCCAGACAGCAGGGTCGCCCGCGCCATCACCGCATCATCGTCGGTGACGAGGAATCCGCCCTCGCCGGAATTCATGTGCTTGTAGGTCTGTGTGGAATAGCAGCCAACCTTGCCCCAACGGCCGGAGGGGATGCCGCGCCACGCGGCCCCCATCGTGTGCGCGCAATCCTCGATCACGGTGATGCCATGCGCGTCGCAGATCTGCATCAGCCGGTCCATGTCCGCGAGATGCCCGCGCATGTGGCTCAGCATCAGGATATCTGCCTCGGACGCCTTGGCGGCCAGATCGTCGAGATCGATGGTCAGCGCCTCTGTCACGCCAACGAATACCGGAACCGCCCCCACGCTCGCAATCGCACCGGGCACCGGGGCAAGTGTGAAGGCGTTGGTCAGCACGCGATCCCCCGGCCCCACGCCGAGGGCCCGCAGCGCGCCTCCCATCGCATACCCGCCCGAGGTCACGGCAAGCGCATAGCGCGCGCCGGTATAGGTGGCGAATTCCCGCTCCAGCAGCGCCACCTCGCCCGCCGCGTCGCCCGCAAGGTTATAGCGATGCAGCCGCCCCGAGCGCAGCACCTCCATGGCCGCCGCGATTCCCTCTTCGGGGATCGGCTCCTGCTGGGTGAAATTGCCCTCGAATATCTCTGTCATGGCAACGTTCTGGGGGGCCGCACGGCGCGCGTCAATGTTTTCCTGTGCTCTGCTCAGCCGATCAACCGGGTCACCACGGCGCGCAGTTCGTCATAATGCCCGATCACCGCCTCGGGTGCCAAGCCCGCCACCGACGCGCCATTTGGCCCGAACCCCACAAGCACCGACGGCACGCCAGCGGCCCGCGCGGTCTCGCGATCGGTCACGGTATCGCCGACCAGCAGCGAGCGCACCGGATCGCCGCCCGCGCGGCGCACGGTTTCGCGCAGATGCTCGGGATCGGGCTTGCGCACCGCCAGCGTATCCGCGCCGGTGAGCGCGGCGAAGGCGTCGAGCACGCCAAGGCTCTGCATCAGCATGCGCGCCAGCCGCTCTGGCTTGTTGGTACAGATCGCGACCCGGTAGCCCGCCGCGCTCAGCCCTTCCACCGCCGCCATTGCGCCGGGGTAGAGCGTGGTGTGCACGGCGATCGCGTCGGCATACGCCTCCAGCAGGATGGGATAGTGCCGCTCGATCTCGGCGAGATCCTCGGTGCGTCCCAGCCGCGCCATCCCGAGCGTCAGCATTGCACGCCCGCCTTGCAGAGCCACGCCCGCATCCTCCACGGGGTCGAGCAGATCGCGCGCGCCCAGCCGTGCGAAACACGCGTTCGCCGCCGCGATCAGATCGCCGCTCGTGTCGGCCAGCGTGCCGTCCAGATCGAAAACCACCGTGCGCATCGCTTTGCTTCCCTCGCCGTCTAGCTTTCGGAGGCCATACGCGAGGCCGTCACGAATGACACGGGCTAAATCGACGTCTCAGCCTCCCAGACCCGTGACGCGCAGCTCCGGCAGTGCGGTCAGCGGCGCGCCAAGCGCCTGAAAACCGGCCACCGACAACTGGCTGCCCGCCCCGCGCGGCGCGTCAAGCGGCATAAGATCGACTTCGACGGTCTTGCCGGTCCGGGCATAGGTCAGGCGGCCCCGCCCCGGTACGTCGACAAGCGGTGTCCTCAACCACAGACCCGGCTCTTTTGCGGTGCCGAGCGAGGCGACGGTCAGGCCGAGATCGCCGGTCGCGGGAGACGGCTCGGCGCTTATCTCGGCCGCCTCGTCGGTTTCGGGCGCCTCGGGCTCTTCCTGGGGCGCCGTGGCCGGCGCGGGGCGCGCGGTCTCTTCCATCTGCGCACATCCCGCCAGCAGTGTGGCCGAGACGATCATTCTGAACACGTTTGTCATGCTTGGATCATAACGTGATCAAGGCCGACAGGGCAATCTGCAACACGGACCCTTGTCGCGGACGATTGCAAGGCGTAGCTTTCTCGCATGACAGAACCACTCATAGACCCGTTTCAGCGCGCGATCTCATACCTTCGCGTCTCCGTCACAGATCGCTGCGATTTTCGCTGCGTCTATTGCATGTCCGAGAACATGACCTTCCTGCCCAAGAAAGAGCTTCTGACGCTGGAAGAGCTGGATCGCATGTGCTCGACCTTTGTCGGCATGGGCGTCGAGAAGCTGCGAATCACCGGCGGTGAACCGCTGGTGCGCAAGGGCATCATGACATTCTTCAACGCCATGACCCGGCATCTGGAGTCGGGCGATCTGAAGGAACTGACGCTGACCACCAATGGCAGCCAGCTGGAACGGTTCGCGGATGATCTTCACGCGACCGGCGTGCGCCGGGTGAATGTCTCGCTCGACACGCTGGATGAGGCGAAATTCGCCGACATTACCCGCTGGGGACGCCTGCCGCAGGTGATCAAGGGCATCGACGCCGCACAACGCGCCGGCCTGCGCGTGAAGATCAACACGGTGGCACTGAAAGGGTTTAACGAGGACGAGCTTTTCACCCTTGTGGAATGGTGCCGCAGCCGCGACATGGATATTACGTTCATCGAGGTGATGCCGATGGGCGATATCGGCAACGAGGACCGGCTCGACCAGTATTGGAAGCTGTCGGATCTGCGCGCGCGACTGGCCGAGGAATACACCCTGACCGAACTTGCCGAAAGCAGCGGCGGCCCGGCGCGCTATGTCCGGCTGGTAGAAACCGGACAGAAGATTGGCTTCATCACGCCGCTGACGCATAATTTCTGCGAAAGCTGCAATCGCGTCCGTCTGACCTGCACTGGCGAGCTTTACATGTGCCTCGGGCAGGATGACATGGCCGATTTGCGCGCGCCCTTACGCAACAATCCGGGCAATGACGCACCGTTGCAGGAGGCAATTCGCGGGGCCATCGCGACCAAGCCCAAGGGTCACGATTTCGACTATTCCCGTCAATCGGTCGACGGTCGCGTCACCCGTCACATGAGCCATACCGGGGGCTGAGGCTACGCGGCCTCGGCCGCGACCGAGCGGATCCGTTCGATCATCGCCCGCAACCCGTTGGAGCGCTGCGCGGACAGATGGTCGTGCAGCCCGAGGCGCGCAAGTTCGGCCGGCGCGTCGACTTTCGGCACCTCGGACACAGGCAACCCGTTGTAAAGGTCCCGCAGCACCGAAATCAGACCGCGCACGATCACTGCATCGCTGTCACCGTCGAACGAGAAATAGCCCCCATCGATCCGGGGATACAGCCAGACCTGACTGGCACAGCCATCCACCTTTGTCGCGGGGACCTTGAGTGCGTCATCGAGCGGCTCCATCGCCTTGCCGTGATCAATCACGAAGCGGTAGCGATCTTCCCAATCCTCGAGAAATTCGAAATCATCGACAATTTCTTCGAACGCTGCATTTGCCATTGGCTGCTCCTTGATCCTTGCTTCAAGAGGTAGGCAGGCCCAAGGAAAACGTCCAGCCCCGGCTTGCACCTTTTCAACCGAAGACGGATGCGCTACGCCCACGCAGGGCAGATAAAAGGGCAGACGGCATGCAAAGGCGCGTATTCCTCTCGATGGCCGGGGCGTTCACCTTGGTCGGATGCGGCGGATTCCGGGATTCCCGGATCAATCCCCGCAACTGGTTCGGGCGCAGCACGGCGGGCCCACGGGAGGCGACCGCGACATCGGCCGAGGGCGGCAACCCGCTGATCCCCGATCGCGAAGACAGCATCTTCCGGCGCAGCAACCGCGAAGACGTCTATCAGGGCACCCCGGTGGATCAGATCACCGCGCTGGCCGTGGAGCGCACCGGCGACGGTGCAATCATCCGGGCGACGGCCCAGACCGAACGGCAGGGTGCCTTTGACATACGCCTTGTTCCCGAACAGCCGATGGACGCGCCCGTCAGTGGTGTCCTGTCTTTTGAGATGCAGGCGATCCAGCCCTCGGACACGCCACAAGGGCCGGCGCGGTCCCGGCAGGTTCAGGCGGGCGTATTCGTGTCCAACCAGACCCTTGAACAGGTAACGCAAGTGCGCGTGCGCGGTCTTCGCAACGAACGCGTCAGTCGGCGCTGATCCGCGCGTCGGACAAGGATCACGCGTCCGGGTACGGGGACGACCTTCAGATATCGACCGGTTCGACTGCGGCGCCGCGCACGGCCAGACCGATCTCGCCACCGCACAGTCGCAACGCATCCGCGCCGAACACGTCGCGTCGCCAGCCGCGCAGGGCCTGAACGTCGCGCGCGCCTCCCGCGATTGCGTCCAGATCCGCCGCGCTCGCGATCAGCTTCGAGGCGACATCATAGGTCTCGCTTTTCGCCTTCAGAAGCACACGCAGCAGATCGGCAAGCGCCGGGTTGACCTGGTTTCGATCCAGCATCCTGTCGGGTATGGGCAGATCCGCCTCGGGACAGTCCAGCCCGGCCCGGACCGCCGCGAGGATACCCTCGGCGACCTCGCCCTTGCGGGCCTCGCGCAAGAGCAGCCGCGACCGGCCCAGATCCTGCACGTTCTGCGGCTTGGTCGAGGCCAGTTCCACCAGCGCGTCATCCTTGTAGATCCGGCTTCGCGGGATATCGCGGCTTTGGGCGTGTTCCTCGCGAAACCGTGCCAGTTCCCGCACGATGGCCAGAAAGCGCGGCGCGGTGTTGCGTGTCTTGACGCGCCGCCACGCCTCTTCGGGGTCGGCGCGATAGGTCTCGGGGTCGGTGAGGATGCTCAACTCTTCCTCGACCCAGCCCGCGCGCCCGGTGCTTTGCAGCTTGTCGGCAAGATGCTCGTAGATATCGCGCAGATGCGTCACGTCCGCAAGCGCATAGCTTTTCTGCGCATCGCTGAGCGGGCGCCGCGACCAGTCGGTGAAGCGCGAGCTTTTGTCGACCGATGCGCGGGCGATCTTCTTGACCAGCGTCTCGTAGCCGGCCTGCTCGCCAAAGCCACAGACCATCGCCGCCACCTGGGTGTCGAAAAGCGGCGCGGGGATCACACCGGCATCGACATGGAAGATCTCCAGATCCTGGCGGGCGGCGTGAAACACCTTGACCACCGAGGTGTCGCGAAAAAGCTCGTAAAGTGGCGCAAGCGACAGACCGCCGGCCAGCGGATCGACCAGAACGGCGCTGTCGTCATCAGTGTCCGGCACCGCAAGCTGCACCAGACAAAGCTTGGAATAATAGGTCCGCTCACGCAGGAATTCGGTGTCCACGGTCACGTAATCATAGCTGCGCGCCCGTTCGCAGAACAAGGCAAGATCGTCTGTCGTGGTGATTGTTTTCATGGCGGTCGGTTTCGTCTTTCTCTCATGTTCAGCAGCCGCAGCGGCACCCGTGACTCCGCTATAGCGGAGATGGCGCGCGATGCCAACGCGGCCCGCCCGTCAGCCCAGATCGATCTTGCGCCGGTCACCGACAGCAAAGCGGCGCAACACCTTGGGGTAAAGGATATGCTCCTGCGTCAGCACCCGCGCGGCCAGGCTTTCGGGGGTGTCGTCGGGGCGCACAGCGACACGCGCCTGCCCGAGGATCGGCCCGCCGTCAAGCTCCGGCGTGACCTCATGCACGGTGCAGCCGGCCTCGGTGTCCCCGGCCGCAATCGCGCGGGCATGGGTGTGCAGACCACGATGTTTCGGCAAGAGCGACGGATGGATGTTGATCATGCGCCCCTGCCACTCTGTCACGAACCCGGCGGTCAGAATCCGCATGAAGCCCGCAAGACAGAGGATGTCGATCTCGTGCCGAGCCAGATGTGATGCGATCTCGGCATCGAACGCGGCCCGGTCGGCACCGTATGCGCGATGATCGACAACGGCGGTGACCAGTCCGTGACCCTGCGCCCACGCGATGCCGCCCGCCTCCGGATTGTTCGACAGGACCAACGCCGGACGTGCGGGATGATCGCCGGTCATGTCCTCGACCAGCGCGCGCATGTTCGACCCGCCGCCCGAAACGAGGATCGCGACCCTTTTCGTCACAGCAGGCGCCCACTGTAGCGCACCCCGCCCGCGCCGGCCGTCACCTGCCCGATCCGGTGCACACGCTCGCCCGACTGCTGCAAGGCATCCGCGACGCGCTCGGCCTGATCGGCGGCCACCACAACCACCATGCCGATTCCCGCATTGAAGGTCTTGAGAAGTTCACCCTCTTCCATGCCACCGGTCTCGGCCAGCCAGCGAAACACCCCCGGCAGTTGCCACGCGCCAAGGTCGATCTCGGCGCCAAGGCCATCAGGCAGGACGCGCGGCACGTTCTCGGTCAGGCCGCCCCCGGTGATATGGGCAAGCCCATGCACGCCGCTTCCGGCAATCACCTCCAGCAGGGGCCGCACATAGAGCCGGGTGGGTGCAAGCAGCGCCGCGCAGAGGGAACCCTCGCCCCAAGGGCAAGCAGCCTCCCAGCCTAGCCCGGACATCTCGACGATCCGCCGCACCAGGGAATAGCCGTTGGAATGCACCCCGTCCGAGGCCAGACCAAGCAGGATGTCACCCTCGGCCACACCGTCGGGCAGCGCGCCGCCCCGCTCCATCGCGCCGACGGCAAAGCCCGCAAGATCGAAATCGCCAGCCGGATACATGCCCGGCATCTCTGCCGTCTCGCCGCCGATCAGCCCACAGCCCGCGCCCTCGCAGCCCTTTGCGATACCGTCGATGATGCGGCTCGCCTGATCGAGATCCAGCTTTCCGGTGGCGAAATAATCAAGAAAGAACAACGGCTCGGCACCCTGACAGACCAGATCGTTGACGCACATCGCCACCAGGTCGACCCCCACGCCATCGACATGGCCGGTATCTATGGCAATACGAAGCTTGGTGCCAACCCCATCGGTCGCGGCAACCAGTACCGGATCATGATATCCCGCCGCCTTGAGATCGAACAGCCCGCCAAACCCGCCAAGCCCCGCCATCACGCCGGAGCGCCGTGTTCGCCGCGCCGCCGGCTTGATCCGCTCGACAAGCGCATTGCCCGCCGCGATATCGACCCCGGCCTCGGCATAGGTGATCCCGT
>JAWLFT010000123.1:0-5753 GCA_041685435.1 Roseovarius sp.
CTCTGAAACTTGCAGCCCGCCATATTTGGCCTTCCACTTATACAGCGTCGCATCCGACATGCCGTGCTTGCGACACAGCTCCGAGACCTTCGCCCCGGCCGCATACTCCTGCAGGATCCCGACAATCTGTTCCTCGGTGAAACGTGATTTGCGAATCGTCTGTTCTCCTCTTCGCTTTGAACGTTACGAGAACAGACTCTCCTTTTGAATGGCCTAGTTTTATGGGGGCAGGTCACCGGCCCGAAAAACCCGGGGGAGCCGCCCGGCATCGGCACCGGCCGTTATCCTAGTCGTCAGCTGCCGGATGAACGACATCGACCCGCAAGCCCTGATGGCCGATGTCTTGGCGCGTCTGCCAGACATCACCGTGTCACGCTGGCCTGAATTGCTCCCATAGAACTGGAAGGCCGCGCAGAAAGCTGTCAAGGCCCCGTGACCGCAGCCCTCGTCGGATGCCTGCCATGCTGTGGTGCTGCCCGGGAAATAGCCGTTTGTGCGATTTGCAGCATATTCGAAGAGCGGATGCAGCCAAAGCGGCACAAAAGCTGAGTTTGCCGTCGCAACCCCAAAAGGAGCGTGCGCCGCTTGGCGACAGACACACGCTGGCGCAGGGGCCAAGCCGCTTGAGCGGTCCGCGCTGTGTCGGCTTGATTCACTCTTCCGGCGTCAGGCCTACGGCCTCGATTCCCGCGACTCCTGCGATCACGTCATTGTCGGATGTGTCACCCGTCACCCCGACAGCGCCCACGATATCGCCGCGTTTGTCACGCACGAGAATACCGCCCGGCACCGGCACGACCTTTCCGCCATGGACACCGTTCATGGCGGCCATGAAATAGGCCTGCTGGTCGGCGCGGGCCATCTGCGCGCGGCCGGCGATGCCCAGCATGATTGCCCCGTAAGCCTTGCCATGGGCGATGCCGAAACGGCCCGGGGAGGCTCCGTCCTCACGCTCAAACGCCTTCACGTGGCCGCCGGTATCGAGAACCACCACGGAAAGCGGTTTGAACCCTTCCTCGCGGCCCGTGGCGAGGGCCTTGCGGATGATCGTGCGGGCGCGGGTAAGTGAAAGTTCTGCCATTCTGGTTCTCCGGTTGTCGTCACTTCATGCCGTTTGCGCGGCCTTGAGTTCGAGGCGGCGGCGATGCAGCACCGGCTCGGTATAGCCCGAAGGCTGTTCGCGTCCCTTGAAGACCAGATCGCAGGCCGCCTGAAAGGCAATCCCGTCAAATCCGGGTGCCATCGGGTGATAGGCGGGATCACCGGCATTCTGCCGATCCACCACCCGCGCCATCTTCCGCATCGCCTCCGTGACCTCGGTCTCGCTGACCACGCCGTGATGCAGCCAGTTGGCGATATGTTGCGAGCTGATACGGCAGGTGGCACGGTCTTCCATCAGGCCCACGTCGTTGATGTCCGGCACCTTCGAGCAACCCACGCCCTGATCGATCCAGCGCACGACATAGCCGAGGATGCCCTGGGCGTTGTTCTCGACCTCCCGGATGATCTGCTCTTTCGACCATTTCCGGTAGCTGGCGACGGGAATGTCGAGAAGCGTGTCGACAAAGGCTCGCCGCCCGCCGGCCTTGAGCCTGTCCTGCACCGCGAAGACATCGACCTTGTGGTAATGCAGCGCATGCAGCGTGGCCGCGGTGGGGGACGGAACCCAGGCGCAGTTGGCACCGGATTTCGGGTGTTCGATCTTCTGCTCCAGCATCGCGGCCATCATGTCGGGCATGGCCCACATGCCCTTGCCGATCTGCGCGCGGCCGGACATCCCGCATTCCAGTCCGATATCGACGTTCTGGTTCTCGTACCCGCCGATCCACGCCTTGCGCTTGATGAAATCCTTGCGGCTGAAGGGGCCGGCCTCCATGCTGGTGTGAATCTCGTCGCCGGTGCGATCCAGAAACCCGGTATTGATGAAGGCCACGCGGTGCTTCGCGGCCCGGATGCATTCCTTGAGGTTGACTGAGGTCCGGCGCTCTTCGTCCATGACGCCGATCTTGACGGTGTGTTGCGGCAGGCCGAGAAAGGCTTCAACGCGGGTGAAGATCTCGTCCGTAAAGGCCACTTCCTCGGGGCCGTGCAGCTTGGGTTTGACGACATAGATCGAGCCGTGCACCGAATTGCCGCTGTCGCGCATGAGATCGTGCAGGCCGATCAGCGTGGTGATCGCGGCATCCATCAACCCCTCGAAGACCTCGTTGCCGTCTGCGTCCAGAATGGCGGGATTGGTCATCAGGTGGCCCACGTTGCGCACCCACATCAGCGCCCTGCCCTTGAGGGTCAGATCGCTGCCATCGGGGGCGGTGTAGCGGCGATCAGCGGCAAGGGACCGGGTGACGGTCTGGCCGCCTTTGTCCACCTCGGTCTCCAGCGTGCCCTGCATCAGGCCCAGCCAGTTCGCATAGGCCAGCACCTTGTCCTCAGAATCGACACAGGCCACCGAGTCCTCGAAATCCATGATGGCCGTCACCGCGCTTTCGATTTGCACGTCGGCCAGAAGCGCCTGGTCGCGGCAGCCGATGAAATGCGCGCGGTCGAAGATCAATTCGACATGCAGGCCGTTGTTGCGCAGCAGGACCGCGTCGGGGGCCTTGGGGTTGCCACGGTAGCCCACGAATTTCTCGGGGCTCGCCAGCCGGCAGTCATCGACCAGAAGCGCGCCATCCTGCACGTGGTAGCGCCGCGCATCCGCGTGGCTGGCACCGACGAGCGGAAAGGTTTCGTCCAGGAACACACGCGAGCGGGCCACGACCCTTGCCCCATGGCCCCGGTCATAGCCGCCCATTGGCGGCAGGGTGCCCATGGCGTCGGTGCCATAAAGGCAATCGTAAAGGCTGCCCCAGCGGGCGTTGGCGGCATTGAGCGCATAGCGAGCATTGGTCACCGGCACCACCAGTTGCGGCCCCGGAACGGTGGCGATCTCCGGGTCTACATTGGCGGTTTCGATCTCGAAATCGGGGCCTTCCTCGACCAGATATCCGATCTCCTCCAGGAACCGCTTGTAGGCCTCGTGGTCATGTGGCTGATTCCGGTGGCGGACATGCCAATCGTCGAGCTGCCTTTGCAACGCCTCTCGCTTTTCAAGGAAAGCCTCGTTTTCAGGAGTCATTTCATTGACTACTGCCGCAAAGCCCGACCAGAACGCCTCGGGCGCGACGCCGGTGCCCGGCAAGGCCTGATCATCCACAAAACGGGCCAGATTCTCGGCCACCTGAAGGCCATGCTTTTCAATACGTTGAACCATGTCGAGCTACTCCGCTACCGGTCTGTAAGGGCATACGGCTGTATGCAGGTTCATCGTCATTTAACGTCAAAGTTTCCCATCGGCAACAAAGTTGGCAAGACTTTCATACCGGCATACCTCCCGTTCGCACAGACCGGCGGCCAGATCCTGTTCCACCTGATCAGCAAGCTCTGCGAGCGCAGCTCGCGCATCGCCATGACCAATCTGGCGTTCGGCGAATGGCCGACGGTATCCGGCGTCGCGAAGAGGACCGCCGCGCTCCTCGACCGGCGCATCCACCATTGCGGGATCGTCGAAACGGGCAACGAAAGCTGGCGCTTCAAGAACCGTGCATAGCGACCGACGGCGCGCCCTCTGGCCCGCCGCCGCTGATTACTTGAACGTGAGGCCCGGCCGTCTGACACCCGCGCCGCGCTGATCGGATACTTTGGCCTTCTGGGATTGATCGCAACGATTCGGTCGACATAACCTGAGACGTCGACCGTTCAGCTTTCTTTGAGCAATCCCGCGTTGGCGCCGGATCATTTATTCAGCCGCAGACGACCTCAGGAAGAGATTGAGGATGGCGCTCACCGGAACCAAAATACGCCAACCGGCGATCCAGATCTGGAAGCGCTGCCGGGTCTTCAGTGAGTTGGCAAGCCGGCACGCCTTTTCCATGAATTCGGCAATCGGATAATCCTTCTCGATATCGCGTTCGTGTTCCTGTGTCATGCTGTGCTCGCTGTCCGGTAAACACATTCCCGATCGGCCTTCATCCGCTCAGTATTGCGTCCCGCACGAGGCCAGCTGCCGTTCTTCCTGCGGTAGCGTGACGCGGCATGGCGATTGTGTCGTGTTGGCCATCGTTGCAAGATCCATCCCATGACGAAACTCCTTGCCCTCTGGTCCGGCGACCTTGATCTCGACGAAGCCTTCTGGACCTGGGCAGTTACGGTGGGGCTGGTGGTCAACATCTCGAGCAGCACCCTGTTTCTGGTGCTGATCCTTCAGGACCTGCCGCTGTTGGCCGTGCTGATCGGCTACGGGATATCGGTGCCCTACAACGTCGTCGCGACCGTCGGGGTCTGGCGCTCGACCGCGCGCTACGACGGCCCGTCACAACATGCGGATCTTGCGCGCATCGTGACCGTCCTCCTGATGGCGGGCCTGACGCTGACCTGAGACATGCGTCGTGTCGCAAACCGAAGTTCATGCCGTGCCGGCACTGGCTGCTCAGGGACTTGGCGCATCCATGACGGCAACCTTCTCGTGCGCGCCCATTCCGCTCAGCAGGCATCTCAGAACATCCGACCCGGTTATCATCCGCTTCACCTGCGGCGACCAGAGCAACATCACCGTCTCGTCATGGCCGACGTCCTGCGAGCGCAGCGTGGCAAGGATGCCGAGGGCCTTGTCGAGGGTGTCCGTCGGTCTGGTGACCGCCGCCGGGCGATGGCAGTAATCAATCAGCGCGGCATCTTTACCGAGGACCAGAAAGTCCCGCAGGAAGGCGTTCGCGTTCAGCAGCAGGCGCGGCTGCGCGTCGTCATCGGTGAGCACGATCCACTTCTTGCGCGATGCGGCCAGCTTGCGGATGAAGGGATCGTCCTGCGAGCGGTCGAGGGCGGGGAAGACCGGGCGAGCCTCATCGAAGGGCAGTTGCACGATGCTTTCGGGATCGAGAGGTCTACCCTGATCCTGCACGACGAGGTCGTCGAGCGCGAGAAAGTTGATCGCCCCGATCGCCTCCACACGTCCCACCTCGCTGCCGGTGTTCACGGCGTGGTAGCGAAGTATGTTGTGCAGCTCGCGTTCACGGAACCATGGCACGCTTTCGGTGCCGACCCATGCGTCCAGTATAAGGGCTGTGGGCTTGGCCAGGGGCCAGAGCAGGATACGGTAGAATTGCAGGACCGGCGCGAAGATCGCCACCGCCCGGAGTGCGTTGCGGGAAAAATAGGCCTGGGGCCCGATCTCGCCCAAGGCGGTGATGACGACGGTGGAAAAGAGAAAGGCCAACACCCCCGCCATCACGGAATCCGCCAGCATGGTCAACGCGACGTTGATGGCGACATTGCCGATGAGGATGGTGACGAGCGTGAAGTTCGCATCGCGCCTGAGATCGAGGGCTCTTGCGGCGGTCTTGTCGCCCGCTGCGGCCGCCGCCTCGAGCCGGAGGCGGCTGAGGCTGAAGACGGCGATGTTCGATCCCGAGAACAGGGCCGACTGCGAGACGCAGAAAGCGATCCCCAACCAGATCAGAGCTTCGTTCATGAGACCTCCTGTGAATGCACGTTGAACCGGGGACCACGCCAATGATCCCGACGGCAGGACAAAAATGCGCTGGCCGTGCGCGAAACGGATGATTGCGGAATTCTACGGAGACTGCTGAGCACTCGCTTTGCACCGTTACCTGCCCATCATACCCGGTGCTGGCCGGGAAGTAACCCGTTTCAGCGGACCAGAATGGCCGCTGCCTCGGTCGGTCAGGCCAGGATTTTATTGGCGCAATGACATT
>JAWLFT010000039.1:0-23006 GCA_041685435.1 Roseovarius sp.
TGATCACCGGGGTCAGGCGCGCTTGATGTCGATCTTGCGGCCGTTGGGCTCTGCGGTTTCGCGTTTGGGGATCGTCAGGCTCAACACGCCGTCTTTCAGCTTCGCGTCGATATTGTCGGCATCGGCATCAGCCGGCAGACGGAACGACCGGCTGAACGCGCCATACTGGCGCTCGGTGAAAAACCACGTCTCGCTTTTCTCTTCATGCTCGGTGTTCTTTTCACCCTTTACCGTGAGCAATCCGTCGTTCACCGAGAGTTCGATATCCTTTTCCTCGACGCCGGGCAGTTCCATGGTGATCCGGTAGGCGGCCTCGTCCGATGATGCGTCCGACGCCGGCGCCATCCATTCCGCCATCCGCGTGCTGAAATTGCGCAGCGGTTCGTAAAGTTGCGGCCAGAGCCCCGTCATTTGTGATTTTTCAACCATCGTTTCCAACCTTCTTGGCGTTGCAGATGAAAACCGATTAACGTCGTGACATCGTCCCGACCTTAACCCGTGTCAAACGCATCCGAGGTTTTTCATGCGCGCATTGCTGCAACGTGTCTCTCACGCCTCGGTGGCGATCGGGGGCGAGACGGTCGGCAGATGTGGGCCGGGCCTTCTGATTCTTGTCTGCGCGATGCAGGGAGATACAGAGGCCGAGGTCGACCGGCTGGCCGGGAAGATCGCGAAGCTGCGCATCTTTCCCGACGAGGCCGGCCGGATGAACCGCTCGCTCCTCGATGCGGGCGGTGCGGCGCTTGTCGTCAGCCAGTTCACCCTTGCCGCCGACACCACGCGTGGCAACCGCCCCGGCTTTTCCGCCGCCGCAGCACCGGACGAGGGGGCGCGTCTCTACGAGTTGTTCGCGGATCGCCTCGCGGGACGCGGCATCCCGATCGAGACCGGGCAATTCGGGGCAGAGATGCAGGTGTCGCTGCTCAATGACGGGCCGGTCACCATCTGGATGCAGAGTTGACGTGCCGTGTCGGATATTGCGAAGCGGATGTAAGACGAAGCGGCACCATGGCCTGTCCGGGGGGCTATTGGATGAAGACGCGCCGCGTATCGCGCCGGGGCTGTCGCTGCGAACCTCCGCTCAATCCTGCCGGGTCCCGGTCCGGATCTCACCCCATCCATTCCGCCAGCGCCGCAAAGGCCGGTGCAAGCAGTGTTTCGGGGTCGTGCACCTGGGTCGGCACGCCCTGCATCTCGAGCGCAGCGGCCAGGCCCGCCCCGCCTGCCCCGGGGGCGATCAACGCCACGGTCTGACCCAGCCAGTAGGGACGGGTCGCGGCCAGTTCCGCGCCGATCAGATGACCCGAGAGGGCGGCGGTGTTGCCGGTGACTTCGGCGCTGCGCAGATGCGCGGCAAGGCGTTCTGGGCGGCTCAGGCTGTCGGCCAGCGCATCGGGATCCGGCACGCTCGAAGCCCCGAGGCCTGCCGCGAGGCGCGGGGTCAGAAAGCTCTGGCAACTCACCGCCTCGCCCGCGCTCAGATGGACCCAGTGGCGGATATCGCCGGCCAGCACGCAGGCGATGCCCTCCCAGTTGGGCCGACCCTGCACGAACCCCAGAAGCAGCAGGCGCACCCACCCGTCGATCACGTCGGGCGGTGTGTTCTGGACAAGTCCGGCCAGACCCCGCCCCGGTGTTGCGGGCAGCAATGCCGCGGGCACCGCGTCGGGCTGACCCTCGCCGATTCGCAGGACATGCTCGGGCGCGGGGTCGAGCGCCGCGAGCGCCGCCGCCCGATCCGCCCCGTCGGCGGCGTGCATCAGCGCCGCGCCCTGCATTACAAAGGCCCGCGCCCGCGACCCGTCGTGACCGACAAGCGCCCAGTCGGTCATCTCCGGCGATCAAGCTGCGCGACAAGGCCCGACATGTCATACCCGGCAGCGGCGGTGGCGCGCAGGATCGCATCACCGCCAAGCCTGTCGATCTGCGTGAGGCTCCACATCACCGTGCAGCGCGTGCCGCTGCGGCAATAGGCGAGGATCGGCTTGGGCAGGGTCTCGAAGGCGGTGCGGAACGCCTCCGCGTCGGCCTCGGTCATCTGCCCGGAAATGATCGGGACCGAACGCATCTCGATGCCTTCGGCCTCGGCCGATTGCGCCACATCGTCAAACCCGGGCTGCCACGGCTCCTCGCCATCCGGGCGATTGCACAGGATGGACTTGAACCCGGCGGCCCTGATGGCGGGCATCTCGTCGGGGGTGATCTGCGGCGAGACGAAGAAGTCGTCGGTGATCCTGCGCGCGTCCATTGGGGTCTCCTTGCAACGGTTTGATCCCCTATGGCCGAGAATCGTCCGCGGGATCAAGAACGGGTGCGGCTTGCCGCACAGTATTCGTCGCGCTATGGCTGCTCAAACTCTGATTGGGAAGGGCGTGAAGCATGAGCGATCTGCCAGGTATCGTGATCACCGGGGCGTCGGGCCGGATGGGGCGCATGTTGATCCAGACCGTGGCCGACAGCCCGAGCGCGCGCCTGATCGGCGCGGTGGAACGGCCCGGCCATGACTGGATCGGGCGCGATGTGGGTGCCGCGATAGGGGGCGCCGATCTTGGCGTGACCGTGACCGACGATCCGCTGGAGGCCGTGGCCCTTGCCCATGCGGTGATCGATTTCACCACGCCCGAGGCAACGGTCGAGATGGCCACATTGACCGCGCAGGCGCGCGTCGTGCATGTGATTGGCACCACCGGGTTCGAGGCGGGCCACGTTTCGCGGCTCGACGCCGCCGCGCGCCACGCGGCGATCGTGCGGGCCGGCAACATGTCGCTTGGCGTGAACCTTCTGACGCAACTGACCCGACGCGTAGCCGCCGCGCTTGACGAGGATTTCGATATCGAGATCGTCGAGGCGCATCACAACCAGAAGGTCGACGCGCCCTCGGGCACCGCGCTGATGTTGGGCGAGGCCGCGGCGGACGGGCGCGGCATGACGCTGCAAAGCGTGCGCGATGCCGCGCGCGAGGGGCATACCGGCAAGCGCGAACGCGGCCATATCGGGTTTTCCGCCATTCGCGGCGGCGATATCGTGGGCGAGCATGACGTGATCTTCGCAGCCGCCGGGGAACGCATCGTGCTGCGCCATGTGGCCACCGACCGGGCGATATTTGCGCGCGGAGCGCTCAAGGCAGCCCTTTGGGGGCAGGGGCGGCCGCCGGGCAGCTACGACATGCTCGACGTGCTGGGCCTCGGCGAGACCTGAGACGAAGACTGATCTGAACAAGGCGGTGACACGTACACATTCAAACCTTGAAACGGAGCAGATTTCATGCGCGCAGCTTTGTTCGCTTTCTTCGCAGCCCTTCTGGCCACCCCGGCCATGGCCGACGGGTTCAGCCAGATCAGTGACCGCTCGCAATTCGTCTCGCTGATCGAGAACAGTGATCTGACACGGTTCGGTATCAGGGTGAAGGTGACACCTGACGGCGACATCAGCGGCCGTGCCTTTGGCCGTGATGTGTCCGGCGAGTGGCAATGGGATGGGTCCTATTTCTGCCGCGATCTCTACTGGGGCGACCGGAACCTCGGGGCGGATTGTCAGGCCGTGGAGCGTGACGGCAACACGTTGCGGTTCACGGCCGATCAGGGGCAGGGTGACCACGCGGATCTGTATCTCAGATAGTCCGCGCGACAATCAGTCTGACGAACGGGCGGTCGATCAGAAATCGATCGCCCGTCCTTTTATTTCCCAGTCGCCATAGCGGGCCGGATCCAGCCCCTCGCGCCGGCCGCCAAGCTCCGTCGGCAGGTTCGGCTCCTGTGCCGCCTTGCGGCGCTCTTCGGCCTCGGCCAGCGCGCGCCGGGCGGCTGGCGGCAAGCTGTTCGTATCGTCGGTGCTCATGATCGATCTTTCCCCCAATCTTTATCGTTGATATATCTCGCGCCTGCCCGTTCGCCAAGGATATGCCGATGAAAAAGCCTGCTTTGACCCCGCGCGCCGCTGCGGTTCACCTGTTGGACCAAGTGCTGGGCGAGGGGCGTCTGATGTCCGATCTGCTGGCCGGTGGCGCGATTCAGGCGTTGCCCCCGGCGGACCGGGCGCGGGCGCAACGGCTGGCCGGCGACACGCTGCGCGGGCTGTCGCGCGCCGACCGCCTGCTGGCCAGACACCTGCGCAAGCCGCCGCCCCTGCCGGTTCGCAACGTGCTGCGCGCGGGGACGACTGAATTGGCGCTTGGCGGCGATGCGCATGGCGTCGTCAACGAGGCGGTGGAAATCATCGGCCGGCATCCACGGCACAACCGTCTCAAGACACTGGTCAACGCGGTGTTGCGCAAGATGGCCGAGGAGGCGCCGCGCAAATGGCATGACCTGCGCCAGCCCGGCCTGCCGGACTGGCTGCGCGTCCCGCTGGTCGAGGCATGGGGCAAGGGGCCCGTGGTGGCGATGGAGCGGGCGCATTTCGCCGGCGCGCCGCTTGACCTGACGGTGAAATCTGACGCGGCCGCGTGGGCCGAGCGGTTGGGCGGCACGGTGCTGCCGACCGGATCGGTGCGGCTGCATGAGGCGCCACAGATCTCGACGCTGGACGGGTTCGACACGGGTGACTGGTGGGTGCAGGATGCCGCCGCCGCGTTGCCGGTACAGGTTCTTGCGCCGCAGCCGGGCGAGCAGGTCCTGGATCTCTGTGCTGCGCCGGGCGGCAAGACGCTGCAGCTGGCCGCCGCGGGCGCGCGGGTCACAGCGCTCGACATATCGGTGCGTCGGATGGCGCGGGTGGCCGAAAACCTTGCACGGACGGGGCTGACGGCAGAGTGTGTGACCGGCGACGCGCTCCACCATCAGGGACGGTATGACGCGATCCTGTGCGACGCCCCCTGTTCGGCCACCGGCACGATCCGCCGCCACCCCGACCTGCCGCATGCCAAGGATGGCAGCGATTTCGGCGAGCTCATCGAGTTGCAGGCGGCGATGATCGACCACGCGCTGACGCTGTTGCGGCCCGGCGGGCGGCTCGTGTTCTGCACCTGCTCGCTGTTGCCTGACGAGGGCGAATGTCAGGCAGAGGCGGCGCTGGACCGGCATCCGGGCCTTTGGGCGGATCGCGCGGCGCTCGATCTGCCGGGGGTCGATCCGGACTGGATCACCGAGGAGGGCGGGCTGCGCCTGCGGCCTGATTATTGGCCCGCTTCGGGGGGGATGGACGGCTTCTACATCGCCTGCCTGCGCATGTGACGCGCAATCAGCCGATGACGCTGCGCCACGCGTCGTCTATGCTGCGCCACAGAGTGCCCCAGAGATCCGTGTAAAGGCCTATGTTCAGCCGCGAAACCCAGTCTGCGCGATGGACGCGCGCCGCCAACCGCATCGCCGCGCGCCGGGCCGCGCTGACGTTTGCTCCGGCGGCGTTTGCCCTGCGGCCGGAGCCGCGCTGCATCGGGTGCCCGGTGCGCGGCCAGCAGATCTGCGCCGGGCGCTTCATCGTCGCGGGGCATCTGGTGGATGCGCCCACCTCGTCGATCTGGGACATCCCGCCGCCGGATCCGGGCTTTGCCGCCGAGCTGCACGGCTTTGGCTGGCTCGACGATCTGGCGGCCGTGGCCGACACGGCCGCCCAGGCGCGCGCCCAAGGCTGGTTATGGGGCTGGATGGCCCGTTACGGTGGCGGCGCAGGGCCGGGCTGGACGCCGGAGCTGACCGGCCGGCGCCTGATCCGGTGGATATCGCATGCCCAGTTCCTGCTGCGCGGACAACCCGAGGCGGCGGCGCGGCAATACTTCCGGTCGCTTGCGCGGCAGGCCGCATTCCTGCGTCGCCGCTGGCACGCCGCCCCTGCCGGGCTGGCGCGCCTCAACGCGCTGACCGGGCTGCTCCATGCGGGCGTGTCGCTGCAGGGGATGCAGGATCTGAGCGCCATGGCCCGCGCCGCGCTGTCGCGCGACGCAGAGTGCCAGATCGATGCGGGCGGCGGCATCCCGAGCCGCAACCCCGAGGACCTGCTGGAGATCTTCACGCTGCTGACATGGGCGGCGCAAATCCTCAGCGAGGCGGGACAGCCGGTCGAGGATGCGCATTGGCGTGCGGTGGAACGCATCGCGCCGACGCTGCGCACGCTGCGCCATGCCGATGGCGGCTTGCCGAGGTTCCATGGCGGCGGGCGCGGGCTTGCCGGGCGGCTTGATGGCGCGCTGGCGGCCAGCGGTGTGAAATCGCGCCAGGGGAACGGCCGCGCGATGGGGTTCGTCCGGCTGAGCGGCGGACGCACGAGCGTGATCGTCGATGCCGCCGCCCCGCCACAAGGGGCCGCTTCGGTCCATGCGCATGCCTCGACGCTTGCCTTTGAACTGACCTCGGGGCGGCGTCCGCTGATAGTCGGCTGCGGGTCCGGCGCACGGTTCGGTGCGCAATGGCGGCGCGCGGGGCGCGCGACGCCGTCGCATTCGGCGCTGGTGCTCGATGGCGGGTCGAGCGCCCGGCTGAGCCACGACGCGCGCCACCCCGACCGGCTGGGCTATGCGCCGCGCCATGTCCCCGGCGGCCTGTCGAAAGCCGCCCGCGGCATGCGCTTTGAAGGGGCGCATGACGGGTATCTGCGCGGCCACGGCCTGACCCATGTCCGCAACCTGGATCTTTCGATGGATGGGCGGACGCTAGCCGGCGAGGACATGCTGCTCGCGGTCGAAGAGGCTGACAGGCACCGCTTCGACCGGCTGCGCCACAAATCGCACCCGCGCGGAGTGCCGTTCGACATCCGGTTTCATCTGCACCCGGAGGTCGCCACGCATTTCGATCCAGGGGGCAACGCCGTCTCGGTGACGCTGCGCAGCGGCGAGGTCTGGGTGTTCCGGGGCGACGGCCAGACCGCTTTGTCCTTGCAACCAAGCGTCTATCTTGAAAAGACGCGGCTGACGCCGCGCCGCTGCGAGCAGATTGTGCTGTCGGGGCGTGTGCTGGACCACGCGACCCGCATCAGATGGTCACTGGCCAAGGCGGACGACACCCCGGTCGGCATTCGCGATGTCGCCGAGGCCGTGCCGGAACCCGTGACCGAGGATTGACCCGACCGACGCCCTGACCGAAACCCCTGACCAACGCCAGAACAGGATCATTGAAGATGACAGATCTCGCGCCCGTGACCCGCGCCCTTCTATCCGTTTCCGACAAGACCGGCCTTGTCGATCTGGGCCGCGCGCTCATCGATCGAGGGGTCGAGCTGATCTCGACCGGGGGCACCGGCCGCAGCCTGCGCGAGGCCGGGCTTGCGGTGCGCGACGTGGCCGAGGTCACGGGCTTTCCCGAGATGATGGACGGGCGCGTCAAGACGCTGCATCCGATGGTGCATGGCGGGCTGCTGGCGCTGCGCGACGACGCGGATCACATGGCGGCGATGGAGGCACATGGCATCGCGCCGATCGACCTTCTGGTGGTCAACCTCTACCCGTTCGAGGCGGCTGTCGCCGGCGGGGCGGATTACGCCACCGCCATTGAAAATATCGATATCGGCGGCCCGGCGATGATCCGGGCGGCGGCCAAGAACCACGCCTTCGTCAATGTCGTGGTCGATGTCGAGGATTACCCAGCCCTGCTGGTCGAGCTTGACGCGCAGGGCGGGCAGACCTCTTATGCGTTCCGGCAGCGGCTGGCGCAGACCGCCTACGGGCGCACTGCCGCCTATGACGCGGCGGTCAGTACATGGATGGCCGAGGCGCAGGGCGAGACCGCGCCGCGCCGCCGCACCTTTGCCGGGCGGCTGGCGCAAACGCTGCGTTATGGCGAGAACCCGCATCAGAGGGCGGCATTCTATGTCGACGGCGCGGACCGGCCCGGGGTCGCCACCGCGCGGCAGGTGCAGGGCAAGGAGCTGAGCTACAACAACATCAACGACACCGATGCGGCCTTCGAGCTGGTCAGCGAGATGGACCCCGGCGACGGCCCGGCCTGCGCGATCATCAAGCACGCCAATCCCTGCGGCGTGGCGCGCGGCTCCAGCCAGATCTCGGCCTACAAGGCCGCGTTCGATTGTGACCGCACCAGCGCCTTCGGCGGCATCATCGCCTTCAACCAGCCGCTCGAGGCGGCGACGGCCCAAGAGATCGCCGAGATCTTCACCGAGGTGGTGATCGCGCCCGGGGCCAGCGATGAGGCTGTGGGTATTTTTGCCGCGAAGAAAAACCTGCGTTTGCTGCTGACCGACCTGCTTGCCGATCCCGGAATGGCCGCGCGGATGATCCGTCAGGTGTCGGGCGGGTATCTGGTGCAGGACAAGGATGCAGGCCGCCTCGATGCAAGCGATCTGCGCGTCGTGACCAAACGCGCGCCGACGGAGACCGAGATGGCCGACATGCTCTTTGCGTGGAAGGTGGCCAAGCACGTGAAATCCAACGCCATCGTCTATGTGAAGGACGGTGCGACGGTGGGCGTCGGCGCCGGTCAGATGAGCCGCGTCGACAGTTGCCGGATCGCGGCGCGCAAATCGCAGGACATGGCCGATACATTGGGTCTGCCCGCGCCCCTGACACAAGGCAGCGTGGTGGCCTCGGACGCGTTCTTTCCCTTCGCCGACGGGCTGATGACGGCGGCCGAGGCGGGGGCGACGGCGGTCATTCATCCCGGCGGCTCGATGCGCGATGACGAGGTGATCGCGGCTGCCGACGACGCCGGGCTGGCGATGGTGCTGACCGGCCTGCGCCATTTCCGGCACTGAGGCGCGCATGCGACTGTTCTACTGGACCGCCGGCGTCATCTTCGTGCTGGATCAGGTGACGAAATACTACGTCGTGCACATGATGGATCTGCGCCTTGCCGGGCGGATCGACGTGTTTCCGCCGTATTTCAACCTCCGCATGGCGTGGAATACCGGGATAAATTTCGGGCTGATGTCCGGCGATGCCGCGCTGACAAGGTGGGTGCTGATCGGCGTGGCGCTGCTGATCTCGGGGGTGATCCTGTGGTGGGTGCATCGCGAGCGGCTGACCGGGTGGCAGCGGATCACCGCGGGGCTCTTGCTGGGCGGGGCGCTCGGCAATGTGATCGACCGGCTGATCTATGGCGCGGTGGCGGATTTCATCAACATGTCCTGTTGCGGGATCGACAACCCCTATGCCTTCAACGTGGCCGATATCGCGGTGTTCGCCGGCGCCATCGGGCTGATTGTGGCACCGGGGCCAAAAAACCCCTCGTGACCTCTGCTGAGGAATGGGGTAGACACGCGAAAAGTTGCAGGGGAGTGGCGATGAGCATGCCGCACAAGAGCGTTCTGATCTTTCTGGCCGCCACGATCGTGGCGGGGTGCGGGCAACGTGACGGAGACGTGACGCTGACGCGGCAGAGCAATAGCGGCAATGGCCCGGACGAGTTTTCGGTGCTGCCGGGCAAGCCGCTGGAGCCGCCCGAAGATGTGACGCGCCTGCCCGAACCGGCGCAGGGCGCGGCGAATCGCACCGACCAGAACCCGCGTGCCGATGGGGCCGCCGCCCTTGGCGGCACGCGCACCGCACCGGGGGCCGCGCCGGCCGCGGGCAACGCGGGCCTTGTCAATCACGCCAACCGCTTCGGCGGCACCGGCGCGATCCGGCAGACGCTGGCGCAAGAGGATCGCGAGATCCGCCGCAACCACGGGCGCGTGAACATCTTGCGCATTCTGCCCGGTGACGATTACGTGCAGGCTTACCGCGACCAATGGCTGAGCCCCCACGCCGAGGCGCGGCGGCTGCGGGATCGTGGCGTGCTGACACCGGCAAGCCCGCCCGATCCCGAAGGCTGAGGCGTTGAAACCGGGCATCTGCGGCGTATGTTGTAGGAAGTGACACTCATTGCCCGGGAAGCTCTCCATGCCTAAACCTTTCGTCTGGCTCTTCGCACTGGCCGCGTGGCTGTCCGTGCCGGGGATTGGCCTCGCCGCCGACAACGTGACCGCGTTTCAACTCGATAACGGCATGGACGTGGTGGTGATCGAGGATCACCGCGCGCCGGTGGTCACGCATATGGTGTGGTACCGGGTCGGCGCGGCCGACGAGCCGCCGGGCCAGTCGGGCATCGCGCATTTCCTCGAACATCTGATGTTCAAGGGTACCGAAGACCTCGAACCGGGTGAATTTTCGTCAATCGTGGCGCGCAATGGCGGGTCCGACAACGCCTTTACCAGTCAGGATTACACCGCCTATTTTCAGCGGATCGCCGCCGACCGTCTCGATCTCGTGATGGGAATGGAGGCTGACCGCATGGCGAACCTGCGTCTGACGGACGACGAGGTGCAGCCGGAGCGGGACGTGATCCTCGAGGAACGCAATCAGCGAGTCGAGAACAGCCCCTCGGCGCTCTTGCGCGAGCAGCACACGGCCATGCAATATCTCAATCACCCCTACGGCGTGCCGATCATCGGCTGGCGGCACGAGATGCAGGATCTGGACCGCGCCAAGGCGCTGGCCTTCTACGAGACGCATTACGCGCCCAACAACGCGATCCTCGTGGTGGCCGGGGACGTGACACCCGACGAGGTGCGCGACCTGGCGACCGAGCATTACGGCGAGATTGAGGCCAACGCCGTTCTGCCGCCGCGCGCCCGCCCGCAAGAGCCGCCGCAACTGTCCGAGCGCCGGCTGAGCTTGCGCGATGCGCGCGTCTCGCAGCCTTATCTCGCCCGGTCCTACCTTGCGCCAGAACGTGACAGCGGCGCGCAGCAAGAGGCCGCCGCGCTTTACCTGCTGGCGCAGGTTCTGGGGTCTGGCCAGACTTCCGTGCTCAACCAGCGCCTTCAGATCGAGAACGACATCGCGGTACAGGTCGGGGCGTGGTATTCCGGTACGTCTGTTGATGCCACGACATTCAATCTCGTGGTCGTGCCCGCCGCCGGGGTCACCCTGCAGCAGGCCGAGGACGCGCTCGACGAGGTGTTGACGGAATTCGTCGAGACCGGCCCGGATGCCGAGCAGCTGGACCGCATCAAGATGCAGCTGCGGGCCGAGGATATCTATGACCGCGACGACGCCGCCGCGCTGGCGCGGCGATACGGGGGCGCGCTCGCCTCGGGGCTTACGGTCGAGGATGTTCAGGCCTGGCCCGATATCCTGCAGGACGTCACCGCCGATGAGATCGTGGAGGCCGCAAGGCGCGTCCTCGACCCCAAGACATCCGTCACCGGTCAGTTGCTGGCCCCGGAGGTAACCCAATGAAACATCTTGTCCTGAGCCTCGCTCTGATGATGGCCGCAGGCCCCCTGCACGCCGAGATCGAGATCGACGAGGTGACGACGCCCGGCGGGCTAGAGGCATGGCTGGTCGAGGATCAGTCGATTCCCTTCGTCGCGCTCGAAATCCGGTTTCGCGGCGGGGCCTCGCTGGACGCGCCGGACGCGCGCGGCGCCACCAATCTGATGGTCGGTCTGCTGGAGGAAGGCGCGGGCGAGATGGACGCGCAGGAGTTTGCCAGGGCGCGCGATTCGCTGGCCGCGAAGTTGTCCTACGACGTGAGCGATGACGCGGTGTCGGTGTCCGCACAGATGCTGACCGAGAACCGCGACGATGCTGTGGCCCTGCTGCGGTCAAGCCTTGTCGCGCCGCGCTTTGACGAAAACGCCATCGAGCGGGTGCGCGGACAGGTCCTGTCCGGCCTGCGCTCGGACCAGACCGATCCGCGCGCGATGGCAAGCCGCGCGTTCGACCGGCTGGTCTACGACGAGCATCCCTATGCCAGTCCACTCGAAGGCACCATGGACAGCGTTAAGGCTCTGAGCCGCGAGGATATCGTCGCCGCGCACGAAACCGCGCTGAGCCGCGACCGGGTCTATATCAGCGCCGTGGGCGACATCACCGCCGAGGAGCTTGGCCCGCTGCTCGATGATCTGCTGCGCGATCTGCCGCAGGCGGGCGCACCCCTGCCCGACACGGCCGATCTCAATCTGCCCGGCGGTGTGCAGGTGGAGTCGTTCGAGACGCCGCAATCCGTGGCCCTCTTCGCGCAGGCCGGCATCAAGCGCGACGATCCGGATTTCTTCGCGGCCTATGTCCTCAACCACATCCTTGGCGGGGGCGGGTTCGAAAGCCGGCTCGTGACCGAGGTGCGCGAAAAGCGCGGGCTGACCTACGGGGTCTATTCCTACCTCGCGGATAAGGACGCGGCACAGCTGTGGGCCGGGTCGGTGTCGTCGGCCAATGACCGCGTGGCCGAGGCGATAAGCGTCATTCGCGACGAGTGGACCCGCATCCGGGACGAGGGCGTGACCGAGCAAGAGCTGCGCGACGCCAAGACCTATCTGACCGGGGCCTATCCGCTGCGATTCGATGGCAATCGCCCCATCGCACGTATTGCAGTGGGCATGCAGATGGACGGCCTGCCGGTCGACTACATCGCCAACCGCAACGACATGGTCGAGGCGGTCACGCTGGAGCAGATCAACCGCGTCGCGCAAGAGCGTGTCGATCCCGAACAGTTGACCTTCGTGGTTGTGGGCCAGCCCGAGGGTCTGGACGGGTCGATCAATTGAGAACGCAGTCTCACCCGAGGGCCGCCGCGTGACCGGGCGATGAGACCGGTCGGCATTCTTGGTGGAATGGGGCCCGAGGCGACGATCCTGCTTATGCGACGCGTCATGGCAGCGGTGCCCGCCCGCGACGATGCCGACCACGTGCCCCTGATCGTGCATCAGAACCCGCAGGTGCCAAGCCGAATCGCCGCTCTGATCGAGGGAACGGGCGCCGATGCGGGGCCGGTTCTTGCCGGCATGGCACGTGGGCTGGCGGCAGCGGGGGCCGAAGGGCTGGCGATGCCCTGCAACACCGCGCATCACTACGCGCCCGTCATCCGCGAGGCGACGGCGTTGCCATTTCTCAACATGGTGGATCTGACGGCAGCGACGCTGAAGGCACGCGGCGCGCGGCGTGTGGGGCTTCTGGCCTCTCCGGCCACGCGGCTGGCGCGGGTCTTCGATGCGCCGTTCGCCGCGCATGAGCTGGTGCCGGTGACGCTGGCCGATGATGGCGATCTGCTGGCCATCATCCGGGCCGTGAAGGCCGGCGAGGAGGCCGCGCGCCTTGCGCCGCGTGTCTCGGACCAGGCCGAGGCGCTCATGCGGCAAGGGGCTGATCACCTGCTCGTGGCCTGCACGGAGCTTTCATTGATGACCGACGCGCTGTCCGACGCTGCGCCGCATACGGATAGCCTCGATTGTCTGACCGATGCTGTCGTATCCTTCGCTCAAGGCTGATCGTCGCTGATCGTTCGTCGCCGCGATCCGGAAATTACTGGGCCACGGCAATCTTGGGCTTCGCGGGTTTCTTGTTCGCATGCTTGCCGGCATTGGCGTCGATGAACTCCAGCATGAGCGGCCGGATATTGTTGCGCCACGACTTGCCCGCGAAGATGCCGTAATGCCCGGCCTCGGGTTCGAGATAGCTGGCCTTCATGTGATCGGGCAGACCGGTCAGCAGATCGAGGGCCGCCACGCATTGGCCGGGCGCCGAGATATCATCCTTGCCGCCCTCGACGGTCTTGACCGCGACATCGGTGATCTTGCCGATATCGACCTTGTGGCCATACACCGTGAAGCGATTCTCGGCGATCTCGAGCCCCTTGAAGATCCGCTCTACGGTCGAGAGGTAGAACTCTGCGGGCATGTCCATGACCGCGAGATATTCGTCGTAGAACCGGTTGTGCTGATCGTTGTCGCTCGCCTCGCCCTTGGTGACGCGCATGATCTGCTCGTTGAACGCCTTGGCGTGACGTTCCGCGTTCATCGAAATGAACGACGCCAGCTGCAGCATGCCGGGATAGACCTGACGCCCGACGCCCTTGTACTTGAACCCGATGCGCTGGATCATCGTCTCTTCCAGCTGGCCCATGGTGACGCGGCGCCCGAAATCGGTCACGTCGGTGGGCGTGGCGTCGGGATCGATCGGACCGCCGATCAGGGTCAGGGTCTGCGGCTGCGCCTCGGGGTCGATCTCGGCCAGATAGGCGGTCGCCGCCAAGGCCAGCGGCGCAGGCTGGCACACCGCCACCACATTGACGTCCGGCCCAAGCTCGCGCATGAACTCCACCAGATAAAGCGTGTAATCCTCGATATCGAACTTGCCTTCCGACACGGGAATATCGCGCGCATTGTGCCAGTCGGTGACATAGACCTCGCAATTGACCAGCAGCGACTTGACGGTGGCGCGCAGCAGCGTTGCGTAATGGCCCGACATCGGTGCGATCAGCATCACCTTGCGCGGCTGCTCTTCGCGCCCGGAGACGTCGAAATGGATGAGATCGCCGAAGGGGCGCGACACCACGGTGTTGATATTGACCAGATGATCCTTGCCATCATCGCCGGTGAAGGTGCGGATGCCCCAGTCGGGTTTGGTGACCATGCGCTCGAAGCTGCGCTCTGTCACTTGGCCCCATGCCGAGATCCACTGAAACGCGGGGTTTGGCAACATGCTGAAAACCGGATAGGATGCCATTGAGAGGGCGGAGGCACCAAGCCATTGACTGGCATTCCGGAAAGATTCCATGAGATCGTGAGTAGCCATGTAGCGCATTGTCTATTCCTGTCTTTTGTCAGCCGGGACACCCGCTCAATCCGCTCTGCAGATACGATGTCGATATGCTGCTTTGCAGAAACTGGTAAGGGAAAATGACTGAAATGGCAATGCAAGACGATGGTGACGGTAAAACTGTTCCCGGGATCAACGAAAATCTGGCACGGGTAGAGGAACTGTCGCAGCGCCTGATCAAGGTAATGGCGTCGCGCAACCCCGCCGATCCCACCTTGAGCAGCCCGTCGAATGACCTGTTGACGATGGCGGCGACATCCTACTGGACCGAGATGCTGGAAAATCCCGGCCGGATGTACGAGCAGCAGTTGGAATACTGGGGCAAATCCGTACGGCATTTCATGGAGGCGCAGCAGTCGCTGCTGCGCGGCGGCGTGCCCCCCGAGGCGGGCGAGGAGGATCCCGACCCGCTGGCCGGCGACAAGCGGTTCGCCAACCCGCTCTGGGACTCGCATCCCTATTTCCGCTACATCAAGCAGCAATATGCGCTGAACGCGCAATCCATCGAACAGGCGCTGGCCGATATCGACGAGGATCTGCCCGACAAGGACCGCAAGCGTCTCGATTACTTCGCGCATCAGATCATCGACATGATGTCACCGACCAATTTTCTCGGGACAAACCCGGACGCGCTCGAAAAGGCGGTCGAGACCGAGGGCGAGAGCCTCGTGAAGGGGCTGGAGAACCTGATCGCCGATCTCGAGGCCAACGAGGGCGAGATGGTCGTGCGCCTTGCCGATGACAAGGCGTTCGAGCTGGGCACCAATATCGCCACCACGCCCGGCGAGGTGGTCTACCGCAACCGGATGATGGAGCTGATCCAGTACAGCCCCACCACCGACGAGGTGCACGAGGTGCCGCTGATCATCTTTCCGCCATGGATCAACAAGTATTACATCATGGATCTCAAGCCGGAAAACAGCCTGATCAAGTGGATCACCGATCAGGGCTACACGCTGTTTGTCGTGAGCTGGGTCAACCCCGATGCGCGCTATGTCGACGTCGGCATGGAGGAGTATATCGAGGAAGGGTTCCTGACCGCGATTCGCGAGGTCAAGGCGATCACCGGGCAGGCCCAGGTCAACACCGTCGGCTATTGCATCGCCGGCACCACGCTGCACCTGACGCTGGCGCTGATGGCCAAGCGCGGCGACAAGTCGGTCAAGTCGGCGACATTCTTCACCGCGCTCACGGATTTCTCCGAGCAGGGTGAATTCACGCCGTTCCTTCAGGACGATTTCATCAACGGCATCGAAAAGGAGGTGGCCGAACAGGGCGTGCTGCGGTCCTTCATCATGGGGCGCACGATGTCGTTCCTGCGTTCGCGCGATCTGGTCTATCAGCCCGCCGCGCGCCGCTACATGATGGGCGAGGCGCCACCGGCCTTCGATCTGCTCTACTGGAACGGCGACGGGTCCAACCTGCCGGGCCTGATGACGATGCAATATCTGCGCGGTCTGTGTCAGCGCAACGAGTTCGTCGAGGGCGGGATCGAGCTGTGCGGCCAGACGCTGCATATCAAGGACGTGAAGGTGCCGCTGATGTCGGTCACCTGCCAGAGCGATCACATCGCGCCGTGGATGGACTGCTATCGCGGTTTCAAGGCGACGGGTGCGCGCAGCCGCAGCTTCATCGTCTCGCAATCGGGTCATATCGCCGGCATCGTGAACCCGCCCTCCAAGGACAAGTACGGGCATTACACCAATGACGATCTGCCCGCCTCGCCCGAGGACTGGATGGCGGGCGCGGTGCATCATCCGGGCTCGTGGTGGCCGCGTTGGGAGGCTTGGCTTGCCAAGCGGTCCGGCAAGAAAGTCGACGCCCGCGCGCCCGGCGATGCCGAGCATCCGCCGCTTGAACCGGCCCCCGGGACGTATGTTACCAAGAAGGCGTTCGCCTGAGTTCAGGCGGTTCCGACAGAAAATACTGCGCTGCGGCAAAAAAGGCTTGCAATGCTGCAGTGCAGCATTTATGTGTTTGTCATCAGAAACGAAGATCACGAAAGGATCAGACAAATGGCCAACACACAAGACTTCAGCACCATGTTCAAAGACGTCATGGGCTCGTTCCCCGTCGACACCAAGGCGATGGAAGACGCGTTCAAGAACCAGGCAAGCCTGAACGAGAAACTGTCGGGCGTCGCCCTGAATGCAGCCGAGCAGTCGGCCGAGATCTCCAGCAAGTGGACCAAGGACACGCTCGCCAAGCTGTCGGAAATGTCCAAAGCAAAGTCCGAGCCGGCAGACTATGCCAAGGCGATGACCGATTTCGCATCGGCTCAGTCCGAGGTGACCGCCGAGCATATGGCCGCTTTCGCCGAGATCGCCAAGAAGGTTCAGATGGAAACCGTCGAGCTGATGATGTCCGCCGGCAAGACCATGCAGGAAGACGCCACCAAGGTTGTCAAGAAAGCATCCGACGACATGACCGCCGCGACCGCAAAAGCCGGCACCGCAGCGAAAAAGTAACAGATCGACT
Organism: Roseovarius sp.; assembly: GCA_041685435.1. GTDB lineage: Bacteria > Pseudomonadota > Alphaproteobacteria > Rhodobacterales > Rhodobacteraceae > Roseovarius. Next base: position 16,946 of record JAWLFT010000039.1, read on the forward strand.
GCCCCCTCCCCTCCCTGGGGCACGGTCTGTGAGGGCGAGCCAATCGGCTCGCCCTTTCTTTTTGCTGCGGTTGCGTCTAGTCTGCGCTGCAGTGCTGCATTCCAGTGGAGGATACCCGTTGGCCGACCCCCAAAAACCGTTGCTGATCAAACGCTATGCCAGCCGGCGGCTCTATAATACCGAGACATCCGACTACGTCACGCTCGAGAATATCGCCGAGTTCATCCGCGACGGCCGCGACGTCCAGATCATCGATCTGAAATCCGGCGACGACCTCACCCGGCAATACCTTCTGCAGATCGTGGCCGAGCATGAAAGCCGCGGCGAAAGCGTCCTGCCCAACAACGTGCTGACCGATCTGGTGCGCAGCTACACCACGCAGGCCACCAGCATCGTGCCGGAATTCCTCGCCGCGAGCTTCGAGATGCTGCGCGACGGACAGTCCAAGATGCTCGAGAACATGAGCAAGGCCAATCCGCTGACCGCGATGCCCGGCATGGAGGCGATGCGCGCCCAGCAGGAAGCCTTCATGAAGGCGATGACCCGCGGCGAATTGCCGAAACTGGGCAGCACCCTGCCCGGTAGCGCTCCCGAGACCGGCGATACCGAGGAAGAGATCGAGGAGATCAAGAAACAGCTCGCCGACCTGCAGGCAAAGCTGTCGAAGATGGACAAGTAACCCCGCATGGTCGACAGCCCGGGGCGGATCACACTCTGGGGAATCGAAGTGTTCATGGCCGCCGCCGACGAGCGGTCGATCTCTGCTGCGGCCCGCCGTCTCGGGGCCAGCCCCTCGGCCGTCAGCCAGCAGTTGACCAATCTCGAAACCGCGGTCGGCGCCACCCTTCTGCAGCGCAAGGCACGTCCCATCCGGCTGACGCAAGCGGGAGAGATCCTGCATCGTCGCGGTCAGGTCATTCTCGACGAGGCGGCGCAGGCCCGCGCGGAACTGGCTATGTCGCAACTGTCCACGCTGACGCGCTTTCGCCTCGGCATGATCGAGGATCTCGAGGCGGATGTGACCCCGCAGCTTCTGACCCACATGGCGGCCGAGCTGAACGGCTGCCAGTTCCTGCTGGAAACCGGCGCCAGCCACCACCTTTACGATCAGCTTGACGCTAGGTCACTCGATGTCATCGTGGCCGCGGAACTGGGCGATGCGGCGGACTGGACCGAAGTGCACCCGGTCCTGCGCGAAGGCTTTGCTGTTGTCGCCCCACGCGGCGTGATCGCTCCAGACGCCAATGTGCTAGGGCAGCTCGAACGCCTGCCGCTCATCCGGTACACGCAGCGGCATTACATGGGGCGGCTGATTTCGGCGCATCTGGCGCGCGAACATTTCAAGCAGCCGCACCGGTTCGAGCTCGACAGCTACCACTCGATCCTCGCGCTGGTGGGGCAGGGGGCCGGCTGGTCGATCCTGACACCGCTCGCATTGATGCGCGCGCGGCGATTCGCCGATCAGATCGACGTGCTCAAACTGCCGATCGCGCCGCTGACCCGCACGATCAGCGTGATCGCGCGCAAGGGCAGCCTGCAGGACATGCCCGCGACGCTGGCGGCCAAGCTGAGGCCCATCCTGCAGGACACCATCGTGACCCCGGCGATCCGCCAGCACCCGTTCCTCGCGTCAGAGCTGACGCTGATCTGAGCCGCGCCGCGCCTTGAAAAACGCCCGCAGCAGCGCCTCGGCCTCGCGCGCGCCGATCCCGTCATAGACCTCGGGCGCATGGTGGCATTGCGGATGCGCAAACACCCGCGCCCCCCGCGCGACCCCTCCCGATTTGGGATCCTCCGCACCGTAGTAAAGCCGCGCGATGCGCGCCGCGGCAATCGCGCCCGCGCACATCGCGCACGGCTCCAGCGTGACATGAAGATCATGCCCTGTCAGGCGCTCCGACCCGAGCGCGTCACAGGCGGCACGGATCACGAGGATCTCGGCATGGGCGGTGGGATCGCGCAACTCGCGGGTCCGGTTGCCGGCCTGCGCCACGATTTCGCCGGTGGGGGCCACCACGACGGCCCCGACCGGCACCTCGCCGCGCGCGGCGGCGGCACGGGCCGCGTCAAGGGCTGCAGCCATGTGGGATGCGAACCTCATGCGCTCCATATCTGGTCCGCTCCCCTCTCAGGCATCGACGCGCGACGGGACAGACGCCGTGACCTTGCGCACCAGATCGGAATTGAACTGGGCCTGCAGCGCCACATGCAGACCGGGCGACTTGTCTATCAGCGCCTGCAATGCCGGCGCGTCCCATTCAAGATAGCGCGCGCCCGCCTCCACCGACACCGAGGCACTGGCCGGCGCACCGGTCAGGAAGGCCAACTCGCCCACGAACATGGCGTTGTCCACGCGCGACACCCCGCCCGCCTTGTCGATCCGCAGCGCGCCCTCGTAGACATACCACAGCCGGTCCACCGGTGCGTTTTCCCGCGTCAGGACGACCGGCTCGGTCACCGAGACGCGGCGCCCGGAGTGCAGAAGCCGGCGAAACTGGCCCGGCGACAGCATCGGAAAGTGGCGCAACAGCGCGGCGCTGTCGGCGGACATGGAAAGGGTCGTACGCTCCAGCACCACGACGGCGATCATCACGAGGTTCACCCCGCCCAGCACCGCGGTGGTGATGACCGAATCCCACAAGGGTGCGGCGGTGACGTGATAGTAATACACAAGATAAAGCGCACTGGCCCCGAGCATCAGCAGCCGCAGCAGCAACTCGTCCCGCGCCAGAAATCCCAAGACACCAAACAGAAAGGCCAGGTACACCAGAGCGCTGACCGAAAGCCCGATCTGCCAGTCCATCGTCGCGCATCCCCTATCCTTGATGGGCGCACCATAGCCGCGCGGTGACGCTGCTCAAAGGGCCTTTTTCGTGGCGGTGCTTTGGGATATGCGCTTTCTTCATGAACACATCCCCAGACACCCCGCCGGGCGAGCGTATCGCCAAGGTCATCGCCCGCGCCGGCCGCGCCAGCCGCCGTGATGCCGAGCGCCTGATCGAGGCCGGACGCGTCACCGTGAACGGCCAGAAGATCACCCGTGCCGCGCTCAACGTGACACCGTCGGACAGGGTGGTGGTGGATGGCCGCGCGCTCGACGCGCCCGAACCCGCGCGGCTCTGGCTCTATCACAAGCCCACCGGCCGGGTGACCACCACGCGCGACGAGCAAGGCCGCCCGACGATCTACGACGATCTGCCCGCCGACATGCCCCGCGTCGTCAGCATCGGACGGCTCGACCTCAATTCCGAAGGTCTGTTGCTGCTGACCAATGACGGCGCGCTCAAGCGCAAACTGGAACTGCCTTCGACCGGCTGGCTGCGCCGCTACCGCGTGCGCGTCAATGGCCGGCCCGAGGATGGCGTGTTCGACCCGCTGCGCCGGGGCCTGACCGTGGACGGGGAACGATTCCAGCCGATGACCGTGACGCTCGACCGCCAGCAGGGTGCCAATGCCTGGATCACGGTCGCGATTCGCGAGGGCCGCAACCGCGAGATCCGCCGCGCGATGGAGGATGTGGGCCTGCGGGTGAACCGCCTCATCCGCCTGTCGTACGGTCCGTTCCAACTGGGTCAGCTCAAGCCCGGCGCGGTCGAGGAGATCCGCCCGCGCGTCCTGCGCGATCAACTGGGCCTCAAGGGCGACGAGGGTGCCCCGGACGGTGCCCAGCCTTCAAAACGCCAGCCTTCAAAACCCCGGACTTCAAATCCCGGGCCTTCAAAGCCGGGGCCAAAGCCGCAGAACCGCCGCTCGAAACGCCCCTGATTTCATCTTTCCCCAAATACTCCGGGGGAGTCGTCCGGAACGGGCGACGGGGGCAGCGCCCCCGAACACCGTCTCAGATCTCGATTGGCGTCATCACCTCGGGCTCGATCACGTCGACCCCTGGCAAGGCCGCGACCAGCTCTTCAGCGGATTGCGCCAGCGGCGGGAAGGTCTTGTAATGGCACGGGATCACCGTCTTGAAATCGAAGAACGTCTTGGCCGCATAGCCCGCGCGGCGCATGTTCATGGTGAAATGACCGCCCGCGCACAGAATGCCGATATCGGGTTTGTGCAGATCGTGGAACACGCCCATGTCGGCCATCACGTCCGTGTCGCCCGAGACATAGATCACATGCCCGTCGCCCGCGATCATAAAGCCGCATTCGCTGCCGGGCACATGCGGGCCGGTATCCGTGCCGAAGCTCGTGGAATGGGTGGCATGCACCATCGTCACGGCCACGCCGCCCAGATCGACCGTGCCGCCCTTGTTGAAGCCGACCACCTCGATCGCTTCGGTCGCCTCCCAATGCGCCATCAGGTCGAACTGTCCGACCATCGGGATCTTCAGCCGTTTCGCCAGATCCAGCACATCACTCGCGTGATCGAAATGCGCGTGGGTCAGCAGGATATGCGTGGCGCCCTGCACGGCCGCATCGTGGCTGCTCTCGGGCAGCATCGGGTTGCCGTTGAGCCACGGATCGACCAGCAGGACTTGCCCGCCGATCTCGATGCGGAACGAGCTATGCCCCAACCATGTGATTTTCATCTTCGCCTCCAATCGGTTTGCACTGCTCCGACAGTAGCAAGCCTGTGGCGGGAATAAAGGGGGCGGGCCTCGGTCTTGCGCCCATATCGTGCGGGCGCTAAACGCAGGCAACCTGACAAGAGGAGAGGCTCATGTCGATCGATCTCGAAACTGCGGCCAAGGTGGCCCGGCTCGCGCGGATTCGCGTAGACGACGCGGCCCTGCCGGCGCTCGCGCATGAATTTAACACGATCCTCGGCTTCATCGAACAGTTGAACGAGGTGGATGTGACGGATGTTGAGCCGATGACGAGCGTCTCGCCCCAGCGTCTGAAACGGCGTGCGGACGTGGTGACCGAGGGCGATCAGCAGGCACGGGTCCTGTCCAACGCCCCAGATGCGCGCGAAGGCTTCTTCGCGGTCCCGAAGGTGGTGGAATGATGTCCGATCTCAATGCCCTGACGATTGCCGAGGCCCGCGACGCGCTGCGCCGCGGCGACGTGACCAGCGTCGATCTGACCGAGGCGTGTCTCGCCGCCGGGCAGGCGGCGTCCGCGCTCAACGCCGTCGTCCACCCCACCGCCGATCTCGCGCGCGAACAGGCCAAAGCGGCCGATGCGCGGATCGCCGAGGGTGACGCGCCCGCGATGTGCGGCATCCCGCTTGGCATCAAGGATCTCTTCTGCACCCGCGGCGTGCCCTCTCAGGCCGCCAGCCGCATCCTCGAGGGGTTCCGGCCGGAATACGAATCGACCGTCACGCAGCAGCTTTTCGACGCCGGTGCGGTCATGCTGGGCAAGCTCAACATGGACGAGTTCGCCATGGGAAGCAGCAACGAGACCTCGGTCTACGGCAACGCGGTCAACCCGTGGCGGCGCGGCAATGACGACGCGGCCGTCACCCCCGGCGGATCGTCGGGCGGTTCGGCTGCGGCGGTGGCCGCCGATCTCTGCCTCGGTGCGATCGGCACCGATACCGGCGGCTCGATCCGGCAGCCGGCGGCGTTTTCCGGCATCACCGGGATCAAGCCGACCTACGGGCGCTGCTCGCGGTGGGGGATCGTCGCCTTTGCATCAAGCCTCGATCAGGCGGGGCCGATGACCAAATCGGTGCGCGACGCGGCGATCATGCTGCAGGCCATGTGCGGCCATGACCCCAAGGACAGCACCTCCGCCGATCTGCCGGTGCCCGATTTCGAGGCGATGCTGACCGGCGACATCCGGGGCAAGGTGATCGGCATTCCCCGCGAGTACCGCATGGACGGCATGCCCGACGCGATCACTGATCTGTGGGCCGACGGCACCGCGATGCTGAAGGATGCCGGCGCCGAGATTCGCGACATCTCCCTGCCGCACACGAAATATGCGCTGCCCGCCTATTACGTGATCGCGCCCGCCGAGGCGTCGTCGAACCTCGCGCGTTACGACGGGGTGCGTTACGGCCACCGCGCGCCACTCGCCCAAGGCGACGGCATCACCGAGATGTACGAGAAAACCCGCGCCGAAGGTTTCGGGGCCGAGGTGCAGCGCCGGGTGATGGTCGGCACCTATGT
>JAWLFT010000040.1:0-2344 GCA_041685435.1 Roseovarius sp.
ATTATTCTAAAATGCTGGATTGCTTTCACTTTCAGATGCACAGGGTCCGGCCAGATCGGCGGTGGTTTGAATTGTGAGACGTTCTGTGAATTCGGACAGATCAACAAAGCTGTCGATACAGATTGTCGCCTCCATTGTCTTTCTGCTGGGCGCCGGGCTGCTGACCCTCGTGTTTGTCGGTCATGACGCGATCAAGAAGGCCGACGACGTCTCTTCTGCCAGGCAGGAGCGTTTCGCCGCACGCAGTCTCGCCCAGGAAATCGATGATTTACCAAACGATCAGCGCAGCGTCACGATCTGGGACGACTCCATCCGCAAGGTCCGCGCCGGGGATACCGATTGGATCGACGAGAATCTCGGCGCATGGATGCACGACTATTTCGGGCATGATGAGACCTATATCCTGAATGCGGACGGCGTGCCATTCTTCGCCTCGGTCCAGACCGAACGCGTTCCGCCCGATCGCTATGGCGACCGGGCCGATGTCATCGATCCGCTTGTCGCGCAGCTTCGGTCGGCGATGGCCGGCGCAAGCGACGGGCTCGACAATCCGCATGAAGAGCTTGCCGATTTATCGGTCACGGACGCAATGCGCCTCGACGGGGTGGCAGCCCTTGCCAGCGTGGTGCCCATCGTCTCTGACACCGGGGACATCATCCAGGCACCGGGCACGGAGTTGCTGCATGTCTCGGTGAAATATCTCGATGACGATCTTGCGCAGCAGATCGGCGCGCGCAACGAGTTTCAGACTGTGTCATTCGCCTCCGATCCGCCCGATGACGGGCTCACCGGTGTTCCCGTGACGGATGCCGACGGCACGCAGATCGCATGGCTAACCTGGCAATCCGAGCACCCGGGCATGACGATCTTCATGCAGATGCTGCCAGCGCTTCTGGGGTCGGTGCTGGCCGGCGCCTGCCTGCTCTGGTGGGTCTTGCACCGGCTGTTGCGGGTCTCGGAGGAGTTGCATGTCAGCGAGGCGCAAGCGCGGTTCCTCGCGCATCATGACCCGCTGACAGGTCTGCCGAACCGGATGTTGTTTCAGGATCGCCTGACGCAGGCCATAAGTGCGACGGCGCGCAACGGCCAGCCGGTGGCTCTGGTTGCGATTGATCTCGACGGGTTCAAGCTGATCAACGACACGCTCGGCCACCCGGCGGGGGACGAGTTGATCCGTCAGGTCGGCGGCAGGCTGGTCGATCTGGTCCGGGCGAGCGATACAGTCGCGCGGTTCGGCGGCGACGAATTCATGATCCTCATGCGCGATGTGGCCGATGACTGTGAGCTGCGGCGCTTTTGCGCAAGGATCGTCAAAGACCTCGCGCGCCCCTACGGGCTGCCGGGAAATACCGGCTGCATCGGGACCAGCGTCGGCGCCGTCCGGGCCAGTTCGGCCGACACCGGTTGGGACGACCTGATGCGCCACGCCGACATCGCCCTTTACAAGGCCAAGTCCGAAGGACGGGGACGCTACAACCTGTTCGAGGCGAAGATGGACAAGGTCGAGCGCGAGCGGAACCAGATCGAAACCGACCTGCGGGCGGCGCTGGACTCGGGCACGGGGCTCAGCCTCGTCTACCAGTCCATTTGCGACGAAAACGGTCAGATGACGGGTGCCGAGGCGCTTTGCCGCTGGAATCACCCGGACCATGGCGCGCTGTCGCCCGAACACTTCATCAGGATTGCCGAGGATCGCGGGCTGATCGACCGGCTTGGCCAATGGGTGCTGGAAACGGCCTGTCGCTTTGCCGCCGAGACCGGCCTTGCGAAGATCGCCGTCAACGTTTCGCCATTGCAGCTCAAGATGCCGGAATTCGTCCCCATGGTGCTTGCAACACTCGAGACCACCGGGCTCGCGCCGGCGCGTCTTGAACTCGAACTGACCGAAAAGGTTCTTGTCGAGCAATCCATCGAGATCCGGGACCGGATCGGGCAACTGCATGCTGCGGGCATCGCGATCGCGCTGGACGATTTCGCGACCGGCCATTCGTCATTGCGATATCTGCGGGACTACCGGGTCGGTTCCGTCAAGGTCGACCGTTCCTTCGTCGCCCGCCTCGGCGAGGACGAGGAGTGCGACCAACTTGTGCAGGCCATCTTCGATCTGGCCCGCGCCATGGGAATTTCCGTAACCGTCGAAGGGGTGACGACCAAGATGCAGCATGACCGCCTCACCGCCATGGGCTGCAAGACGTTCCAGGGCTACCTGCCGCACCCCCCGATGGGCGCCGAACGATTTGCGTCGGCACTGTCAGAACAACGCGGTTTCCAAGACCATGCCGGCGGCCCTGCCCTGTCGGCATGACAAGACCGGGATCGAACGCCGTCGCGATGACGACCCCGC
>JAWLFT010000040.1:2444-22954 GCA_041685435.1 Roseovarius sp.
GGGGCATGCCCGCCGTCAGGCCCGTTGCGACTGAAGCGTTTCACGGTCATTCGCAGTCATGCGACGCGCTCCGATCCTTACCAACTCCTTGATTTCGCGGGTTCGAGGCGTGCAGACCGGGGCTCACGCCTGCGCGGCGCGCCCTAGCCCACATCCGTCCGCCCACGCCGGTCCGGCCGCAGCGCGGCGTAAAGGACATGGGTGCGCCAGCGCCCGTTGATCTGCAGATAGCTTTGCGCGACGCCCTCATACTTGAAGCCGCATTTTTCCAGCACCCCGCGCGAGGCGTGGTTTTCCGGCAGGCACGCCGCCTCGATCCGGCTGAGATCCAGCCGGTCATAGGCGTGATGCACCACGCCCGCGATGGCCTCTTGCATGTAGCCCTGCCGCGCGTGGGGCGCGCCCACCCAGTAGCCCAGCGTGCCCGATTGCGCCGGCCCGCGCCGGATGTGATCCAGCGTGATCGCCCCCAGCAACACCTGATCCTCGCGCCGGATCAGGAACAGCGGCACCGCACTGCCGCTCGCGATGGCCCGCTGCGCCCAGTAGACGCGGTTGGAAAACCCCTTTCGCGACAGATGATCGCTGGCCCAGGCCGGCTCCCACGGGCTGAGGAAATCGACGCTTCCGGCACGCAGGCTGGTCCAGCTCAGGAAATCGCCCATCTCCGGCTGACGCAGGGTAAGACGCTCTGTCTCGATCCTGAGTTTCCGGCGTGGGCGCAAAAGCATCAGGCGGCGCGCCGCGCATCAAGGCTCTGCAGGCTGGGCGACGTGGCCACAGGGCCGTAAAGCGCCAGCGCCGAGGGTGCGGTTGTCACGGTATGCCGCGCCAGCCGGCGCACATCCTCGAGGGTGACGGCGTCGATACGCGCGACGGTTTCCGCCAGATCCGGCACACGGCCCCATATCTGCAGCATCCGCGCAAGACGCTCGGCCCGGTTGCTGGGGCTTTCCAGCCCCATCAGCATCCCGGCCTTCATCTGCGCGCGGGCGCGTTCGACCTCGGTCTCGGACATGTCCTCGGCGGCGCGTTTCATCTCGTCCACGGTGATGCCCGCAAGATCGCCCATCTGGTCCTGGGAGGTGCCGGCATAGATCGTCATCATGCCGGTATCGGCATAGGCGCCGGCCTGCGCGAAGATCGTGTAGCACAGGCCGCGCCGCTCGCGGATCTCCTGAAACAGCCGCGACGACATCGACCCGCCAAGCGCCAGCGCATAGATCTGCGAGGTGTAGATATCCGGGCTGCCGTATTCGGGCGATTCAAAAGCCAGCGCGAAATGCGCCTGTTCCAGATCCTTGACGTGCCGCGTCTCGCCGCCCCGAAAGCTGGCCGTGACGGGCGCGACCGCGTCACTGGGGATCATGTCGCCGAACATGTCCTCGGCCATCCGCACGAGGGCGTCGTGATCGACGGCGCCCGCAGCCGACAGCACCATCTGGCCGGGGCGGTAATACTGATCGACGAAGCCTTCCAGATCGGGCCGCGCAAAGCCCTGCACCCGCGCCTCGGCCCCCAGAATGGTGCGCCCCAGCGGGTGATCGGGATAGGCTTCTTCCTGCAACCAGTCGAAGATGATGTCGTCGGGCGTGTCGGCGGCCTGCCCGATCTCCTGCAGGATCACACCGCGCTCGGTCTCGATCTCGCGCGCGTCGAACACCGGGTTGCGCAGGATATCGGCCACCACATCCAGCGCCAGCGGTACGTCGTCCTTCAGCACGCGGGCGTAATAGGCGGTCGTCTCGCGGCTGGTATAGGCGTTGATATAGCCGCCCACATCCTCGATTGCCTCGGCAATCTGCAGGGCGCTGCGGCGCTTGGTGCCCTTGAACGCCATGTGTTCGAGAAAATGCGCGACGCCGTTCTGCTCGGCGCGCTCATGTCGCGCGCCGGCAAGAACCCAGACGCCGATCGCGGCCGATTCCAGCCCCGGCATGGTTTCGGTGGCGATGCGAAAGCCGTTCGGCAGGGTGGTCAGTTGGAAACTCAATGGGCGATCCGTTCCTTGATGAGGGTTTCGATGGCGCCAAGATCGTTGGCAATGCGCGTGACACGCTCGTCGCGGTCATACAGGTCCGCCATGCGCTCGGGCAAGGGGGGATGCAGGCCGCTCGCCGCCTCGACGGCGTCGGGAAACTTCGCGGGATGCGCCGTGGCCAGCGTGATCATCGGCACGCCGGGGCTGCGCTGCGCGGTCGCGACATGCACGCCGACGGCGCCATGCGGACACAAGAGCTCGCCTGTCGCCCGATAGGTCTCGCGGATGGTGGCGCGGGTGGCGTCCTCGTCGCAGCGCCCGCTCTGGAACGCCGCGCGCAACGCCTCGCGCGCGCCCTGGCTGATCGTGGTGCCGCCGGCCTTCAATTCGTCCATGACCTGCGCCACAGCCCGCCCGTCCTGCCCGTAGGCATAATACAGCGCCCGCTCGAAATTGGAGCTGACCTGGATATCCATCGACGGGCTGATCGACGGGATCACGCCCTCGGGGCGATACTCGCCGCTGGCAAGGCAGCGGTGCAGGATGTCGTTCTGGTTGGTCGCCACCACCAGCCGCTCTATGGGCAGACCCATGGCGCGCGCGATGTAGCCGGCGAAGATGTCGCCGAAATTGCCGGTGGGCACGGTGAAGCTTATGCGGCGATCGGGCGCCCCGAGACTGACGGCAGAGGTGAAGTAATAGACCACCTGCGCCAGCACCCGCGCCCAGTTGATCGAGTTGACCCCGGCCAGCCGCACACCGTCGCGGAAGTCGAAATCGTTGAACATGTCTTTCACGCGCGCTTGTGCGGCGTCGAAATCCCCGTCGATGGCGAGCGCGTGGACATTGGCCTCGGAGGGTGTGGTCATCTGACGGCGCTGCACCTCTGACACGCGGCCATGCGGATAAAGGATGAACACATCCACCGCATCGAGCCCTCGGAACGCCTCGATCGCCGCCGATCCGGTATCGCCGGAGGTCGCGCCGACGATGCTGACCCGGGTGCCGGAGCGCATCAGCGAGGCCTCGAACATCTGCCCGATCAGCTGCATGGCGAAGTCCTTGAAGGCCAGCGTCGGCCCGTGAAACAGTTCCAGCAGGAAATGCCCGGGCGCAAGCTGAACCAGAGGCGCGCGCGCGGCATGGCCGAAGCCCGCATAGGCCCGGTCGATGATGTCGCGGAATTCGGTATCGGTGAAGGTGTCGCCGATGAACGGACGCATCACCCGGAACGCGGCCTCTTCATAGCTTTGCCCTTCCAGCGCGCGGATCTCCGCGGCGGCCATCTGCGGGATCGTCTCGGGCAGATACAGCCCGCCGTCGCGCGCCAGCCCGGTCAGCATCGCCTCCTCGAAGCTCAGGCACGGCGCCTGCCCGCGTGTCGAGATGTATCTCATGCCTCTGCCTCTCTGGTCGCGCGCATCTGCCGGCGGATGAAGAACGCGGTCATCGCAGCCCATATGACGGCCAGCGAGAACCATGTCACCGCGTATTCGAGGTGATCGTTCGGAATGCCGCTGGTATCCACCGGCAAGGGGCTGACACCCGGCTCGGTGGGGGCGACCTCGCGGGCGATCACCAGCACCGGCTCGGTCTCCAGCACGTCGGCCATCTGTGCGACGTCGCGGGCGAACCACATGTTGTCGGCCACGTCATTCTCGGGCGTCGTGTCGAGCCGGTCATCGGGCCAGTGCAGATTGCCTGTCACCGTCACCTCGCGGCCCGGCGGGTCGGGGATGTCCGCGTCGACAGGGATGAACCCGCGATCCAGCAGCACCCGCCGCGTGCCGGTGTCGAACGCGGAGATCAGGCGGTAGCCCGCGCCCACCCGCTTCTGGCTGACCAGCACCCGCAGCGTGTCCGGCACGACCCGGCCCGACACCTCGACCGGAAGATAGCGGTCCGCCTCGGGGTCCGCCTCCTCGGGCAACGCCACCGGCTCGGCGCCGATGCGCGCCTCGATATCGGCGATCACGCCCTCTTTCCAGGCCAGACGGTCCACCTGCCATTTCCCCAACGCCACGAGAACCGCCACGCCGAGGACGCCAAAGATCAGGGGAACCAGTATGCTTTTCCGCATCTCTCACTCTCAAACGCAAAATGCGCGGGGGCACGTTCCCCCGCACATTCTTTCCGGTCCGGATACGTCTGCCGGAGGCACCGGTTTTCCAGGAAAAATCGTCACCCGCCCCAGACATAGATGGACGCGAACAAAAACAGCCAGACGACATCGACAAAGTGCCAGTACCATGCCGCCGCCTCGAACCCGACATGCTGCTCGGGCGTGAAATGGCCCCGCTGCACGCGGATCAGGCAGACCAGCAGGAAGATCGTGCCGATGATCACATGCGCCCCGTGGAACCCGGTCGCCATGAAGAAGTTCGCACCGTAGATGTTGCCGCCGAAGCCGAACGCGGCATGGCTGTATTCATAGGCCTGAAACGCCGTGAAGATCGCCCCGAGCGCGATCGCGAGGATCAGACCATATTTCACGTCCTTGCGGTTGTTGTCATGCACCAGGGCGTGATGCGCCCATGTCGCCGCACATCCCGAACAAAGCAGGATCAGCGTGTTGATCAGCGGCAGATGCCACGGATCGAAGGTCTCGATCCCGGCCGGCGGCCAGACCGCATCGGAAATCGGGCTGTCGGGCCCCATCGGGTACATGGCATGCTTGAAAAAGCTCCAGAACCACGCGGCGAAGAACATCACCTCGGACATGATGAACATGATGAAGCCGTAGCGCAGCCCGATCCGCACCACCGGCGTGTGATCGCCGGTCTCGCCTTCGGTCACGACATCGGCCCACCAGCCGAACATCACGTAGGCCACACCGATCAGCCCGGCGAGAAACATCCACGGCCCGCTGTTGTGCATCCACAATACGGCCCCAAACAGCATGATGAACCCGGCCGCCGCCCCGAGGAACGGCCAGATCGAGGGTGGCAGAATGTGGTAATCGTGGTTCTTAGCATGTGCCATCTTAGGTCAGTTCCTCGTCTTTGGCGCGGTCGCGGATCAATTGACACTCTTATCGGATTCAGCACCCGGTTCAAGCGCGGCTTGCGTCGTATCCTCGGGCATGTCGATCTCGTGGAAGGTATAGGACAGCGTGATGGTGTGGATATACTGCCCCTCGCGATCATCCACGATCTCGGGGTCGATGTAATATGTCACCGGCATCTGCACGCGCTCGCCGGGCTGCAGCACCTGTTCCTGGAAACAGAAGCAGTCGATCTTGGTGAAGAACACGCCCGCCTGATAGGGCGTCACGTTGTAGTTGGCGCGCCCGGCCACCGGCTTGTCGGTGGGGTTGTAGGCTTCGTAGAAGGCCAGCCCCGTCTCGCCGATGCGGACCTCCATCTGGCGCTCCACGGGCTTGAACTCCCACGGCATGTCGCGCGCCTTGCTGGCGTCGAAGCGCACCTTGATCGTCTGGTCGAGGATCTCGTCGCTGGCCATCTCCGACTGCCCGGTCACCCCGCCGAAGCCGGTAACGCGGCAGAACCAGTCGTAGAACGGCACCGACGCCCAGGCCAGCCCGCCCATCAGCACGACCACGCCGACGCATCGGGTCAGGGTCCGTGTCTTTGCATCCATCGCCATCACTGCGTCTCCTCTTCGTCCACCAGCATCCGGAAATCGTCGGTCGTGACCTTGACCACGGTCAGCCCGAAGACGAGCGCCACCAGCCCGGCCAGCACGATCCCGAGCCCGAGATTGCGCCCGAACCGGCGATTGTGCAGTTCGTGATTGCTGCGAAAGCTCATGACCAGATCTCCAGTCCAAAACCGCCCAGCCCGAAACCGGCCAATGTCGCCTCGGCGAGAATGGCGGCGAAATGGGCGAAAAGATACCACAGCGACAGCCTGAACGCGTGCCGCTCGACGCGGTAATTGTCGCGTTCGGCCATGGCCTCGTCGCGCCGCCAGATCGCCACCGCGTCGCGCAGGAACGCCGCGTTGAACACCACCGCGACCGCCAGATAGACCGGCCCGCCGATCCCGGTGAACGCGGCCCCCACGGCCATCGCGGCCAGCACGACCGTGTAGGCCAGAATGTGCCGGCGCGTCGATCTGCGCCCATGCGTGACCGTCAGCATCGGCACGCCGGCGGAATCGTAATCGCCGCGCATGAACAGTGCGAGCGCCCAGAAATGCGGCGGCGTCCACAGGAAGATCAGCCCGAACATCAGCACCGATTCAAGGCTGATCGTGCCGGTCGCGGCGGCCCAGCCGATCATCGGCGGAAATGCCCCCGCGGCCCCGCCGATCACGATATTCTGGGGCGTCCAGCGCTTCAGCCCCATGGTGTAGATCACCACGTAGAAAAAGATGGTGAAGGCAAGGATCCCGGCGGCGAGCGCATTGGTCGCCAGCCACAGCATCATCACCGACATCGCCGCCAGCGCCATGCCGAATCCGAACGCCTCGTCGCGCGTCACCCGACCCGCCGGAATGGGGCGCTTCGCTGTGCGCTTCATCAGCGCGTCGATATCGGATTCCCACCACATGTTGAGCGCGCCCGCGGCCCCGCCGCCCACGGCAATGAACAGGATCGCCGCCAGCCCGACCACCGGATGCACCGCCACCGGCGCGGCCAGAAGGCCGACGAGGGCCGTGAACACCACAAGCGTCATCACCCGCGGTTTCAGCAGCGCGAAGAAATCGCCGAACCCCGCATCGTCCGCCGGAATACCGGGAACGGCGATCTTGCGGGCTGCGGGCTCGTAGCTGGCGTCGCTCATCATCGTCTCCTGTCAAGCGCGGCGCGACCCGGGCCGGCCGAGAGCCGCACCGCGCCGCGCGCAGGCTCCCCCTGCACGGCGTGCGCGGGCGCGGTGCCGGTGCGGATCACTCGGCCGATGCCACGTCGATGCCGCGCGGCGTGCCGGCATACTCATCGATCGCGCCATCCAGCCAGTCCTCGTAATCCGGTTCACTGACCACCTTCACGGTGATCGGCATGTAGGCGTGCGCCTGTCCGCACAACTCCGAACACTGTCCGAAATAGGTGCCCACCTCTTCCGGTGTGAACCAGAGCTGCGCCAGACGACCCGGCACCGCGTCCTGCTTCACCCCGAAGGCCGGAATCGTCCAGCTATGGATCACGTCGGCCCCGGTCACGGTCATCACCACGGTCTTACCGACCGGCACCACGACCTGCGTGTCGGTGGCCAGCAGGAACTCGTCGCGCTCGTAGCCCGCCTCCTGCAGCTGCTCCTCGACCTCCGGCGTCAGGCGGTTGTCGCCGCCCGTCGCGGGCGAGCCGATCATGTAGCTGTCAAACTCGAAATCGTGGTCGGAATACTCGTAGCCCCAATACCACTGATAGCCGGTCACCTTGATGTTGATGTCGCCTTCCGGGATTTCCTGCTGCTTGAACAGGATGGGCAGCGAGTACGCGCCGATGAAGACGAGGATCACGATCGGGCCGATGGTCCACGCGATCTCGACCGGCGAGTGATGCGTGAATGTGGCGGGCGTGTCGTTGCGGCTGGCACGGTAGCGCCACAAGGCCCAGCCCAGAAGGGCGGTGACGAACAACACGATGGCGATCATGATCCCATGCGTGGTGGCGTCCAGCCACTGCAGGTCCCGCGCAAGCTCGGTCGCCGCAAACTGGAAGCCGGTCCCGCCGGGTTCGGGCTTGCCGACGGTCTCGGCACTCTCCTGCGCGATGGCAGGCAGGGCGGTCAGGGCGGTCAGGCCCGCCAGAAGGCTGAAGATTGTTCGCATGGTACATCCTGCTTGTTTGATGCGGTCAGTCCGTCTTGAAAGCCGGCATCTGCCGTGGTCAGACTTCCATTGTCTTGTCATGCTCTAAAACCATATCCTTTGGGAAACGGCAAGAAAGAGCCTTGCGGCAAACGGCCGCTTTTTCCGGTCCCGAACAGACCGACGTGCACTGCCTGCAAAACGATATAGGATAAAGCCCCATGAGTAACACCCCCTTTCGCCCCTTCGACAGTCACCTCGATCGCGGGCACGCGCTTGCGCACCTGCAGGAGGCCACGCGCGGTGCCGATGATGGCGAGCTCTTTCTGGAGCGTCGCCGCGCCGAGGCGCTGACATTCGATGACGGCCGCATCAAATCCGCCTCCTATGATGCCTCCGAAGGCTTCGGGCTGCGCGCGGTGCAGGGCGAGGTGACGGGATATGCGCATTCCTCGGATGTCAGCGAACCGGCCCTGAAGCGCGCCGTGGACACCGCGCGGCTTGCCGTCTCCGCGGGCGGCGCGACGCTGGCGGACGGCCCTGCGCGCACCAACCGGCATCTTTACACCGATGCCGACCCGATCGCCGGCGCCTCCTTTCCGGTCAAGCTCGAGACCTTGCGCGAAATCGACGCCTTCGCGCGCGACCTCGATCCAAGGGTGGTCCAGGTGACCGCCACCATCGCGGCCTCCCTGCAGGAGGTGGTGATCCTGCGCCCCGACGGCACGGAGATGGGCGATATCCGCCCGATGACCCGGATCAACGTCTCGATCATCGCCGAGGAAAACGGCCGCCGCGAACAGGGCAGCGCCGGCGGCGGCGGGCGTGTGGGCCTCGACGGGCTTCTCGCCCCCGAGGACTGGCAGGGCAAGACCCGCGAGGCGCTGCGCATCGCGCTGGTCAATCTCTCCGCCGAGGCCGCCCCGGCAGGGGTGATGGATGTCGTGCTCGGCCCCGGCTGGCCCGGCATCCTTCTGCACGAGGCGATCGGCCACGGACTCGAAGGCGATTTCAACCGCAAGGGAAGCTCGGCCTTCGCCGGGCTGATGGGCAGCCGCATCGCCTCCAAGGGCGTGACCGTACTCGATGACGGCACGATCCCCGACCGGCGCGGCAGCCTGACCATCGACGACGAGGGCACACCCTCGGGCAAGAACGTGCTGATCGAGGACGGCATCCTCACGGGCTACATGCAGGATCGCCAGAACGCCCGGCTGATGGGGGTCGCCGCCACCGGAAACGGGCGCCGCGAAAGCTACGCGCACGCGCCGATGCCGCGGATGACCAACACCTACATGCTGGGCGGCGACGCGACCCCCGGCGATCTGGTGGCGGAAATGGCCGACGGCATCTACGCCGTGGGTTTCGGCGGCGGGCAGGTCGACATCACCAACGGCAAGTTCGTGTTTTCCTGCACCGAGGCCTACCGTGTCCGCGACGGCAAGATCGGCGCCCCTGTCAAGGGCGCCACGCTGATCGGCGACGGCGCCACGGCGCTCGGCCGGATCCGGGGTCTGGGCAACGACATGGCGCTCGATCCCGGGATGGGCAATTGCGGCAAGGACGGCCAGTGGGTGCCGGTCGGGGTGGGCCAGCCCACGGTGCTGATCGGCGGCCTGACGGTCGGCGGCTCCGCCACATCCTGATCCGGCAGAGGTCAGGACGGCCCGCGCAGGCTTCATCTTTCCGGAAATACTCGAAATCCGCCGCGCCCGCACTGGGCGCGGCGCAAACCGCTTCTGCGCGTACACTCGCCGCGTCAGCATGGCACATCGCGTCCGCATGGCACAGGGCCACCCGCAGGCCGCAACCACGGCATATTGCGGACAGGACCCGGGAAATCAGAGCGCGCCCGGAGATTTTTTTTCGTGCGGTACGAATTTCCCGATCCGGTTTACCGAACATTAACCCTGGGCACGCTATGCCTGTCCCTGCAAGTTGGCGAGGTCACGGATGCCCGGGGATACACATCCTTCCACTCACCCACCACTCCCACTCACCACGGAAGATGACCGGGTCACGTGGCTTCGCCTCTTGCGCTCCCGTCGGGTCGGCCCGACGACCTTTCACCGCCTGATGGCCGAACATGGCACCCCTGCTGCAGCCCTCGACGCGCTGCCCGGAGTGGCCCGCGCGGCCGGCGTGACTGATTACACGGCCTGCCCCCCCGGCGTGGCCGAGGCCGAACTGCGCGCGGGCGAGGCTGCGGGCGCGCGGCTGATCACCTTTCACGATGCCATATACCCCACGGGCTTGCGCGATCTTTCCGATGCGCCGCCGGTGCTGTGGATGCTCGGCGATGCGGCTGTCTTGAGGCGTCCGATGATCGCGCTCGTGGGCGCGCGCAACGCCTCCTCGCTTGGCACCCGCATGGCCAGATCGCTTGCCGCCGAACTGTCAGAGGCCGGCTATACCATCGTCTCGGGGCTGGCGCGCGGCATCGATACCGCCGCCCATACGGCCAGCCTGCCGGGCGGCACGATCGCGGTGATGGCCGGCGGCGTCGACGTGATCTACCCCGCCGAAAACACCCGGCTTGCCGGCGATATCCTGAAAACCGGCCTGCGGATCTCCGAACAGCCCATCGGCCTGGTGCCGCAGGCCCGGCATTTTCCCGGCCGAAACCGCCTGATCAGCGGATTGGCGCATGCCGTGGTGGTGATCGAAGCCGCCGCAAGATCCGGGTCGCTGATCACCGCCCGCAACGCCCTCGATCAGGGGCGAGAGGTGATGGCGGTGCCGGGCCACCCCATCGACGCCCGCGCCAGCGGCTGCAACATGCTGCTGCGGGACGGTGCCACATTGGTGAGAGGCGCCGCCGACGTGATCGAGGCGCTGCCGCAGGACCGGCCCGCAGCGGCAAAGGCCGGTGCGACGGCCGAGATGCCGCCGGCCCCGTCCCCGCGACCAGACGTCGCACCCCCGCAGCGCGGCCTGGGCGAGACGGCGGCGCTGCACACCCTGATCCTGCAACGCCTCGGCCCTTCTCCGCTGGCCGAGGACCAGCTGATCCGCGATCTCGGCGCGCCCGCGGGCGCTGTCGCCCCGGTGCTTCTCGATCTCGAACTTGACGGGCGCATCACCCGTGCGCCGGGCGGGCTTCTTTCACGCTCTGGTTGAGTTTCGCAGTGCCGCGCCGCAGCGATCACATTGACAATCCCCCCTGCGACGTCACATGTTGCCGGCCGAAGTCGTATCAGAGCCGGAAGGATTGCTCATGCCAGTCGTTGTTGTCGAATCGCCGGCCAAGGCCAAGACGATCAACAAGTATCTTGGCGACAACTACACGGTTCTGGCAAGCTACGGCCACGTGCGCGACCTGCCCCCCAAGGATGGCTCGGTTGATCCCGAGAACGGCTTCGAGATGACCTGGGAGGTCGGCACCGACAGCCGCAAGCATGTCAAGGCGATCGCCGACGCGCTGAAGAAAGACCCCGAACTCGTGCTTGCCACCGACCCCGACCGCGAGGGCGAGGCGATCAGCTGGCATCTCGAAGAGACGCTGCGCAAGCGCAAGGCGATCACCAAGGACACGCCCGTCAGCCGCGTGGTGTTCAACGCGATCACCAAATCCGCGGTGACCGAGGCGATGCAGAACCCGCGCCAGGTCGACGCACCGCTGGTCGAGGCGTACCTCGCGCGCCGCGCGCTGGATTATCTTGTCGGCTTCAACCTGAGCCCCGTGCTCTGGCGCAAGCTGCCCGGCGCAAAATCCGCCGGGCGCGTGCAGTCGGTCTGCCTGCGCCTGATCGTCGAGCGCGAGATGGAGATCGAGGCGTTCAACCCGCGCGAATACTGGTCCGTCAAGGCGATGCTGGCCACCCCGCGCGGGCAGGAGTTCGAAGCCCGGCTGGTGACGCTGGCGGGCAGCAAGCTCGAAAAGTACGATCTCGAAAACGCCACGCAGGCCGAGATGGCGGTGCAGGCGGTGACCTCGCGCGCCCTCACCGTCACCTCGGTCGAGGCGAAACCCGCGACACGCAACCCTTCGGCGCCGTTCATGACCTCGACCCTGCAACAGGAGGCGAGCCGCAAGTTCGGCATGGGCGCCAAGCAATGCATGTCTGCGGCGCAACGCCTCTACGAGGCCGGCTACATCACCTATATGCGGACCGACGGCATCGACATGGCCACGGAAGCCGTGATGGCCGCCCGCGACGCCATCACCGAGCGGTATGGCGCGGATTACGTCCCCAAATCGCCGCGCATGTACAAGAACAAGGCCAAGAACGCCCAGGAAGCGCATGAATGCATCCGCCCGACCGAGATGACGCGTGACGCAAAGGCCATCAAGACGACCGACGCCGATCAGCGCAAGCTCTACGACCTGATCTGGAAGCGCACGCTCGCCTGCCAGATGGCCGCCGCCCGGCTGGAGCGCACGACCGTCGAGATCGGCAGCCAGGACGGCCAGGTCGGGCTGCGCGCCACCGGCCAGGTCATGCTGTTTGATGGTTTCCTCAGGGTCTACGAGGAAGGCCGCGACGATGTGGCGGGCGACGATGACGACAAGCGTCTGCCGCAGATCAGCGAAGGCGACCCGGCGGCGTTCGCCAAATCCTCGCTGCGGCCGGATTTCGCACGCGCCCAGGAGGGAAAGGACGATACCGCCGCCGTGCTGGCCGAAAACGAGGCCGTGCTCGGCCTTCAGCATTTCACCCAGCCCCCGCCGCGCTATACCGAGGCGACGCTGGTCAAGAAGATGGAAGAGCTGGGCATCGGCCGCCCCTCGACCTATGCCAGCGTGCTCGGCACCATTCAGGACCGCGAATATGTCCGCAAGGAACAGAACCGCCTGATCCCCGAGGACAAGGGCCGAATCGTCACGATATTCCTGATCAATTTCTTCCGCAAATACGTGGGCTACGAGTTCACCGCGAATCTCGAGGAGGATCTCGACCGCGTCAGCGCCGGCGAAAAGGATTACAAGGAGGTGCTCGACCGCTTCTGGCGCGATTTCTCGGCGGCCATCGCGGAGACCTCCGAGCTGCGCATCGCCGAGGTGCTCGATGTGCTCGACGAGGCGCTCGCCGATCAGCTCTACCCGCCGCGCGAGGATGGCGGCGATCCGCGCGCCTGTCCGCTTTGCGGCACCGGGCAGCTGCATCTGAAGACCTCGAAATCCGGCGGTTTCGTGGGCTGCGGCAACTACCCCGAGTGCCGGTATACCCGCCCGATCGGCGGCGAGGCGGCCGAAAACAGCGACCGCGTGCTGGGCGAGGATGCGGACGGCAACGAGATCTCGCTGCGCTCGGGCCGGTTCGGGCCATATGTGCAGCGCGGCGAGGCCACCGAGGACAACAAGAAACCCGACCGCGCCAGCCTGCCCAAGGGCTGGAAGCCCGAGGATATGACGCTCGACAAGGCGCTCACGTTGCTGAGCCTGCCGCGCGAGGTCGGAGAGCATCCCGAAGGCGGCACGATCAAGGCCAATTTCGGCCGGTTCGGGCCGTATGTCATGCATCAGGGCCCCGAGGATGCAAAACCCGTCTATGCCAATCTCAAGGATCCCCAGGACGTGTTCGAGATCGGCATGAACCGCGCGGTGGAGCTTCTGGCCGAGAAACGCGCCAATCCCGGCGGGCGCGGCCGCGGCGCCGCGAAGCCGCTGCACGATCTGGGCGAGCATCCCGAAGAGGGCGGACCGATCCATATCATGGACGGGCGGTTCGGGCCGTATGTCAAATGGGGCAAGGTCAACGCCACCCTCCCCAAGGATGTGGCCCCTGCGGATGTGACCCCGCAGATGGCGGTTGAGCTGATCGCCGAGAAATCGGCGAAAAAGAGCCCGGCGCGCAAGACCCAGAAAAAGCCCGCGGCAAAGAAGCCGGCAGCCAAGAAAAGAGCTGGCTGAGGGCCGCGGCCCCGAAATCTTCAAAAGATTTCGGGCCGCTTTCGTCGGAAGAAAGCGGGGCGCGGCGCGTCATGCCTGGCCGGCGCTTCGTAATTTTCCACGCGGATCCGGTCAGCGCGTTGACACGCGCCTGTGATCCGCCCAATACACAGCCGAGACAAACGTCAGAAGGAGTTGCGCGATGAAAAAGGTCTTTGGCTCGGCCGCCGACGCGCTGGACGGGCTGCTATTCGACGGGATGACCATTGCCGCCGGCGGATTCGGCCTCTGCGGTATCCCCGAACTGCTGTTGCAGGCCATCAGGGAGGCCGGCACGAAGGATCTGACCTTCGCCTCGAACAATGCCGGCGTCGACGATTTCGGCATCGGCATCCTGCTGCAGACCCGGCAGGTGAAGAAGATGATGTCGTCCTATGTCGGCGAGAACGACACTTTCATGCAGCAATATCTTTCGGGTGAGCTGGAACTGGAATTCAACCCGCAAGGCACGCTGGCCGAGCGCATGCGCGCCGGCGGCGCGGGCATTCCCGGTTTCTACACCAGGACCGGCGTCGGCACGCAGATCGCCGACGGCAAGGAACACAAGGATTTCGACGGCGAGACCTATATCCTCGAACGCGGGATCTTCGCGGATCTGGCGATTGTCAAGGCGTGGAAGGCCGACACCACCGGCAACTGCGTCTTCCGCAAGACCGCGCGCAACTTCAACCCGCCGGCAGCGATGTGCGGGCGCACCTGCGTGATGGAGGTCGAGGAGATCGTCGAGCCGGGCGCGCTCGATGCCGACAACATCCACCTGCCCGGCATCTACGTGCACCGCCTCATTCAGGGCCAGCACGAGAAGCGCATCGAGAAACGCACTTTGAGGGAGGGCTGAGACCATGCCATGGGACCGCAATCAGATGGCCGCGCGCGCCGCAAGGGAACTTGAGGACGGCACCTATGTCAATCTCGGGATCGGCATCCCCACGCTGGTGCCCAACTACATCCCCGAGGGCGTCGAGGTGACGCTGCAATCGGAAAACGGCATGCTCGGCATGGGCCCCTTCCCCACCGAGAACGAGGTCGATCCCGATCTCATCAATGCCGGCAAGCAGACCATCACCGAATTGCCGCATACCAGCTATTTCGACAGCGCCACCTCGTTCGGCATGATCCGCGGCGGCAAGATCGCCATGGCGATTCTCGGCGCGATGGAAGTGGCCGAGAACGGCGATCTGGCGAACTGGATGATCCCCGGCAAGCTGATCAAGGGCATGGGCGGCGCGATGGATCTCGTGGCCGGCGTGCGGCGCGTGGTGGTGGTGATGGACCACACCAACAAGCACGGCGACAGCAAGCTGCTGAAATCCTGCACCCTGCCGCTGACCGGCACCGGTGTCGTCAACCGCATCATCACCAATCTCGGGGTGCTCGACGTGGTCGAAGGCGGCCTCAGCATTGTCGAGACCGCCGACGGCGTCACGGAAGATGATCTGCGGGCTGCAACCGAGGCGCGCATCGTCAACTGATCCTGCAGGACCCGGCCGCGCGCCGGGGCCCGCACCCCGGAAACTCGCCCCTTGATCCATCTGAGATCCATGTGACGGATGGCAAGCGGTTCAGGACATCATGACACCGAATCAACCCATGGTTGAATTCCTCTGCGGGGCTGCGACACCAGACACGAGATGCGTCACCCGTCCTTCAGGTGTCTCCTTGCTGAAATTTGTGCACGAATCCGCTTATTGCGACGAGAAATTCGACAGGAACACCAAGTTGTTCAATCATCGCTGATGAAGACGGGTATCACTTACTGTAAGTCAGAAGTCTGAAGCGGTAACAGGAGCAGATTATGCGTCGCAAGGTGACGAAGGCTATCTTTCCGGTGGCAGGGCTGGGCACACGTTTTCTGCCGGCCACCAAATCCGTACCCAAGGAAATCATGACGCTGGTCGACCGGCCTCTCGTGCAATACGCCATCGACGAGGCGCGCGCGGCGGGGATCAAGGAATTCATCTTCGTCACGTCCCGCGGCAAGAGCGCGCTCGAGGACTATTTCGACAATGCCCCGCAACTCGAACAGGAATTGCGCCGCAAGGGCAAGGACGAGTTGCTGGAGATCCTCAAATCCACCAACATGGATTCGGGCGAGATCGCCTATATGCGTCAGGCCAAGCCTCTGGGCCTCGGGCATGCGGTCTGGTGCGCGCGCCGCTTCATCGCGAACGAGCCCTTCGCCGTGATCCTGCCCGACGACGTGATCGCCTCGGACACGCCCTGTCTGCAGCAGATGGTCGAGGCGTTCGAGGAAACCGGCCACAACATGGTCGCCGCGATGGATGTGCCCGACGAGATGACGAAATCCTACGGCATTCTCGACATCAAGGACGACATGGGGCGCGTCGTCTCCACCAAGGGCATGGTCGAAAAGCCCGAAGCCGGCACCGCGCCGTCCAATCTGGCGGTGATCGGGCGCTATATCCTGACGCCCAAGGTCCTGAAGAAACTCGACAGGAAACAGACCGGCGCGGGCGGCGAGATCCAGTTGACCGACGCGATCGACGAGGCGCGGGCCGATGGCGAAGAGGTCTACGGCTTCCGCTTTCAGGGACAGCGCTTCGATTGCGGCTCCAAGGCCGGCTTCCTGCAGGCGACGGTCGCCTTCGCGCTGGCCCGGGACGATCTTCGGGACGAGCTCTGGTCGTACCTGTCCGATGTGATGAACGCCTCCAGGGCGGCCCAGTAGTCCACGAGGGGGCACAGCGTGTCACATGTGCTGGTCACCGGCGGGGCGGGCTATATCGGCAGCCATGCCTGCAAGGCGCTGCGTGCGGCCGGCCATACGCCCGTCACCTATGACAATCTCAGCACCGGCTGGGCCGACGCGGTGAAATTCGGCCCGTTCGAGCAGGGCGATCTGACCGACCGCGCCCGGCTCGACGCGGTGTTCGCGACCTACCGCCCGCGCGCCATCCTGCATTTCGCGGCGCTCAGCCAGGTCGGCGAGAGCATGCGCGATCCCGGGCTCTACTGGCACAATAACGTCGCCGGCTCTCTTAGCCTGATGCAGGCGGCGGTCGCGGCGGGGTGCCACGATATCGTCTTTTCCTCGACCTGCGCCACCTATGGCGACCAGGACAATGTCGTGCTCGACGAGGCGTGCGCGCAAGCCCCGATCAACGCCTATGGGGCCTCGAAACGCGCGATCGAGGACATGCTGCGCGATTTCGAGGCCGCGCACGGCCTGCGCCACGTGATCTTTCGCTATTTCAACGTCGCCGGCGCCGATCCCGAGGCGGAAATTGGCGAATATCACCGCCCCGAGACGCATCTCATCCCGCTGATGCTGGAGGCGGTAGAGGGCACGCGCGACGCGCTGACCATCTTCGGCTCGGATTACGACACGCCCGACGGCACCTGCATCCGCGATTACGTGCACGTCACCGATCTGGTCGATGCGCATGTCCGCGGGCTTGACTGGCTGCTGGACGGGCGCGGCAGCCGGGTGTTCAATCTCGGCACCGGCACCGGCTTTTCGGTGCGCGAGGTGGTCGCGCAATCGGCGGCGGTGACCAACCGTCCGGTGCCGGTGATCGAGGGTCCGCGACGTGCGGGCGATTGCACGCGGCTCGTCTCCGGCTCCACCCGCGCCGAGGCGGACCTGGGCTGGCGCCCGGCCCGCTCTACCCTGCCGCAGATGATCCGCGATGCATGGCGGTGGCACCAGTCTGGACATTACGATACATAAAACAGACGTTGCGCGCATGATCCGGGGTCCCGAGTGGTTGCGCGCGGCGCATCTTGCCTACCGCCTGCGGTGGCGGCGCCGCCGCCTGTTGTGGCGCGCTTTGCGCAAGCGCGGCCAGCTGACCGGCATGATCGACCGCACGTCCGCGATCGGGCGCGACGACATCCTGTGCTTTGCCACCGTCCGTAACGAGGCGCTGCGCCTGCCGTGGTTTCTCGATCATCACCGCCGCCTCGGGGTGCGGCATTTCCTGATCGTCGACAATGCGAGCGATGACGGCACGCGGACCTATCTTGAAACTCAGCCCGACGTGTCGCTCTGGAGCACGCCGCACAGCTACCGGCTGTCGCGGTTCGGGGTCGACTGGCTGACATGGCTGCAGATGCGGTACGGGCACGGGCACTGGTGCCTGACGCTCGATGCCGACGAATGCCTGATCTACCCCTATCACGACACCCGCCCACTGCCCGCGCTCTGCGACTGGCTCGACGCGCAGGGCCGCGCCTCGTTCGGGGCGCTGATGCTCGACATGTATCCCGCAGGGCGGCTGTCGCGGCAGAAATACACCGCGGGCGAGGATCCGTTCACGCGGCTGTGCTGGTTCGATGCCGGCAATCACGGCATGCGGCGCAAGCCCGATCTGCACAACCTGTGGATCCAGGGCGGGCCGCGCGCGCGGATGTTCTTTGGCCGCGATCCGCGCCGCGCGCCCACCATGGGCAAGGTGCCGCTGGTCAAATGGCACTGGCGCTACGCCTATGTCAGTTCGACCCATTCGCTGCTGCCCCGGCGGCTCAACCATGTCTATGCGACGGGTGGCGGCGAGCTGACCTCGGGTGTGCTGTTGCACACAAAGTTTCTCGACACCGTGGTCGCCCGGTCGGCCGAGGAAAAGACCCGGCAAGAGCATTTCGCCAACAGCCCGCTTTACGAGGCCTATTACGACGCGCTGAGCGCCGACCCCGACCTGTGGTGCGCGCACTCCACCCGGCTGACCGGATGGCGACAACTCGAGGGTCTGGGCCTGATGTCGCGCGGCGGCTGGATCTAGCGACCGCCGCCTGACACAGGTGCTCCGATAACGATCCCGACTTTCACAGGAGTAGAGTGCGGGCGAGCAGGTTCCGTCTGGCCAGAAGGGAACGTTAACGCTACGTTCCCGGTGC
Organism: Roseovarius sp.; assembly: GCA_041685435.1. Lineage (GTDB taxonomy): Bacteria > Pseudomonadota > Alphaproteobacteria > Rhodobacterales > Rhodobacteraceae > Roseovarius. The sequence continues at coordinate 20,893 of JAWLFT010000040.1, forward strand.
GATGCGCGGCGCGGCGCGCCGCAGCGCCATCGCATGTCCGCCCCCCGGACAGGCGATTTGTCAAAGCTGGCGCATCGATTGGGGCTTTTTCGGTTTGGCCCGGATAAAGCGCCCTGAAGGACCGGCGGGTCGCCTGCCCGCGGACATGCGCTGGCGCTGCTGTGTCGCATGTCAGCGAAAGGCCACACCCCGCGCCCGCGCATCCACCCCACGCCGGATACCGTCCACCCGGCACCAAACCCTAGCCCATCTCGGCCAGCAGCGCGTGATGCCGGGCGGTATAGGCGGCGCGGGTTTCCGTCGGCGGGCGCAGGGTGATGGCGAAATCCCTCAGCAGCGCCGCGTCGGGCTTGCCAAAGAACCTGTCCGCCTCGGCCACAGTAAAGCCGGCAATTTCCGTGGCTTCCATCCAGGCGCTCAGCCTGTCGGCGCGCTTGATCTGCTTCTTGACCGTTGCGGGGATCTCGGCGGGCAGGCCAAAGCGGATATGGATCGCCGCCCCGAGCCGCCGCTCCAGCGCCTCGTAATCGGGGCCGACCGCGTGTTTCACCGGCGAGATCATGTCGCCGATCACGTATTCCGGCGCGTCATGCAGCAAGGCCGCCAGCCGCCATTTCGCCGGGGCGCGCGGCGCGATCCGCGCGTAAAGCCGCTCCACCAGCAGCGAATGCTCGGCCACCGAATAGGCGAACTCGCCCCAGGTCTGCCCGTTCCAGCGCGCCACGAAGCTCAGCCCGTGGGCGATATCCTCGATCTCGATATCCACCGGGGTCGGATCGAGCAGGTCGAGCCTGCGACCCGAAAGCATCTTCTGCCAGGCGCGGGTTTGTCGGGGCATGGGGTCTCCGGGGTGTGGTGCCGGAGGATGCCTAGCCCGGGTGATCGGGATTTGCAAAGCCCTGTGCGATGTTGCCTGCGATCCGCGCCAGCAACCGCGAATCGTGGCGTGCGGCAAGAAAATTGTAGCCCTTGAAGGGGTCGGTCTTGCGGGCGCGCAGCGTGCCGAGATCCGGCATCGGCACCAGACCCTCCTCGATCGCGAAAAGCCGCATGTCGGGATCGTCCAGCAGATGCGCGCTGACCGTGCAGGCGGGGTCGTTGCCGTGATCCTCGTAGATCAGCACCGCCCCTGCGGCCAGCGCATCTGCGGCCCCGTCGATGGCCGCGATCTCGGCGCCTTCGACATCCAGCTTGATCAGCGCCGCTGTCGCGGACGGCACCAGATCGTCGATGGCGCGCGTCTCGACCCGCTCGACCCGGTCCTCACGCCTGGCGGGCGCACCGGCCTCCAGTCGCGCCGAGGCATGGCTCTGGTAGGTGTTGACGAATGTCATGACCTCGCCCGACCGCGCATGGACCGCCGCGCGGTGCAGGGTCACGTTGGGCAGATGGCCGGCATTGCCGGCCAGATCCCGATAGGTCTCGCCGGAGGCCTCCACCGCGATGACCCGCTCGAAAAGCGGCGCGGCACGGGTCGTCCAGTAGCCCTTGTTGGCGCCGAGGTCGCAGAACAGCGGCGTCGCCGCCGCGGCCGCGTGCACCACGCGCGCGACCTCCGGCTCGTAGGGCGCATGATAAAGCGCAAAGCGCGTCCAGTACCCGTCGTCGAGGGCGATGCGGTAAGGGGCCGCCGCCCCCTCATGCAGCCAGACGGCGGTGTCGGGCCCGAAGATCCGCCCCAGCCCCCGCGCGAACCGCCCGTAAAGCGGTCGCGTGACCGCCAGCCGGAACAGCCCCATCAGAAGGCCGTATTGCACCCACGCGGCGGGGCCGGAAAAGCTGAGGCGACGGTGGGTCATGACACCGACTGCTAGCGCCGTCGCCCGCTTTGCGCAAATCCCGAATGCGTGCCCCCTGCATGCGTGACAGTGCCGGGCGACCATTCGCACATTGCCGAGGCCCGAGGGCGGTGCTACTTCCCGCGCAATTTCAGCAAAACAAGGAGCCACATGTGATGGCCAAGGATTACATCATTCGCGATATCGGTCTGGCCGCCTACGGGCGCAAGGAGATCGACATCGCCGAGACCGAGATGCCGGGGCTGATGGCGCTGCGCGCCGAA
>JAWLFT010000004.1:0-35243 GCA_041685435.1 Roseovarius sp.
TCTGGAAAAGGGACTGGGCGCCGATCCGACCATCGCCGAACGGCTGATCCTCGAAATCACGGAAAGCTCCGCGATGCAGGTTCCCGAACTGGTGACCGGCTTCATGGCCCGCTTTCAAAGGCGGGGTGTAGGCTTCGCACTGGATAATTTCGGGGCCGGGTTCACGTCGTTCAAGTTTCTCAAGACATTCTACTTCGACATCCTGAAGATCGACGGGGTCTTCATCCGTGATATCGCCAATGACGCCGACAATCAGGTGCTGACCGCCGCGATAATGAATATCGGCCGGCAATTCGACATGGTCACCGTCGCGCAGAATGTCGAAAAGCAGGCCGATGTCGCATATCTCACCGCGCTCGGGATCGATTGCATGCAAGGATACCGGTTCGGTGCGCCATCCGTCCGCCCGCCCTGGCTGGCCCCCGACCTCGCGCAAGCCCGCGCATAGCGCCGACAAGGTGCCGTGCGGGGGCGCGGGAAACATCTCCGCCGTTGCCGAAGGCATGGGCTTGCGATATGACCGACGGAGTGTCGACGCGTCGCAGACCGCCCGAAAACCTGCACGCGCGACAACCGCTCGAACATACCTTGTGGGAGGCACACATGACCAACGTAGTAATCGCATCCGCAGCACGCACTGCTGTCGGATCCTTCGGCGGCGCGTTCGCCACCACACCCGCCCATGATCTGGGCGCGGCCGTCCTGTCGGAAGTCGTGGCGCGTGCCGGCGTGGACAAATCCGAGGTGGATGAGACGATCCTCGGGCAGGTCCTCACCGCGGCCCAGGGTCAGAACCCGGCCCGTCAGGCGCATGTAAACGCCGGGCTTCCCATCGGATCAGCCGCGTGGGGGATCAACCAGGTCTGCGGGTCGGGGCTGCGCGCCGTAGCACTTGGCGCCCAGCATATCCAGCTTGGCGATGCGGCCATCATCTGCGCCGGCGGTCAGGAAAGCATGACGCTCAGCCCGCATGCCGCGCATCTGCGCGCGGGCCACAAGATGGGCGACATGAAATACATCGACACGATGATTCGCGACGGTCTCTGGGACGCGTTCAACGGCTATCACATGGGCCAGACCGCAGAGAATGTGGCCGATCAGTGGCAGATCACCCGCGACGCGCAGGACGAGTTCGCCGTCGCCAGCCAGAACAAGGCCGAAGCCGCGCAGAAGGCCGGCAAGTTCGACGACGAGGTGATCGCGTTCACCGTCAAGACGCGCAAGGGCGATATTGTCGTCGACAAGGACGAATACATCCGCCACGGCGCGACGATCGAGGGCATGCAGAAGATGCGCCCGGCCTTCACCGCGGATGGCTCGGTCACCGCCGCGAACGCCTCGGGCATCAATGACGGGGCTGCCGCAACCCTGCTGATGAGCGCCGACGAGGCAGAACGTCGCGGCATCGAGCCGCTCGCGCGCATCGCCTCCTATGCAACGGCCGGGCTCGACCCGTCGATCATGGGTGTCGGCCCGATCCATGCCAGCCGCAAGGCGCTGGAAAAGGCCGGATGGTCCGTCGGCGATCTCGATCTCATCGAGGCCAACGAGGCGTTTGCCGCGCAGGCCTGCGCGGTCAACAAGGACATGGGCTGGGATCCGTCGATCGTGAACGTGAATGGTGGGGCCATCGCCATCGGCCATCCGATCGGGGCGTCGGGCTGCCGCGTTCTCAACACGCTCTTGTTCGAGATGAAGCGCCGCGATGCCAAGAGAGGCCTTGCCACGCTTTGCATCGGTGGCGGCATGGGCGTCGCGATGTGCGTGGAACGGCCCTGACCGGGATCACGGTCGCGCGCTGACATCATGAAGGGGTGCCGCACCCGGCACTCTTTGATCATGGGACAGATACCAAGACCGCATAAAAAGCAGGTCGCGCGCGCAACATTATTGCGAATTGCCCGGCAAACAGATAACCACCACAATGTAACACAGTCAGATTGGAGGAGATATCATGGCAAGAACCGCACTCGTCACCGGAGGAACACGCGGGATCGGCGCCGCCATTTCGACGACGCTCAAGGAAGACGGCTATACCGTCGCCGCCACCTACGCCGGCAATGATGACGCCGCCGCGAAGTTCACAGAGGAAACCGGCATCAAGACCTACAAGTGGAACGTCGCCGATTACGACGACTCCAGGGCCGGGATCGAACGGGTCGAGGCCGAGCTTGGCCCGATCGAGGTGGTCGTGGCCAATGCCGGCATCACCCGCGACGCCCCCTTTCACAAGATGACGCCGCAGCAGTGGAAAGAGGTGATCGACACCAACCTCACCGGCGTGTTCAACACCATTCACCCGGTCTGGCCCGGCATGCGAGAGCGTGGCTTTGGCCGCGTCGTGGTGATCTCCTCGGTCAATGGCCAGAAGGGCCAGTTCGCCCAGACCAACTATGCCGCCACCAAGGCCGGTGATCTCGGCATCATCCGCAGCCTTGCACAGGAAGGCGCCGCGAAAGGCATCACGGCAAACGCGGTCTGCCCGGGCTACATCGCCACTGAGATGGTGATGGCGGTCCCCGAGAAAGTGCGCGAGGCGATCATCGGCATGATTCCCACGGGGCGTCTCGGCGAGCCCGAGGAAATCGCGCGCTGTGTGCGTTTTCTGGTCTCCGACGATGCGAGCTTTATCAACGGGTCCACGATTTCCGCCAACGGGGGCCAGTTCTTCGCCTGAGGTTTTGTCCGACACGGACATGAAAAGGGGCCGGTCCTTGAGGCCGGCCCCGGTTCGGAGCGCGTTCCTGTCAGACGTTTTCCGACAATCGTTCAATTTCTTGCTTGAGTTTCAACTTCTGCTTCTTGAGTTCAGCGATCTCCAGAGTGCTGACGCTCGGCGCGCGTTGCGCCTGTTCCACCTGTTCAGAGAGCGCGTGATGTTTCTTTCTCAGTTCCTCTATATGCGAACTCAAGCTCATGAGCAGTCTCCTCTCGTATGAGTGTCGGTCAGATCGACTTGGAAATTGCACCACATTTTTACAATACTGTCACGCTGCAACTGCGAGATGAGCAAATGTTTTCCGATAAGGTTTTCCGGAATTCAGGCTGAAAAGGGCAGTGCTGCCGCATCCCTGAGCACGGCTGTCGTGGCCGGAGTGTAATCCGCGCCATCCCGTTCGTGCGCCATCCCGTCGTGCAGGCACCAGCCGGCATGCAGCCGAAACGCCGCCCGACCGCCCTTGCGCCCGCGCATCAGGACAAGCCGCGCCGCCCGGTCCGATCGCGGCGTCAGGGGCAAAAGCTCCAGAGATCCGAGATGCGCGGCCATGGCCCCGATCAGGTCGGGCACCCGGTCTGCGCGCTGGATCATCGTGACGAGACCCTTTGGCGCCGCGCGGCGTGCGGCTGCAGCAACCCACTCGGCCAATGGCAAGGTTTCGCCAAGGCCCTGCTCGCGCCCCGAATCGCGGGCCGAGGTGCCGGCATCGCGGTCGAAAAACGGCGGATTCGCCATGACGTGATCGAACTGGCGTTGCCGCAAGGCCTGCGGCATCTCCGCGACATCGCCGGTGAACACCTCGAGCCCGATGTCGTTGCCAGCCGCATTGCGCCGCGCTAGATCAGCGTAGCCCGGCTGAAGCTCCAGCCCCGCAAGGACCAGCCCCGGCACACGTGCGGCCAGACAAAGCGCCGCAACACCGGATCCGCAGCCCAGATCCAGCACGCCCTGGCCGGGGCGCGCCGGGATACTGGCCGCCAGCAGCACGGGGTCGATCCCGGCGCGATAGCCCTGCCTTGGTTGTGCAATCACCAGACGCCCGCCGAGAAAGCCGTCATGGCGCAGATCCTCGTCGGTGAACGGGTCAATCCTCAAGCCAGAACCCGTTATCGATCAGCGTCTCCCGGGCCTCGTCGTAATCGGCATCGGACACCATCAGGCGCCGCGGGAAAATCCCGATGGAGCCTTCGAGGATGCTCATATTTACGTCCATTTCAAAGCAGTCTATACCCTCGCCCTGAAGAAGCGCCTGAGCGAAGGCCATCGATGCGGGATCGTTTGTGCGGAGAAGCAGTTTCATGAGGCTGACATAAGAGCACCGCAGGCTATTTGTCGAGCGGTACCGACAGGAGATCTACGGGATTGGACGACGCTGCAACCAAACCGCATGACGCCCTGTCCGCGCATCTCGCGGACAAGATGGCGGCGGTCAACACGCTTATCCGGGCGCGCATGGCGTCCCGTCACGCACCGCGCATCCCCGAAGTCACGGCACATCTGGTCGAGGCCGGCGGCAAGCGCCTGCGTCCCCTGCTGACGCTGGCCAGCGCGGACCTGTGCGGATATCAAGGCACGCATGACGTGAACCTCGCCGCGACTGTGGAATTCATCCATACCGCGACGCTTCTGCATGACGATGTGGTGGACAAAAGCGCACAGCGACGCGGACGCCCCACGGCAAACCTGCTTTACGACAACAAGTCGAGCGTGCTGGTCGGGGACTACCTGTTTGCGCGCGCGTTCCAGTTGATGGTCGAACCCGGATCGATTCGGGTGCTCGACATCCTGTCGAATGCCTCGGCCACGATCGCCGAGGGCGAGGTGTTGCAGCTGACCGCCGCCCGGGATCTGCGCACCGACGAGAGCGTGTATCTGCAGGTGGTGCGCGGCAAGACAGCGGCGCTCTTTTCGGCCGCAACCGAAGTTGGCGGCGTCATCGCGAAGGCCCCGGAAGAGCAGATCGAGGCGCTATTCAAATATGGCGACGCGCTTGGCATCGCGTTTCAGATCGTTGACGATCTTCTGGATTACGAGGGCGACGCCGTCGCCACCGGCAAGAACGTGGGCGACGATTTCCGCGAACGCAAGCTGACCCTGCCGGTGATCAAGGCCGTGGCCGCCGCCGACGCGGACGAGCGGGCCTTCTGGACCCGCACCATCGAGAAGGGCGATCAGCGCGACGGCGATCTCGACAACGCGCTCGCGCTGCTACAGGCCCATGGCGCGCTCGACCGGACGCGCGCCGATGCCAAGGGCTGGATCGACACGGCGCGCGGGGCCCTGAAGGCCCTGCCGGAGCATCCGGTGCGCGACATGCTCGACGCTCTTGCCGATTACGTGGTCGCGCGGATCAACTGAGACGACAGGCCGCGATCCACCGCTCGGGATGTGCCCGGCGCAGGATGTCCGCCGCCGCCTGCGCGCGCTCTGCATCGGGATAAAGCCCAAAACAGGTCGCCCCCGAGCCGGACATGCGGGCAAGCCTGCACTCTTCCGTGCCCACGATGTCCCGCAGCACCTCCGCGATCACCGGCGCCTCTGCCGTGGCCGGTGCCTCGAGATCATTGCGTTGTGTCGAAAGCCAGCGGATCACCGCCTCCGCCGTTTTGAGTTCCGGCAAAGCCGCCGGCATGCCGGAATTGTCCCGCTGTTCGAGCCGCTCGAAGATCGCGGGCGTCGAAACGCTGACGCGCGGATTGACCAGCACCGCATCCAGCGCCGGCATGCCGGAAAGCGGCGTCACGTCGTCCCCGATCCCCCGCATCCGGGCCGCGCGGGCCAGCAGGCAGACCGGCACATCGGCACCCAGGGAAATGGCGTCATCCGGCAGGCCCGCCCCCGTCATCCGCGACAGCGCGCGCAGACAGGCTGCAGCATCGCTGGATCCGCCGCCGATCCCGGCCGCCGCCGGCAGGTGCTTTTCCAGCGTGATCGCGGCCTCCGCCCCCATCAGCACAGCCGCCCGCATCACGAGGTTGTCCGGGCCCGTCGGCACGCCCTCCACCATCGGTCCCCGCACCTTCAGCTGCAACGCACCCGGCGCCACGGTCAGTCGGTCACCGATATCGGCAAACATCACGACCGAATCCAGCAGGTGATACCCGTCATTCCGACGCCCGGTCACATGCAGCGTCAGATTGACCTTGGCGGGCGCGGCCTCACTGATCGGCGGAGGGGGCATCCACGGCCTTCAACGGGTCCGAGCCCTCTTCATCGAGCACCTCGTCCAGCCCCACGGCCAGCTTCCGGCGCACGCGCTCGGGTTCGAGATCCGGGGACGGATCGCTTTCATGCAGCGACAACGCGCGCTTCCACTGAAACCGGGCTTCCACCTTGCGATCGACGGCCCAGAGCACGTCCCCCAGATGATCGTTGATCACCGGATCGGTCGGCATCAGTTCGGCGGCGCGTTCCATGTGGCCGATGGCCTCGTCATAGCGGCCAAGGCGATAAAGCGCCCAGCCAAGGCTGTCGACGATGTACCCGCTTTCGGGTTGCGCTGCGACCGCGCGCTCGATCATCTCGAGCGCCTCGTCGAGGTTCACGCGCTTTTCCACCATCGAATACCCCAGATAGTTGAGCACCTGGGGATGACCGGGATTGAGTTCGAGCGCGCGCCGGAAATCGGTCTCTGCCGCGTCCCAGTTGTCCTGCCGTTCGTGACTGATGGCGCGGGCATAGTGGACGAACCATTGCGGATTGTCGCGCGCATCCAGCAGCTCGACCGCGCGGTCATAGGCGGTGACGGCGTCGGCGTAATTTTCCCGTGTCCGGTAGAGGTCGCCGGCCGCGACGTGCACGTCGGCAAGGTCCGGATAGGTCTGCATCAGCTGGTCGAGCACCTCGATCGCGGCGTCCGGACGGTCGTCGCGCCGCAGTGCCTCGGCGCGGCCAAGCTCGGCCACATGGAAGGACGGATGCTCGCGCGGCACCTTTTTGTAGACCTCGATGGCAAGATCGTACTGCCCGAGATTTTCCAGCAATTCGGCCGCGGTGACGATCGCGTCGACATGCTCGGGTCGGATGGCCTCGGCGACGCGGGCGTAGATCAGCACGAACTCGTCATTGGCGTCCTGCCGCAAGGCGAGGGCCAACGAAAAGAACACCTCTGCCACGCCCTCTTGGGGGGATCGGACCAGATCGAAGGGAACGGGCTCCTCGGATGCGATGCGCGCGCGCAGATCGGCGATCTGCGGATCGGGATCGGTTCCAAACGTGTCGTCTATGATCTCGAGCGCGCGCTGGTGCGCGCCAAGCTGGCTGAGGATCTGTGCCCATGCCATCACGCCGCGCCGGGTCGGCTGGACCGGGCCGTTTTCATCGCCGGAGAGTACCTGATCGGCCCCTTCGAAATCGCCGACGGACGCGAGGGCGAGCGCCTTGTGATGCAGCGCGAAACTGCGCAATCCCTGCTGCTCGGCGACCGTGTCGAAGGTTTCAAGCGCCGCGTTCACATCCCCGGCGCCAAGACGGGCCCATGCCTCGATCAGGCCATCGGCAAGATCCCCGGCCCCGCGCATGTCCTCGACCCGGGCGATCAGCGCCTCCCAGTCCTCATTACGGGTTTCGTCGGCGATCAGTGCAACCTGCGCCACCTGACTGCGCAGATCGTCCTCGGCCATCCTGCGGGCGACCGAAGTCGCGCGGTCGATCTGCCCGAGCGCCAGATAGGCCACGGTCGCGTTCTCAAGCAGGGACGGATTGGACGGGTCGAGCGTCAACGCCTGCGAATAATATTGCGCTGCGGCCGAAAAGTCGCCCATGGTGCGTGCCTGACGCGCCGCGAGATAGGCCCCGGACGGATCCTGTGCGATGGCAGGCAAGGGCACGGCCTGCAACAGCGCGGCGAGTGCGAGGGCGGACATGGTTCTGGATGTCAAGGTGACCTGCCTTTTCTGACCCGTGGAATGCGTCATGTGTATGATGTCGGGCTCTGCGACGCAATGCGGCACACCCGGTCGGAGCAAGCCGCATTGCGGGCCTTTTACATGTTGGGATAGTTCGGCCCGTCGCCACCCTGTGGTACGGCCCAGGTGATGTTTTGGCTGGGATCCTTGATGTCGCAGGTCTTGCAATGCACGCAGTTCTGGAAGTTGATCACAAATCGCGCCTCCCTGCCCTCTTCGTGCACCACCTCGTAGACGCCGGCCGGGCAATACCGCTGCGCCGGTTCGGCATATTCCGGCAAGTTCACCGAAATCGGCACGTCGGGCTTCTTGAGGCGCAGATGCACCGGCTGGTTTTCCTCGTGATTGGTCATCGAGAAGCTGACATTGGTCAGCCGGTCAAAGCTCAGCTTGCCATCGGGCTTGGGGTAGTCGATTTCGGCGTGATCCGCCGCGCGCCCGGTTGCCGCCGCATCCGACTTGCCATGCCCCAGCGTGCCGAGCACGCTGAAGCCTGCCGTGTTGGTCCACATGTCGAGCCCGCCAACCGTGAGTGAGGCGACAAGACCGTATTTCGACCAGAGCGGTTTGACGTTGCGCACCTTCTTCAGATCCGCGCCGATGGCGCCGGCCCGCACCTCTGTCTCGTATGCGGTCAACTCGTCGATCTGACGGCCCTCGGTCAGGGCCGCATGCGCCGCCTCGCCCGCGGCCTTGCCCGACAGCATGGCGTTGTGATTGCCCTTGATGCGCGGCACGTTGACCATGCCCGCCGCGCAGCCCAGAAGCGCCACACCCGGCGCCACCATCTTGGGCAATGACTGCAAGCCACCTTCCGAGATCGCCCGCGCGCCGTAGGCCACGCGCTTGCCGCCCTCCAGAAGCTCGGCCACCATCGGGTGATGCTTGAAGCGCTGAAACTCCATGTAGGGATAGAGATACGGGTTTTCGTAATTCAGGTGCACCACGAACCCGACATAGACCTGATTGTTGTCGAGGTGGTAGATGAACGACCCGCCACCCGCATTCCTGCCGAGCGGCCAGCCCATCGTATGCGTGACCGAGCCCTCGCGATGCTTAGCGGGGTCCACTTCCCAGATCTCTTTCATCCCAAGCCCGTATTTCTGCGGCTCCTTGCCGGCCGAAAGATCGTATTTCGTGATGACTTCCTTGGACAGCGACCCGTGCACGCCCTCCGACAGGAACACGTATTTGCCCAGCAGCTCCATCCCCGGCTCGTAATGCGGGCCGGGCGTGCCATCGGGATTGCGGCCGAATTCGCCGGCGACCACGCCCCGCACCTCGCCGTTTTCGCCATACACCATTTCAGAGCAAGACATGCCGGGGAAGATCTCGACGCCAAGCTCTTCGGCCTGTTCGGCCATCCAGCGGCAGACATTGCCCATCGAGACGATGTAATTGCCGTGATTGCTCATCAGCGGCGGCATCGGCCAGTTGGGGATGCGGATCTTGCCGGCCTCGCCCAGCAGGTAGAAATTGTCGTCGGTCACCGGCGTATTGATCGGCGCGCCCCTGTCCTTCCAGTCCGGAATGAGCGCATCGAGCCCGCTCGGATCGAGCACGGCACCCGACAGGATATGTGCGCCCACTTCAGAGCCCTTTTCCAGCACCACGACCTCGCGGTCGGGGTCGAGCTGCTTGAGCCGGATCGCGGCCGACAGCCCGGCCGGCCCGGCCCCGACGATCACGACATCATATTCCATCGCTTCACGCGTCACATCCGTCATCGGCATTCCCTTTCCCTGCGACGTACATTACACGTAATCGTCGCGCGTGACTTGGCGAGGGTCTTTAGCCACGGCATGTCCTTGAGGTCAAATGAAACACGGCGTCAGACCTGCCCGAAACCGCCGAGCCGTCCGATCCGCTCTTGCAATCACGGCCGGGATTCGTGCAAGCTTCCCAAAACAGAGACACCAAACTGACGGGGCCGGCGGATACGCGGCCCCCTGTGTGAATATGGACATATGCGATGGAAAAGATCCCGATGACCGCCGGCGGCCACGCGGCGCTGGAAAAAGAGCTCAAGCAGCTCAAGTCGGTGGAGCGACCGAACATCATCCGCGCCATCTCCGAGGCGCGTGAGCATGGCGATCTCAGCGAGAACGCCGAATACCATTCGGCCAAGGAGAAGCAGTCGTTCATCGAGGGTCGCATCAAGGAGATCGAGGGCATCCTTAGCCTTGCCGAGGTGATCGACCCGAAAAAGCTGTCCGGAACCATCAAGTTCGGGGCGACCGTCACGCTTGTCGACGAGGATACGGATCAGGAAAAGACCTATCAGATCGTCGGAGAGCACGAGGCCAGTATCGAGCGGGGTCTGCTGAACATCAAATCACCGATCGCGCGGGCGCTGATCGGCAAGGAAGAGGGCGACAGCGTCGAGGTGCACACGCCCGGCGGGGACCGCGCCTACGAGATCCTCAAGGTCACATATATTTGACGGGCGCTCGGCGGCGACGGTCCCCTGCGGCACTCCGGCCATGAGTGTCCGGCGCGCCCCTGACATCGGGTGGCATGACATGACATCGGTCGAACGGAGCGCTTGCATGCTTTCGGTCCTGTGGATCATCGGCATGGCGACGCTTTTTCTGTGGAACACGCCGGTCGCCGGGACCGGCGGCATGCTCTACGCCGGCATGGCGCTGATCTGCAGCATTATGCCACCGGCGCTGGCGTGGGCCGGGCTGACGGCCTTGCGCGCGATCCGGGTCACCCGCGACGAGACAGACCGCGTCGAGGCCGCGATCGACGCGCTTCACGATCTGGGCAGACAGGACCCTCGTGACCGCTCGGCAGACGAGACGGTTGCGCGGAAACTCGACGCGATCATCGCCGCGCAACGCGATGTCGAGGTCGCGTTGACCGACTTGCGCGCCGCCCGCGATCAGGCGGACGAACAGACACGACCCGTCGCGGATCCGGTGCCCGCCGCAGATCACGATCAGGTCGCGCTGCCGCTCGACATTCCCGCCGAGCCGCCCCAAGGCGGGCTCAGCCGCCCGGATTTCATCAATGCCCTCAATTTCCCCGAAACCCCGGATGACACCGTGGGCTTTGCTTCCCTGCGCCGGGCGATGCGGGACCGCTCGGCCGCGCAGATGATCCGCGCCGCGCAGGACATCCTGACCCTGATGTCCCAGGATGGTGTCTACATGGACGATCTGAGGCCGGAGATCGCGCCTGCGGATGTCTGGCGGCGCTTTGCCGCGGGCGGGCGCGGGCGCGGCATCGCGGCCATGGGCGGCGTGCACGATCAGGAGGCATTGGACACCACGTCAACGCGGATGAAGCAGGACGCGATCTTTCGCGACGTCGCTCATCACTTTCTGCGGCTCTTCGACCGGATGTTCACCGACTTCGCGCAAACCGCGACCGATGCGGAGATCGCCTATCTGGCCGAGACGCGCACTGCGCGCGCCTTCATGCTTCTGGGCCGCGTTGCGGGCACCTTCGACTGACACGCTGCGCATCCGTTGGGCGCGTTTCCTTACCCGCCTTGAGATGCGGCTGCCGTCACCGTCCGCGACACAGCGTTCCGGCCTCTATTGCCCCCGATGCGATTCCGCGTCATGATGACCTACCGGAGGGGTTGAAGTGATGCGCAAGTTTCTCGTGATACTGGATGACAGTCGCGAATGCCTGAACGCGATGCGTTTCGCGGCGATGCGCGCGGCCAGAACCGGCGGCGGTGTCGAGATCCTCGCCATCATACCGCCGGAAGAATTCAATCACTGGATCGGCGTGGGTGATCTGATGCGCGAGGAACAGCGCGAACGCATCGAGGCGCATTTCGAGGTTTTCGCGAAATGGATGCGCGACAAGCAGGGCATCAATCCCGAGCTGGTCATCCGCGAAGGAGAGCCGGTCGCCGAAATCATGGCGCAGGTCAGCGACGATGACCACATCGGCGTCCTTGTGCTTGGGGCGGGCTCCGGCAAGAAGGGGCCCGGCCCGCTGGTGACGCAGCTGACGAAGAATGCCGGCACGCTGCCGATGCCGATCACCATCGTGCCCGGCGATCTCAGCAAGGAACGGCTGGAAGCGATCACCTGATACCGGTGCCACGCGTGTGACACCCGGAAAACCGGCGCCGGTCTTTGTCAAAAGGCCGTTTTCTGCCGTGACGCAAGACAAAAGAACCCGACCCCGCCAGTTTGGAATCGTTCCAAACTCTTGACTCGCGCAGCCGACAGGCGCATATCTGTAGGCAATCACGAAAGGGCGCGTCCATGTTTATCCAGACCGAATCCACCCCCAATCCCGCTACGTTGAAATTCCTGCCCGGGCAGGCCGTGCTCGAAACCGGGACGGCCGATTTCCCGACGGCGGACGGGGCCGAGGCATCGCCGCTGGTGGCGCGCATCTTCAAGGTGCCGGGCGTATCGGGGGTGTTTCTCGGCAATGACTTCGTCACCGTGACCAAGGCCGAAGATACCGAATGGGATCACATCAAGCCCGCGATCCTCGGCGCGATCATGGAGCATTTCCAGTCCGGTCAGCCGGTCATGACGGCCGGGGGCGGCGGCGCGTCCGGTCATGCCGAGCATAGCGGCGAGGACGCCGAAATCGTCGGCCAGATCAAGGATCTGCTCGATACGCGCGTCCGGCCCGCCGTGGCACAGGATGGCGGGGACATCACCTTTCACGGGTTCGAGCGCGGTGTCGTCTACCTGCACATGCAAGGCGCCTGCGCGGGGTGCCCGTCCTCGACCATCACCCTGAAAATGGGGATCGAGAACCTGCTGCGCCATTATATTCCCGAGGTCACCGAGGTCCGCCCGATTGGCATGTGAGCCACTGACCCTGGGGTTCGACACATCGGCCGCACATTGTGCGGCCGCTTTGCTGTCTGGCGACCGGATCCTCACAGCCCGCGCCGAGGACATGACGCGCGGGCAGGCCGAACGGCTGATGCCGCTTCTGCAGGAGATGCTCGCGTCGCAAGACGTCACCTGGCGCGATCTGGCGCGGATCGGCGTCGGCATCGGCCCGGGCAACTTCACCGGCATCCGCATCTCGGTGTCCCTGGCGCGGGGTCTCGCGCTCAGCCTCGGCATTCCCGCCATCGGTGTCAGCACATTGGAGGCGACCCGCGCCGACAGAGCCCTTGGCACCGCATGCGTGCCGGCCCCGCGCGGGCAAGCCTATATCCAGACCGGCACGGGCGCGCCGCATCTCGTGCCGCTGGAGGGTATCGACCACCCGGTGTCGCCGCCCGGACCCGCCGATCTCGCGGTCGCCATAACGCGCCTTGCAGCCAATGCCCCGCAGGACAGCCCGCGCCCGGCACCGCTATACGTCCGCCCCGCGGATGCGGCCCCCCCGCGCGATGCCCCGCCCCGCATCCTGGATGACGCCTGAGGCGATGGCGGCCACCCATGCCCGCGCTTTTGCCGGGCATGGGCGGGCATGGTCCGCGCGCGAGTTCCGCGACCTGATGCAAAGCGATCTCGTTTTTCTTTGTGGCGATGCCCGCGCCTTTGCGATGGGCCGTGCCGTCGCGGATGAGGCCGAGCTTCTGACGCTGGCCACCGATCCCGCGCATCGGCGCGCGGGGCTGGCGCGCGCGTGTCTGCGCGCGTTCGAGGCACAGGCGGCGTCGCGCGGGGCAAGTGCGGCGTTTCTCGACGTGGCCGAGGACAACACGACCGCCCGTGCCCTCTACGCCGCAGCGGGCTATGCCGAGACTGGACGGCGCAAGAACTATTACTCCTCGACGACAGGCGCTGCCGTCGATGCCCTGCTGCTGCGCAAGACCCTGACCTGACGGGCCGCGTCAACCGAGCGCCGCGCCGATCCGGTCCCAATCCTCGGGCGACCCCGCAAGCCCGAGTCGCACCCAGTGCCGCGAATAGGGAAAGACGCGCGACCAGATGTGATGCCGCGCCAGATGCTCTTGCGCCGTAGTGGCGTCAGGCGTGGCATAGGTCCGGAAAAGCGGCGTCCCCCCGACCAGCGTCCAGCCCGCGCGCGCCGCCAGGGCATCGAGCCGACCCGCATCCCGTACCAGCCTCGCAACGGTCTGCCGGTGCCAGTCGCTATCCCCGAGCGCCCGTCGCGCCACCTCGATTGCCGGGCCGGAGACCGGCCACGGCCCCGCCAGATCGGCCATGCGTGCGGCCAGCGTGGCCCCGCTCAACGCAAACCCGAGCCGCAGCCCGGCCAGCCCGTAGAACTTGCCGAAGGACCGCAGGACGATCACGGTGTCGGGGGCGCGGTCCAGCATCGGGGCAAGCGACAGATCCGGGTCGGCATCGGCAAAGCTTTCGTCCACCACGAGCAGGCCCACCTGCCCCGCAAGTGCTGTCAGGCGCGCCGGATCATGCCGCGCCCCGTCGGGATTGTTGGGATTGACCACCACCGCGCAATCGACCCCCGGCAGGGCATCCAGCGTGCCCACCTCCTCGACCGTCCAGCCGCAGGCGCGCAGGGCGGCGGCATGTTCATTATAGGTGGGCATCAGCACGCGCGCGACGCCCCGTGGCGCCAGATGCGGCACCGCCTGGATGGCGGCCTGCGCCCCGGCCATCGGCGTGACATGCGCGCGCGTCGCATAGCACGTGGCCGCCGCCACGCGCAGCGCCTCCATGTCGCTTTGCGTGGGTAGCGCCGCGAAGGCCCGCGCGCTCAGGTCCGGCACGGGGTAGGGCAACGGGTTGATCCCCGTCGACAGGTCGACCCAACGCGCGGCATCCCCGCCATGCCGACGCATCGCCGCATCAAGATTGCCGCCGTGATCCCGTTTTTCAGCCTGCATGTGACCTTAGAACAGCCAAATCAGGCCGAGCGCAAGCGCCAGTAGCGCCATCGCCCGTGCATAGAGCGACAGCGCGCGGTGCACATCCTGCGGCCCGGGATCGGGGGCATCCGCGTTGAGCCATGGCTCGTCGCTGATCTGCGGGCCGTAGGCGCGCGGCCCCGACAGGCGCCGCCCAAGCGCGCCGGCCATCGCCGCCTCGGGCCAGCCGGCATTGGGCGAGCGGTGCCGCCGCGCATCGCGCGCCATGACGCGGGCTGACCGGACCGCATGGCGCAGTGTGGCCAGCGCGAACAGCAATCCCGTCAGCCGCGCCGGGATCAGGTTCACCACATCATCGAGCCGCGCCGCCGCCTTGCCGAAGGCCTCATAGCGGTCGCTGCGGTGGCCGATCATCGAATCGAGCGTGTTGATCGCCTTGTAGGCGGCGATGCCCGGCAGCCCCGCGATGACGCCCCAGAAGACCGGCGCAACGATGCCGTCGCTGGTGTTCTCGGCCAGACTCTCGATCCCCGCGCGGGCGACACCGGCGGCATCCAGCAGCGCCGGATCGCGTCCCACGATCATCGCGACAGCCTCCCGGGCACCGTCAAGATCGCCGCGTGCCAGCGGCTGTGCCACGGCCGCGACGTGATCGTGCATCGAGCGCAGCGCGATCAGCGGCCAGGCCAGCACCCCGCCGATCAGCCAGCCGAGCGGGCCGGCGGGCAATAGCAACTGCACCAGAACTGCCGGCACAAGCGCCAGAGCCACGACGATCCCGATGGTCAGCGCGCCCATACGAAAGCGTATGCTGCGGGGCCCGTTGTTCCACCGCGCCTCCAGCACCGAAATGACGCGGCCCAGCCATGTCACCGGATGGCCGATCCTGGCATGAAGGCGACCCGGCCAGCCGAGCACCAGATCGATCGCCAACCCGGTCAGCATCATCGCCGCGAAACTCACCCGCCTGCCCCAGTGCGAAACCGCAGGACATCGATCAGCCCTGCCTCGCGCAGCGTCGCCTCGGCGGTGCCGGGGGCCTTCTCGGGTGCAAAGATCAGCGCCCTTGCCGAGCCGGTATGCGCCCGCGCCACCCCGAGCGCGCCAAGCTCGCGCGCCAGTTCAGCCATCGGGTCGGCCGGGCCGCGCAGCGCGGTGCACCGGCGCGCCGACTCGGTCGCGATCCCCGCAATGGCCGCCAGATCGCGGCGCGCTGCAGCCTCGGCCCAGAACTCGGCAAGATCGGCAATGTCGGAAAATGCCGCGTCGCTGGGATCGGTGCGCTGCGGCGCGCCCCACAACCCGCCGACGATCTCGGCCTCGGGCGGGGCGGGCAGAACGCGCAGCACCTCGGCCCGCCGCGACGCCCAGAGCAGACGGTCGGGGCTGTCGAACATCAGCGGATCGCTTGCCCCCTCGACCGCCAGACAGGCGCGGGCCAGACCCTCGGGCGTGCCATCGAACCCCACGGCCCGCGCGGCGGCCACGAGGCAGGCGGTCGACGCCCCCGCCCCCGCACCAAGCGGCATGTCGCAATCGAGATCCGGCCAGTCCTGATCCGGCCAGTCTTGTGTGTCCATACCGAGCGCCGCCGCGAAAGCGTCAAGCTGTGCTGCGTCCAGATGATCGCGGGTGCGCAACTGCCTTCCCGGCGTGCGCGCGCACAGCACCGGACAGGCCAGCGTGATCAGCGCCACCGGCCCGTCGGGGCCAAGCCGGCCCTGGATCCACTCGCCGAAATGGCCCGGCACGGTGACGGAAAACATGGGCATGTCGCTGCGGTCTCGTGTTGAAAGCGTCGGGGCCATGTCTTGTCACGCGCCGCGCCACGTGTCGAGCGGACCTTGTGCGCTTTGCGTTTGACGCCATATATTTGATATGTAGTATCGTTTTATTTACTCCGCCAAGTAGGTCGTCATGACACTTCACGATACCCGCCGGCCCGTCACCGTGCTCTCGGGCTTTCTGGGCGATGACAAGACCACGCTGCTCAACAATCGCGAGGCCCGCCGCGTCGCGGTGATCGTCAACGACACGTCCGAGGTCAAACTCGGTGCCGATCTGCTGCGCGAGCGTGTTGCAAACCTTAGCCAGACCGACGAGACGCTGGTCGCGATGTCGAATGGCTGCATCTGCTGCACGCTTCGCGACGATCGGGCGAGACGCGGCTCTTGCTGGTGCTCGACCCGGTGAGCGATCCCGAAGATGCGATCTGACGGCATCGGCGGATGCCAAAGGAGGCACCGTATCGCGGAGCGGCAATGACTGGCAATCTCGGACACACCACACTCAGGCGAAAACGTCGCCGCACAGATCCGATGCAGGATTTCGACAGGTTGCCCCGCGTCCTGCGCACGTGGCTTGCCGGAGCGGCCCTGCCCTGGGCGCCGGCATCGGTTCTGCGGACCTACGGGCGGGCGCTGCGCCGCACGGGTGATGCCGCCGCCGCACTGGCAGAGGTCGACCGTATCGAGATGCGACTGGTGGAAAAGGACGCCGCAAAGCGCATCACGCCCTATGGTGCTGCAAGGCTCGTTCGGGCATCAAAAAAGACACGCGACCGCACCCCAAAAGCGTGACAAACAGCCGCCCCGGACCACTCCCCGGGGCGACCAGCCATGTAAGATCGCGGTCAAGCTACCTCTGAGAAGCGATGAAATCGCATCTCAACTCGACTGTGTGTTTCATGCAGTCCCGTCTTGCGGATTATTCTTCGATCCGCTCGACAATCGAGGTGGCATAGGCGTCGATCAGGGCGTCATAGAAGTCCTCCTGCGAGGGGGCCACGGCAATCCAGCCTTCCGGCACCTCCTGATCGCCGCTTATGGCGGTCATCTTCAATGCGTAGCTGCCGGTCAGCGCATCGGCGTCCTGCCCTTCGGAACCCGAGCCGGCGTTTTTTCCGTCATGAGTGGTGACAGTGCCTTCAAGCTGATTGAATTCACCCGACTCCGGCAGCACGGTATCGCCGTCGATCGCAACCTTGTTGATCGCCACCGAGATCCGCGATGCGTCGGCGCCATCGTCGATGGTCAGCTTCGAGGCGATGGCCGTCGTGATGTCGTCCTCGAGGGTCGGCCAGAACTTGAGAACATTGTTGTCTTCATAGGCGCTCAAATCGGCTGTGACCTCGACGCCCGACAGGGTCTTGTCGAGGGCAGTCAGCGGGCCGGCGGCGGCCAGTGCCAGTCCGGTACAAAGGGTGGTGGTCCAGAAAAGCTTCATTTTTACAGTCCTTGGTCTTGTCATCGTCGCGGGAATGACGCGTGGTGCCCGCCTGGGCGTGACACAGGTTTCCTGTTTCGATGTCATGTGAAGTTCAAACGTCTTCGGGTCGCGTTCAGCCTGACCCCTGGCGCGTGTATCGCATGAAATATCGCCTTCGGGGCTTACATGGATCAGCCTGCCGCAGACATTTTCCGATATGGTTCTGGCAGGGGTGAAACATCCGGCCGCAGAACGTCGGCCCGCCATCCTTCCAAATCGGGTCATGCCATGAAAAACCACAGGAAACCCGAGCGCCGGCGTTTCATCTCCACCTTGACGGAGATGGGCGAAACCCGGCGGATCTGCCTGTCGGTGCCGGACAGTCACGGCAAGACCCGCGCGATGATGCACTTTCAGACTGCGCGGGCCGCGTTCGACGCGCCTGACGAAACCGGGTGCCTGGAAGCATGCCGCGCCGCCGTCGTGTCGCTGAAATGACGCCGTGAGGTGCCATCACAGCATCTGCCACTGCCGGCATCATCCCGTACGACCAACCGAAATGCGGCGCTTCTCTCTGACCATCTGCGCCCCTCATTGACAGGAAAACACCATGATGAGCACGTCACTGAAATCGACCACGGCCATCCTGATGGCCATGTCCCTGATGCAACCGTTGCCAGCCTTGGCCCAATCCAGCCAGGAGGCCGATGAAAACGCTGTCGGGGCCGAGGCAGAGGCAGAACCGGAAGCGCTCGAGGCAGAGAGCGCCGAGCCCCAGGCGGTTTCCGATAAGGCAGCCGACGCACAAGGCGCGACCGAGGCAGACGCCAACGCGGAAGCGGCAGCTGTGGAAGAGGCCGAGGCTCAGGCGGCGGCTGACAAAGAGGCCGAGGCACAAGCCGACGCCGAGGCCGTTGTCGAGGAAGAGGCCAAGGCACAAACTGCGGCAACCGAAGAGGCAGAGGCGCAAGCCGCTGTCGAGGCAGACGCCAGCGCACCGGCGGGGGCGGAGGCGGACGCAGATCCCGTCGCCGCGGAAGAGAACCAGCCTGAAGCGGTGGTCTCCGGCACGCGCGCGGACACCCCCGATGCCTGTGTTGGCAACGGTGTCACGAGTGACGGCGCAACCGCCTGTGTCGAGACCATGACCGGTGGCTCGCTCGAGGCACTCGCAGCCGACACGGAGGCAGACACATCAGCCGAGGTGACAACCGCAACCGTCACCGAAGAGACGACCCGCTCTAGCAACGAAGAATTCGAGGAATGGAGCCCAGACGACCAGCAAGGCATCGCGGCCGGGCAGAACGCTGCGCCGAAAGCGAAATCCTCCGGTGGCAAGAGCGATCTGGAGAAGGCCGGTCTGCTCGCGCTTGGTGCGGCGGTGGTAGGGGCGGTTCTGTTGAACGGTCAGCGCGTCGAGGCGAATACCGGTGACCGGGTTGTCGTGGTCGACGAGAACGAGGGCTACCGCATTCTCAAGGACGACGATGCGCTGCTGCGCCAGCCCGGGTCGGATGTGCGCACCCAGCGGTTCAGCGATGGCTCGACCCGCAGCAATGTCATGCGCGGCGATGGATCCGAGATCGTCACCATCCGCGATCCCGGCGGGCGCGTCCTCAGGCGCGTTCTGGTCGAGACCGACGGGCGCGAATATGTGCTCTTCGACGACACACGGAGCTTTGCGCCCGTGGTGACCCGCGACCTTCCCGCACCGGCGGTCGACGATTACGACTATCAGGCCGCCAGCGATCGCGAGAGCCTGCGCATGTCCCTGCTCGCCGCTGACCGGCGCGACATCGGTCGCAGCTTCAGCCTGCAGCAGGTGCGCGAAATCAACGAGGTGCGGCAACTGAGCCCCGAGATCAATCTTCAGAGCATCACGTTCGTGACCGCCTCGTCGGCGATCCAGGGGTCGCAGGCAGAGCAGTTGCGGCAGATGGGTACGCTGATGCGTGACATCATCGCCGATGATCCGACCGAACTGTTCCTGATCGAGGGCTATACCGATGCGGTCGGCGCGCCCGGCGCGAACCTTCTGCTGTCTGACAGGCGCGCCGAGTCCGTGGCACTGGCGCTCAACGAGTATTTCGGCGTGCCGACCGAGAACATGGTCGTCCAGGGCTATGGCGAGCGTTTCCTGAAGATCTCCACGCAAGACGCCGAACGCCTGAATCGCCGGGTCGCCGTGCGCCGCATCACCACGCTTGTGCGGTAAGGTTGGCGCTGAAGCCGATTCGCACACGGCCCGGACCCCCGGTCATGCCATTGACCGGGGGTGTTTCAGCCTGGAGTCGCAACTCAGCAACCGAGGGATCGTTCAGGACGCCTTCCGGCCGCGCAGCAAAAGCGCAAGCCCGGCGACCACGCCGATCAGCCCTCCGACGAGATACCACATCGTGTTGTCGGTAAACCGGCCGGTGAGGGCCTCTGACACCTGCTCGACAGGGGTGTTCGACGCGCGCCACGCGAAAAACAGCAGCACGCCGCCCACGATGAGGGCGACAAGCCCGAGAATATTTGACTGTGACACATTCTGTTCCTTTTGATGGGGGGCGCCACGGCGTGGGCGCAGCGGAGGCCAGAATGCCATGCCCGCCCGCGCTCCGGACTGATGCACATCAGCCCGTCACCGGTATGCCGCGATCTTCTCGCTTTATTTCGCGACGTGGACGGCTCGAATATGCCGATGCCTCTGCGGATAATATCTAGCGACACTGATCCATGTTACAGTGAGGGCTGGCGAAAGCTGTACTGTCCACCCGTTGATCGTCAGATATTGGCGAAATGAAAGTCAGGATCCAGATGAACAATATCATATACATTGTCGGCCTTGTCGTGATCGTCCTGGTCATTCTGAGCTTTTTCGGTCTGCGCTGAGCGCGGCCGACATTGCGGTCCACGGCCAGGCCGGTCTGGGCGCATGCTGTCCCGCTGATGTGGGCCCCGGCACGATCCGGGGCGAACGTACAATCCCCGGAGACACCGAATGAACAAGACCGTCCCCCCGAATTCAAACGCCGCCGGGTCGCCCGACGACCTTGGCCAGCAGATCGACGCCCTGCGGGCCGATCTGGCGAAACTCGTCGAAACCCTGTCCGATGATACGGTCGAGGGGATCTCGAAGGCCGGTCAGCAGCTCAGCCAGTCCGGCCGCGACGCCCGGGAGCAGGCCACAAAGACGGTGCTCGATCATCCGCTCGCCTCGGTGGGCATCGCGGCGGCGGTCGGCCTGCTGCTCGGCCTGACCCTTCGGAAAGCCTGATCCGGCATGGCATTGCCACTGCTGGACCCGCTGTGCGACTTTGCGCGCGCCACTGTCAGGCGAGCAGAGTTTCGCGCGGCCACGCTGGTCGCGACCGCATGTCTGATTGTCGCGGCCACGGGGTTTCTCGCCACTGCGGGATTCGTGGTGCTCATGCCGGTGATCGGCCTTCCGGCCACCGCGCTGGTCTTTGCGGCGATCTTTGCCGTGCTGGCGCTGGCCGTGTACCTGTTCGGGCGTGCGGCCACGGCGCGGCAGGCAAGTCGCGCCCGCGCCGCACAAGGCCAGGCCGCGACGGACATTTCTCTTGTCGGCTCCCTGGCCCGGTCGGCGCGTCCGCTATTGCCGCTGGTCGCGTTTCTGGCCGCTGTCGGGCTGGCGCGCCGGTTGTGACGCCCCCCCGGCGGCGTTGAGCCGCCGGGCAAAGGCCACCCCGACAATCAGCGCGGGCGTGGCGACCAGCGCGCCCGCCGCCCCCCAGAGCCAGGCCCCGAACGCGATCGCCGCGAAAATGGCGATCGGTGCGATCCGGATGCGCGACCCCACGATCATCGGCGTGACCACCTGCGCCTCGATCGCGTTCAGGACGATGACCACGGCAAACGGCGCAACGGCAAGAAGGGGATCGTCGAACGAGACGAGGCCAACGGCCAGCGTGACCACCGCGAGGAGGGCGAACCCGACGATGGGCATGAAATTCGCCAGGGCTGCGGCGACGCCCCAGAGCGGCGCATTCGCCATCCCGATCAGATGAAACGCACCCGCGACCAGGATCCCCAGGCACAGGTTGACCAGCGTGATCGCCAGAAGGTAGCGCGCGACATTCGTGCGCACGTCACGCATGGCCCGACCGACCGCCCGGCGCGTCGAGGGCCGGGGGATCAGCCCCATGGCCCAGCGGCCCAGCATCACACGGTCGCGCAGCAGAAAGAAGGTCAGCATCGCCCAGAACACGGCGCCCGCGGCAAACCCCGGTGCGCCAATCGCCACATCGGCCAGCAGGCGCTCGCCACCCTTTACCAGCTTATCCACGGTGTCACCGTCTTCGTCCTTGGCGTCGCTGTCTGTTTCGTCCTTCGTGTCGGGTGCGGGCGGGTTGTCGGGGTTCGCGACACGGCTGATTTCCGACAGGGGGACGGGTCCGTCCTCGATGGCGGAGGACAGCCCGGACATGATCTGACGGGCGCGCAGTTCCACGGCGCGCAGGATCTGTGGCGCGCGGGTGTTGATGGCCTCCGCCGAGGGGGCGAACGCATAGACGGTCGTCGCCATGCCAACCAGCAACGCGCCGACGACCAGCGCCGCACAAAGCGAGGCCGATGCACCCGAACGCTGCAACCACCGGACCGAGGGCGCAAGGGCGATGGCGCAGAGCAAGGCCAGCACGGTCGGGATCGCAATCAGGCTGGACGCCTTCAGGACGGCAAGGATCATCAACCCCGCGATGACGCCCAGAAACGCGGTATGGAACGCCCCTCGTTCGAGCGTGGCAAACCAGCCCGTGGCCGGTCTGGGCGGCGGCACAGGCACTGCCTTGGTCAGCCCGTCATCTGGCATGTCGCGTCCTCGGCTTTTCGAGTGTCGGGTTCAGGAGGTGATCCAGGGGACGGTTTGCGCCCTGGCGGTCACATTGGCCATGATCCAGAGCGAAGATGGAGTGTGCCCACACAGTCGCGCGGGCACAAATTTTCAAACGGAGGCGCATGGCGCGCCGCCCGTGTCGTTCAGGCAGCGGCGCCGACGGGCTGCTTGCGACGACGGCCGAACAGTCCGAGCCCCCCAAGCGCGGTGCCGATCAGCAGGATCGAGGCCGGCAGGGGAACGGCGGCCACGGTCGTCTCGACGTCAAAGCGAAATCCCGCGTCTGCCACGGAGTTCGACCAATCGAACCTGAGTTGCTGGACGGGAAAGTCCTCGTTGAACTCCGTGGTCAACGTGTCCACCCCCGCAGCGGAGACCAGCGTGTTCAGGTTGATCCCGTCGATCCAGCTCATGTTCAGACCGGTGAAGCTCTCACCTATGGTGGCTTCCGTTACCGCCGCATCGGCGACGCCGACAACCGTCTGGCCCGGTGTGAAGAAGTCCAGGATGTAGCTTCCGGCGCCATCGGCGGAGGACGTGACAACACCGGTGAAGAGCGTGTCGGAGGTGACATCGTAGGGGCCACCCCCCTCGACTGCGATGGTCGCGGCAGATGCGCCCAAAGGCGCCGTGATCGCGAACAGTGAAAAAAGTGCAGCTTTGTACATAACGTGTCCTTTCTTGTGTCAGGCGCAACATGCGCCCTTGTGGGTCAATAAGGCACATACAGATAGGCGGGACTGATCTGGGTTAGTGTTGCACGCGCCATTATCCGCAAGGGTGATGGCAGGTGGTCGATCGCAAGACCGCCCCCGCAATTCGCGGCTGTCGTGACATTCCCCCGAGCGGCCATTCGGCAGAAGGCGCAGAAGCCGTAACGACAGACCGTTCGGGATACTATTCGGTGCGGCAAAACCTGTGCTTTCCGCAGGAGATGACGCTGCCGCCGGATGGCCCTGCCGCGATGTGTCCCCGCGGCGGGGCTGCCAATTGCCAAAATCGGGATCCACTCGAACACGTACGCGACAAAGGAACCTCCCATGCTCGGCACCATTCTCCTCGTTATCCTCGTTCTTGCCCTGATCGGCACGCTGCCCACATGGCGGCATAGCCGGTCTTGGGGGTACGGCCCCAGCGGGGGGCTCGGGGTCGCCCTTGTGATCGTCATTTTTCTGGGTGTCACCGGCAGCGTGTGATGCTTGCCACGGCGTCGGCCGTCACGGCCGGCGCACGGAGTTGCCGCCGGCGATGATGCCGTTGATCAGCTCGGCCACGGCGGCGTGCAGCGCATCCTCGTCGCCTTGCGGCGCATTTGCATGTGCATGGGCCGCGTCGGTGAGGATTCCGATGATCTCTTTCTCGGGAAGGATGTTATGATCATTCAAGGCGAGCAGAAGCGATTCGCAGATGGCCAACGCGGCGGTTCCGGGGATATCGTCGGGACGGGGCATGTCGGGTTCACTTTCAGCTCGGGGGAAGGTGCGCCGCTCAGCATTGACCGGCAACATGACCCGATCCTACGCGTCTTGCGCCGCGACGGGCTGATCCAGATCAGTCTGGCGCCCGGATTTCTGGCTATTGCCCTCCCTGCCCAATGCCACAACATCACATGAAGGATTGCAATTTGCCCCTCGACAGCCCCCTGACACGCAAGCTTTCGGCCTTCGTCGCCCTGTCGGAGGTCGATCTCGACACGCTTGCGGTGTTTCATCGACGCCGCCGCACCTTCCTGGCCGGGCATGAAATGATCCATGAGGGACAGGCGAACGCCTCGGCCTTCGTGCTGGCAGAGGGCTGGGCGTGTTCCTACAAGCTGTTGCCGGATGGCGAGCGGCAGATCGTGGATTTCCAGATCCCCGGCGATTTCCTCGGGCTGCGCAGCATCCTGTTCCGCACCGCCGATCACACCGTCGAGGCGGCGACGCGCATCGAGGCGACCGAGGTTCTCGCATCCGATATTCTGGATGCCTTCGCGCAGGCCCCGCGCCTGGCCACCGCCATTCTCTGGGCGGCCTCGCGCGACGAGGCCATGGTGGTGGAACACCTCGTCAATCTCGGCCGTCGCTCGGCCGAAGAGCGCATGGCGCATTTCCTGCTGGAGCTTGGCGCGCGTCTGATCCTGATCGGGGTGGGCGACAAGTCCGGTTTTGACTGTCCGATGACGCAATACCACCTTGCCGACGCGCTTGGCCTCAGCGCGGTGCATGTGAACCGGGTTCTGCGTCATCTGCGCGATGACGGTCTGGTCACGTTCCAGAAGGGCCGGGTGGTCTTTGACGATCTCGACCGGCTGGCGGACCTCGCGGGCTTTGATATCGCCTATCTCGATCAGGACGGACCGCTGCTGCGATGAGCGGCCCGAGCTCCCCGGGCAAGGGCGGCCGTCCCTGCCGGAACCAACCGGATGGGGGCCAGCCGCCCCGACAGGGATGCATCGAAAGCGTTCGTACCAAACACCCGAAAGCCATTTGGAAGCCCGACACCGTCACGCCTACAGGCCCTTTGTGACGCGAAAACTGATGCAGGTAAGTGCGCGCGCTGAAAAGCCGGTGTCCGGTGTCAGACGAGATCGCGGCAATTTCTGCCGGCGCGTCGCATCTGGAGAGACCGACATGAAGACCCCGAGGCTTGCCGCGTTCCCTCTGATACTGGCCGTCACGGTCGCGTTCCTTGCGCTTGCGGGCTGCAACACGACGGCCGGGCTGGGGCGCGATGTCGCCGCCGGCGGGAATGCCGTCGCAAACTCCACCCAGAAGACCAAGGATTACTGACGGCGGCCGAGGCCCGGGATCAAGCCGGCATGACCGCGCATCACGAAAGGAGAAATCCATGTCTTTCAGGGATCTGACAAACAGGGCGGCGGCGCCCGACAAGGCCGGGACGGGCGAGACGCCGGACAAAGCAACGCCAGCCGAGGACCCGGCCAACACGCCGGAAAGGCCGCACCCCAAGGGCTGAGGTCGACTGTACAGGCCGGGACGCAGGAGATACGCCCCGGCGATACTCCGCAAGGTCGATCAGGGATCGTTTGTTCGACAGGCATAGACCAGGCATAGAATGAGGGACGGCTCGGATGAAGACAGAAAAGCCCGACATGCCGGAGCCATCGCGCGCATCGAGCGACACGCCCAAGCAACGCGCCTGTCTGCGGTGCAAGGCCACATTCCCGAGCGACGGCTTCGGCGAGCGGATCTGTCGCCGCTGCAAGGGCTCCTCTTCCTGGCGCAACTCGGTTGCCGCCAGTTCGAGCACCTCGCGCGGCCACTAACCAGACCGGACATCGGCCGCCTCTGCCTGACGGGCCGGTGCCTGTGCCCCCGGGGCGCGCGGCGGGTCCAGGCCACACGGACAGTCTCCCGAAAGGGCGTCCGCCGAGCGTCAGCGGAATTTCAAATAACAGAAAGTGGATGTGCAGATGTCCGAAGCCGAACCGTTTTTCGACTTTTCCCCGACACATCTTCTCGTGGCGTCGGTGGGCGCGGCGGTTTTCGTGGCCTACTTTTGCCACGCGTCAAATTCCTGCGCGCGGCCTCCTCCGCCGGTGTCCTGATGATCCTCGGTCTGGTGAGCTTCGCGGTCATTCCCGGCATGCCGCCGGTGCTCGATCCGACCGTGTCCCCCCGGATCTGAGAGATGGTCAGCGAGGTCGTGGTGATCGTGGTGCTTTTCGCCACCGGGCTTCGGATCGACAACATCAGCAGCTGGAACAGGTGGCGCCCGACCGTGCGGCTGCTGCTGATCGCGATGCCACTCACGATCTTCGCGGTTGCCCTGCTTGGTTGGGCGCTGGCCGGGAGCATCCGGTGCGGTTCACCCTGACGGCCGAGGCGGGGCTGAATGACGGGCTTGCCTTTCCGTTCGTCTATCTCGGGCTGATCATCGCGGCCCAGGGTTCGGATCCGTCGGAATGGCTGCTGGAATGGATCGCACGCGACGTGATCTGCCGCATCGTGGTGGGCGCTGTGGTCGGGGCGCTGGTCGGCTGGTGTCTGGGCAATGATCCTCGGTCGCCTGATACCCCTGATTCAGCCTCAGATTGGTCTCGGCGCTGCCGCCCTGCGCGCCTACGGGACTGGCCGGGAGCCGGTCGCCATCGGCATCAAAGCGCCTGCCGCGTTACAGAAATGATCCGCCGCACACGTAAACGGGCTTGGGTCAAGTCACTGACAGAGGCTCATGATGTCCTTTCCGGAAACATCAGACAGTATGTCCGACACCTGTCAGCACAGCGAAAATTATTTCTTGACTGAATCAATCGGAATTAGCTAGGTTCAGATAACTGACGTTTTATGTCGAGATTGCGCCCGGACGAGAAGGAAACCCCCACGATGACACCCGAGCCCGCGCAACCGCGCAAGATCTCCGCGACAGGCGCAAACGGCTGGCGCGAGATCCTCCAGTCCGGCGCGGAGGGCGGCGGCGCCGACGGCGTCTCGCTCGAACAGTTGATCGACCTGCAACGCTCGCATGCGCGGCAGGCAAACGACACGCGGTGACCGGGATGTGCAGTGCCCCGAAATCCCGGCCCGGCGCCGACACCGGCTATCCGGCCACCCACGATGCGCGCGATCTGGTGCCCGACGGCACAACGGCGCGGATCCTGCTGGACGGCCAGACCTACACGCTGCGCATCACCCGCGCCGGCAAGCTGATCCTGACCAAATGAGCGATCGGTTGGATTCTTCCCGGAGGCCCGCATGAGCAAGGTTCCAAGCCCCTGCATCGACGTCTGCAAGTTCAAGCGTGCCGGGCACTGCATCGGATGCTCGATGACAAAGCCGCAGAAGTCCGCCTTCAAGGCGCTCAAGACCGACACGCATCGAGAGGCTTTTGTCGCGCTGGTCGTCGCGCAGCAGGCCGTCATGGGGCGGTACGCGCATTGGGAAAAGGCGTTTGAAAAGAAGTGCCGCAAGAAGAAGGTGTCGTTGAAGGTCCTCGACGGGGGCAAGACGGCGTGACCCGCCTCGCGTATCGCACCGGACAAATGCCGAGCCGCGCGACAGCCCATGCGTACGGCACCAGAAAGGAGCCTGACCGATGAGATCCGCCCTGCCCCGGGACGCCGCCAGCGAGGCCGGCACACCGCACGCACAGGACCCGCCACCCCTGCTGCTGGATCATCTGCGCCATGTCGCGCGGGATGTCCGCTGCAAGGAATATGTCGACATGTTCGGCGCCTGCGCGGCGCTGTCGGGCAATGCCGGGGTCGCCGCACGGGCCGCGTCGGAGGTGCTCATGCGGTGTCTTGACCAGGCGCTCGGCCGGCGACCGATCCTCTACCGCGAGGGCGAGGCGGAGACATCCTTCGACGAGGCCTGGCTTCTGGCGCTGGCGCGCAGCCTGCGACAGGGCGATGCATCAAGCGCCACGTTCCTCTTGCGCTCACGTGTCCCGGCGCATGCGCGCAGACATCTGGTGTTTCTTTTGAGGACGGTTGTCGACAATCATACTCAAGTTTAGAAAGATTCTAAAAACTCTTGCATCCGGCAGCAATCAGGCTCATTTATCTCGCGTAGCCAGCCGATGAGCCAGCCAGCATTCAATCCATGACGCAGGAGGCGGGGATGACCCAGACCGCAAAATCACTTTCGACCGATGCGAACACACAGATCATCGAGGCCCTGAACCAGTGCAAGGCCGAGACGGTGGTCACCACGATGCTGGCGCAGAACTTTCACTGGAACGTCACGGGCATGGCCTTCGGGCCGCTGCACGACCTGTTCCAGACCATCTATGAGGATCACTTCGCCGCACAGGACGATCTCGCGGAACGCATCAAGGCGCTGGACGGGCACGCCGAAGGTGTGCTGGCCGCCATGATCAAGCGATCGAAGGTGATCGAGACCGACGGCGCGCCCGCGGCCGAGGAGATGATCCGCCTGATGAAGGACGCGCAGGAGACGCTGGCGGAAACCATCGCCGGGGCCGGCGAACTGGCCGCAAAAAACGGCGACACGCCGACCGAGGATCTGTGCATCGCACGCGGTCTGGTCCACGAGAAATTCGCCTGGATGCTGCGCGCGCATCTGCGCTGACACGGCCCGCCGCCGGATCCGTCTGCGGCCACGATTTGCGGACGCGGCGGCGGCGCGCGTCTGGCAGTGTCGCCAGAGATCGGCGCGTCGCGCTCGCAAGGGCCCAAAGCGGGTTTCGGCGCGCGGCGCCCGAACGCGCACGGGGTCCTGACGCGTCCCGCAGAAGACCCTCATCCCGCGTCGGCGGAATTGAGGATTTCGGCAACCAGAGGATTCGGGAAACGGCGGCGCAGCGTCACGGCGAGAAATCGTTCGGTGATGCCATCCAGCCGGGCGCGTTCGACCAGAAGACCCGACCTCAGTTCGTCCTGAACGACGATCGGCGGCAACACGGCAAGACCCGCCCCCGCCCGGGCAAGCAGCCGGAGGGTCGCCATGTCGTCGGCCTCCGCCGCGATATGTGGCACGACGCCAAGCCGGTCGACCAGACCGTCAAAGGCCGCGCGCAGGGCGGTTTCCGGTGTCGGCAGGATCAGCGGCTCGGCCATCAGGATTTCCCCGAGCGATTGTCCATCGGGCGCGTCCCTTGGAAACCCGACGATGCTTACAGGCTGATCCGACAAGGCCTGAACGAGATACGGGCTTGCGGCATCGCGCGGGGGCGCAAGATTGGTGAGCACGATGTCGAGTGACAGCGCCTCGAGCCCGCGCACGAGATCGGATTGCGCGCCCGACCGCAGCACCAGTTCCACGTCCGGCCGTCCGATCAGCGGCGCGACAAAGCCGATGAGGAAATTGCGCGACAGGGTGGCCAACGCCCCGACACGCAACACCCGGCGCGAGCTTCCGGCCTGAGCCAGCGTGGCGGTCAGATCATCCGCTGTGCGAAAGATCGCCTCGGCATGGTCAAGCGCGATTCGGCCCGCCTCGGTCAGCACAAGCCCGCGTCCCCGACGTTCGAAGAGGTCATGCCCGAGCACCGCCTCCAGCGTGCGAAGCTGCGTCGACACCGCCGATTGCGACAGGTTCAGCGCCCGGGCCGCACCGGTCAGGGTGCCATCCCGCGCAACGGCACGGAAAAGACGGAGGTGGTGAAGGTTCATCTGGGGTACCCTTCTATAAAGTAGAACAATTTTGCGGAAAATATGAATTTTTATCCACGTCTGGCAAGCGATATCTCCTGACGCGCAACCAGCGCAGGAGACCAGAATCATGACGCTTCCCGTATTTTCGCTACTTTCGCCACTCGTGGTCCTGATGACGGCCGTGTTGTTCGTGGCGCGCGCGGGCTGTCGCCCGGGACGCTTGCCGCACATCGGAGAAGCCGCAGCGCTTGCCGCGCTCGGACTCGCCGGCGCCGGGCTGGTGCAACTCTTGGCCGCGGGCCCGGCCAGCGTCGGGACAGCGGGCGGGATGCTGTCGGTTCGCCTTGACGCGGTGAGTGCCACCATGACGCTTCTGGTGGCGTTCGTGGGCTGGATCGTGGTGCGCTATTCCCGCACCTATCTGGACGGTGAGGCGCGCGAAGGGGCGTTTCACGGCTGGATGCTGGCGGCGCTGGCGGCGGTCCTGATCCTCGTGCAGGCCGGAAGCCTGGTTGTCTTGATTGCCGCTTTCGTGGCGGTCGGTCTGGTTCTGCGGCAATTGCTGCTATTCTACCCCGACCGGCCCGAGGCGAGGCGTGCGGCGGCAAAGTTCACACTGGTCTGGGGGCTCGGCGACGCGACGCTGATCCTTGCGACTGTCCTGCTTGCATCATCCTTTGGCACGTCGAACCTCGTGGCGCTGAACGCCGCGGCGGCGGGGGGCCTGCCGCTTGCGGCGCATGTCGCGGTGGCGCTGCTGGTGGTGACGGCCGCGCTCAAGACCGCTTCCTTTCCGCTGCATGGCTGGCTGACCGAGGTGATGGAGGCCCCGACCCCGGTCTCGGCGCTGCTGCATGCCGGCATCGTCAATTCGGGCGGCGTGTTGCTGATCGTCACCTCCGGCCTCGTCGAGGCGAGCGCGGGGGCCATGGCGGCGCTGGTGATGCTTGGGGGCTTCACGGCCCTCTTTGCCGGCATGGTGATGCTGACACAAAGCGCGGTCAAGACGGCTCTGGCCTGGTCCACCGTGGGGCAGATGGGGTTCATGCTGCTGCAATGCGGGCTGGGGCTGTGGCCGCTGGCGCTTTTGCACATCGTGGCGCATTCGCTCTACAAGGCGCATGCCTTTCTTGCCTCGGGGCGGGCGGTCAAGGCGGTCTTGCAGGTACGGCGACCCGGCGCCATCGCGGTGCCCGATCTTGCGGCCGTGGCGCGGTCCTTCGCGCTGGCGCTCGTGCTCTATGCTGTCGTGGCCTCGGGGTTCGCCTGGGTCGTCGGCCCGAAATCACCGCAGGCCCTCGCCCTCGGTGCCATCCTGATCTTCGGCGTGGCCTACCTCGTCGCCCAAGGCCTGGCGGATGCCGCACCTCGCGCGCTGACCTTGCGCATGGGGCTTGCGTCGCTCGGTGCGACGGTGGCCTATTTCACCTTTCACACGGTCGCGGGGGGGATCTGGGGAGCACAGCTGCCAGCGGCCCCCGTGGCAGGGCCGCTGGAATGGGCGCTGATCGTGCTCGCGGTGATCTCCTTCGGGCTGGTCGCCGTGGCGCAGGCGCTGTTTCCGCTCTGGGCGCATCACCCGGCAACGGCGGGTCTGCGCGTGCATATCGCCAACGGTCTTTACCTGAACGCGTTGCTCGACCGCGCCATCGGTGGGCTGAACGTGACCAAAGCGCACTAAATTCATACAGGAGACTGAGAAAATGTTCGTGAAACATGATGACATCGAGCCGGCATTCGTCTCAAAACTGCTCAACGCCGCGCGGACTGCCGCACGCGCCATTCCGCCAGCCTTCCCGCTTGACGGGACGGTGGCCGTCAATCCGTTTCTCGGTCAGGCGAACGAGGATCTGACACAGGCCGCCGCGCGTCTGGCGCGGGTGGCGGGCGTGCGGCTGACCGGCGCGCGGGCGGATTTCGCAGCACAGCGCAAG
This sequence comes from Roseovarius sp., assembly GCA_041685435.1. Lineage (GTDB taxonomy): Bacteria > Pseudomonadota > Alphaproteobacteria > Rhodobacterales > Rhodobacteraceae > Roseovarius. The sequence continues at coordinate 31,413 of JAWLFT010000004.1, forward strand.
GCGGGCGAGATCACCGATGACGATCTTGCCGTGGCCCTTCTGGCCAGCCCGTCACCGCTCAAGCCCGTCGATCTGGCCTTGCTCAAGGCCAAGATGGCAACCGAGAGCCCGGAGCCGCAGGCGCTGCCGACCGTGGCCGAGCTTGCGGCACGGCTGACCGGCACCGACTGGCCCGCCGTCATCTCGCGCAGCATCGGGCTGTGGGCGGCGGGGCATTTCGACCGCGGACAGGCGTTCTGGACCCCGGCCCCGGGGCTCGGCGCCCTCGCCGCCTGGCGGGCCTGGGCGACGCATGACCTGACACCCGAGATTGCCGGGCTGCGCGGGTTCTGCGCCCATGTCGCTGCAGCGCCCGACACCTCCGAGCGCGCGATCCTGCGCGCGGCAAGCGCGCTCGATCTGACAGAGGCGGCGGCCGAGACCGCGTTTCACCGCGTGCTGATGGATCTCGGCGGCTGGTCGCAGCACGCGCGCTGGCTGCTGTGGCAGGCCGAACTGCAGGACAGATCGGATGAAACACTGACGGACCTTCTCGCCATCCGGTTGATCTGGGAAGAGGCCTTGCTGGCGCACATCCCGCAGGTGGCAGAGGCCTGGCAGGCAACCGTCGCGGCGCATGAAGCTCCCGTAGCCCCGACCGCCGATCAGGTGATCGATGCCATCCTGCAGGACGCGGCCGAACGCGCCTATCAGCGCAAGCTGTGCGGCCGGCTTGCAACGCCCTCGCACGCGACGGCCCGATCCGCGCTTCAGGTCGCGTTCTGCATCGATGTGCGATCCGAGGTCTTCCGCCGCGCCCTCGAGGCACAGAGCCCGGAGGTCGAGACCATCGGTTTCGCCGGCTTTTTCGGGCTGCCGCTGGCGCACAAGGCCCAAGGCACCGATCTGGAACAAGCCCATCTGCCCGCCCTGCTGACCCCGGTGATCACCACTGCGAGCCATTCCGACGACGCAACCGAGGAAACGCTCCGCATCGCCGCCCGCGCCACCCGCGCCTGGGGGCGGTTCCGGCAGGCGGCGGTGTCGTCCTTCGCCTTCGTCGAGGCCGCGGGTCCCGCCTATGGCTGGAAACTGATGAAGGATGCTCTGGGGCTCGGCGCCAGGGGCCTGACGCCCGGCCCGGTGCCCCATGTCGTCGGCGGGCTCACGGCCGAGCAGAAGGGCGATACCGCGGCAACCGTGCTGCGCGCGATGAGCCTGACCGGCGGGCATGCGCGCCTTGTCCTGCTGATTGGCCACGGGGCGCAGGTCACCAACAATCCGCATGAAAGCGCATATCATTGCGGGGCCTGTTGCGGTCAGACCGGCGAGGTCTCGGCGCGTGTTCTGGCCGGGCTGCTGAATGATCCCGAGACCCGCGCCGGGCTTGTCGAGCGCGGCATCGAACTGCCCGAGGACACGCTGTTCCTGGCCGGGCTGCACGACACCGTGACCGACGAGGTCACCCTGTATCGCGACACCCCCGCACCACATCACGGCACGGATATCAGCCGGGCGCAGAATTGGCTGCAGGCGGCGGGCGACGTGGCGCGCGCCGAACGTGCGCCGCGTCTGCCCGGAGCCACCCCGCTTACCGTGGCAGCTCGCGCGACGAACTGGGCCGAGCTGCGCCCCGAATGGGGCCTTGGGGACTGTGCCGGATTCGTCGCCGCGCCGCGCGGCGTGACCTGCAGCGCGGATCTGCAGGGGCGCACTTTCCTGCACAGCTACGATTGGCGCAACGACGAGGGATTCGCCACGCTGGAATTGATCCTGACCGCGCCGGTCGTCGTCGCGAGCTGGATCAACCTGCAATATTACGGCTCGACCGTGGCGCCGTCAGCGTTCGGCGGCGGCAACAAGCTGATCCACAACGTGGTGGGTGGCATCGGCGTGGTGCAGGGCAATGGCGGCATCCTGCGCCCCGGGCTGCCGTGGCAGGCCATCCACGATGGCGAGACGCCCATGCACGAGCCGCTACGCCTGACGGTCCTGATCGACGCGCCACAAGAGGCGATCACCGACATACTTGAGCGTCATCCGGAGGTGCGCGCGCTCTTCGACAGCGGCTGGCTGCATCTCTTCGCGCTGACCGAGGGCCATGTCGCCGCACGCTATCGCCCCGGCCTCAAATGGGCTGAGGTGCGCCATCCCGCCAAGGCGGCGTGAACCCGTGACCGCTCCGCAAGGTCATGCGCTGCATCGATTATGCGGGCGGCGCGCACGGCCCGGCCCCTGCCGGCTGCGCCCGTCTCAGGCGGCACCCCTGACCTGTCGGCTCGTCACACACCTGCGGGAATGTTCTGCGGGTCGCGGTCGATCCTGCGCGGCGTGTTGAGCGCCTTCCATTTCGACAGCGCCTGATGCGCCGACGGGAAGGGCGGGCGCGGCACAAATCGGCCGCGGCCCGGCTGCGGCTGGCTGTTCTGACCCCAGGCCCAGATCACCTCGCCGCGCGAGATCGTGTAACGCGCCTGCGCGCTGACCTCGACACCCTCGAACACGTTGTAATCGAGGATCGAATGATGATTGCCCGCCGAGATGGTCTTGGAGATCTTCGGATCCCACACGGTGATGTCGGCATCAGCGCCGGGCACCAGCGCGCCCTTTTTGGGGTAGATGTTGAGGATCTTCGCCGCGTTGGTCGATGTGACGGCCACGAACTCGTTGGGCGTGAGCCGGCCGGTCTCGACGCCTGCGGTCCACACCACCGCAAGCCGTTCCTCCAGCCCGTTGGATCCATTCGGGATCTTGGTGAAATCGCCCACGCCGCGGCGCTTCTGCTCGGTCGAGAACGCGCAATGGTCCGTGGCCACGACCTGCAGCGACCCCGCGGCCAGCCCGGCCCATAACCCGTCCTGATGCTGCTTGCTGCGAAACGGCGGGGACATCACGCGCCGGGCCGCATGGTCCCAGTCGGTGTTGAAATACTCGGATTCGTCGAGGAGCAGGAACTGCGCCAGCGGTTCACCGTAGACACGCTGGCCCTTCTGGCGCGCCCGGCGGATCGCCTCATGCGCCTGCTCGCAGGACACATGCACGACATATAGCGGCACGCCGGCGGCGTCGGCGATCATGATGGCCCGGTTGACCGCCTCGCCCTCGACCTCCGGGGGGCGCGAATAGGCGTGACCCTCGGGCCCGGTGATGCCCTGCTCCAGCATCTGCTGCTGCAGGTCGAACACGATATCGCCGTTCTCGGCATGCACCATGGGTAGCCCGCCCAACTCCTTGCAGCGGCGGAACGAGGCGAACATCTCGTCATCCTCGATCATCAGCGCGCCCTTGTAGGCCATGAAATGCTTGAACGAATTGACGCCCATGTCGATGGCGTCCTTCATCTCGTTGAAGATCGTCTCGTCCCATCCCGTCACCGCCATGTGAAATCCGATATCGGAGCAGATCTGCGGGGCGGATTTGCGGTGCCAGTCGTTGATCGCGTTCTTCAGGCTGCCATCGGGGCCGGGCAGGCAGAAGTCCACCGTCATCGTGGTGCCGCCGCAGGCCGCGGCCCATGTCCCGGTCTCAAACGTCTCGGCGGCGGTGGTGCCCATGAACGGCATCTCGAAATGGGTGTGCGGGTCGATGCCGCCGGGGATCACATAGGCACCCTCGGCGTCGATATATTCGTCCCCGGTCAGGTCCGGGCCGACCTCCCGGATCGTCTCGCCCTCGATCGCGATGTCCGCCTTCCAGGTGCGGTCGGCGGTCAGAACCGTGCCGTTCTTGACGACTTTGGTGGTCATGTGATGTCTCCCTGTTGCTTGATGTCGCTCGGTGTTTCTTCTGGCCTGAAATATCCCGGGGGTTTGGGGGCTGGCCCCCATTCATACATGCGTTTGGGGGCTGGCC
>JAWLFT010000004.1:35343-66128 GCA_041685435.1 Roseovarius sp.
CTCCCTGTTGCTTGATGTCGCTCGGTGTTTCTTCTGGCCTGAAATATCCCGGGGGTTTGGGGGCTGGCCCCCATTCATACATGCGTTTGGGGGCTGGCCTCCCGATCACGCCACGATCTCCGCCGTTTCCACCACGGCATGCATCAGCACATCGGCGCCGGCGGTGGCCCAGCCCTTGCTGATCTCCTCGGCCTCGTTATGGCTCAGCCCGTCCTTGCAGGGGCACATGACCATCGTGGTCGGACAGACCTTGTTGATCCAGCAGGCATCGTGGCCCGCGCCGGAGACCAGATCGGCATGGCTGTAGCCCAGCCGGTCCGCGGCATCGCGCACCCGGCCCACAAGCACCTCGTCGAAGGCCGGCGGGTCGAAGAACCCCACCACCTCGGACTTGAAGTTGACGCCCACATCGGCGCAGATCCCCGGCGCGGTCTCGTTCAGCTCCCTGACCATCGCCTCCATCGTCTCGAGGACATGGCTGCGGAAATCGACGGTGAAGACCACCTTTTCGGGGATGACGTTGCGGCTGTTGGGATGGACGTCGATCTGCCCGATCGCGCCCACGGCATTGGGCTGATATTGCAACGCGATCTCGTGGACGAGTTCGGTCACCCTCGCGAGCGCGCGCCCGGCATTGCGGCGCATGTACATCGGGGTCGATCCGGTATGGCTGCCCTTGCCGGTCACCGTGCACTCGATCCAGCGCAGCCCCTGCCCGTGCGTGACTACGCCGACCTCGCGGCCCTCGGCCTCCAGTATCGGGCCCTGTTCGATATGCAGCTCGAAAAAGGCGTGCATCCTGCGGTCGCCGACCGGCTCATTGCCTTTCCAGCCGATCCGCTCCAGCTCGTCGCCAAAGCGCTTGCCGTGCGCGTCCACCCGGTCGTAGGCCCAGTCCCGTGACAGCACCCCTGCGAACACCGCCGAGGCAAGCATCGCGGGCGCAAAGCGCGTGCCTTCCTCGTTGGTCCAGTTGATCACCACGATGGGATGTCTGGTCCGGATATCCAGATCGTTCAGCGTGCGGATGATCTCAAGGCCCGCCAGCACGCCGAGCACCCCGTCATAGCGCCCACCCGTCGGCTGCGTGTCCAGGTGGCTGCCGACACAGACCGGCAGGGCGTCGGGATCCGTGCCTTCGCGCCGCGCGAACATGTTGCCCATCTCGTCCAGGCCCATGGTCAGGCCCGCCGCCTCACACCATTCCTGAAACAGGGCACGACCTTGGGCATCCTCATCGGTCAGGGCCTGCCGGTTGTTGCCGCCCGCCACGCCCGGCCCGATCTCCGCCATCTCGTGGATCGTCTCCCAGAGCCGGTCGGCATTGATGTGCATGTTGGCGGCAGGTGTTGGCATTTCGGTCTCCGGATCGGTTTGGATTGTTGAATTTCTGACGCAGGAGAAACGGTCACGAACGATGGCAACAGCGCAGCATGGTTGCGAGCGGTTTGCGGCCGGGGACGACGCCCCCTGAGGATAATTGTCCCTCCCGAACCATGGCGTTCCTTTCCCGTTCCGCGGCACCGGCACCGGCCCTGACATCAGGCTTGACGTGCCGCGACCCTCGTCTTCTGACCCTCTCACATGCCGCGAGGGTATCAATCCTGACCGGACAGTCACGCGTCTTTTTCGGACGCGGACGCTGCAAGAGCATCACCTCCGAAACTGCCGCAAAAACCATCACCACTGCCGGCCTCCACACCGAAATTCGGCCCCATCTTCGCAGTCGCGCCCAGCCAAACCTCATCCTCCGGCTCAAGCCTGCATCATGGCGCCGGGCCGCCTTCATTCAGCCGCCTGCGCCATCGGGTTGTTGGGATGCGTCGTCCAGTTCGCATTCTGGTCCCGCACGGTTTGTCCCGTGCGCGGATCGACCGTTCCCGCCGACAAGCGCTCCATCGTGATGCAGTTCTCGACGGGGCAGACATTGACGCACAGGTTGCAGGCCACGCAATCTGCGTCGATCACCTCGAAGACGCGATCCGCGCTCATGGAAATCGCCTGATGCGATGTATCCTCGCAGGCCGCATAGCAGCGCCCGCACTTGATGCAGGCGTCCTGATCGATACGCGCCTTGGTCACGTAGTTGAGGTTGAGATACTGCCAGTCGGTGACATTGGGCACCGCGCGCCCGGTCACCTCGTCGATGGTGCGGTAGCCCTTCTCGTCCATCCACAGCGACAGCCCGGCGGTGAGTTCCTTGATGATTCCAAAGCCGTAGGTCATCGCTGCGCTGCAGACCTGCACATTGCCTGCGCCAAGCACAAGAAATTCGGCCGCGTCGCGCCATGTGCTGACGCCCCCGATCCCAGAGATCGGCAGACCCGCGGTTTCCGGATCGCGCGCGATCTCGGCCACCATGTTGAGCGCGATCGGCTTGACCGCGGGCCCGCAATAGCCGCCATGCGTGCCCTTGCCGTCGATGGTCGGCTCTGGCGCCATCAGGTCCAGATCGACGCTGGTGATCGAATTGACGGTGTTGATCAGGCTGACGGCATCCGCCCCGCCCTTATGGGCTGCCCGCGCCGACTGGCGGATATCGCTGATATTGGGGGTCAGCTTCACGATCACCGGCATACGGGTGTTCTGCTTGCACCAGCGGGTGACCATCTCGACATATTCGGGCACCTGACCGACAGCCGATCCCATGCCGCGCTCGCTCATGCCGTGCGGGCAGCCGAAATTCAGCTCGATCCCGTCGGCGCCGGTCTCCTCGACCATCGGCAGGATGGCCTTCCACGAGGCCTCGTCGCAGGGCACCATCAGCGAGACCACCATGGCCCGGTCGGGCCAGTCGCGCTTGACCGTCTTGATCTCGCGCAAGTTCACATCCAGCGGCCGGTCGGTGATCAGCTCGATATTGTTGAGCCCCAGAACCTGCCGGTCGGCCCCGTGCACGACCCCGTAACGCGGCCCGTTGACGTTGACGACATGCGGATCGAAGCCGAGCGTCTTCCAGACCACGCCGCCCCAGCCCGCCTTGAAGGCGCGGGTGACATTGTATTCCTTGTCGGTCGGCGGGGCCGAGGCCAGCCAGAAGGGATTGGGCGATCTGATGCCGAGGAAGTCGCTGGTGAGATTGGCCATTCTGCTTGTCTCCTAATACTGGGCCGCCAGCGGCGAAGCGCCAGACGGCGTGTTCCTTTGGCTCAGACGCCGAGAGCCGCGTGGATGTCCTCGGCCGCGTCGCGGCCCTCGGCCACCGCCGTGACGGTCAGATCCTCAGCCCCGGCGGTGCAGTCGCCCCCGGCCCAGACCCCGTCCATCCCGGTGCGCCCGGCCCCGGTCACCGCGATCTTGCCCTTTGCTAGGGTCAGCCCCTCGGGCACATAGTCGATTGTCTGGCCGATTGCCTTGAACACCTGATCGGCGGGCAGTCGGAAGGTCTCGCCGGTCGGCTCAAACCCGTTCGCACCATCTGTCGTGTAGACGAATTCCACCTCGCGCACCGCGCCGTTGCCATGCACCGCGACCGGTTGGGCGTCGGTGACGATCCGCACCCCGGCCGTGGCGGCGTGATCAAGCTCATGGGTCGAGGCGCTCATCCGGTCGCGGCCCCGGCGGTAGACCATGGTGACCACCTCGGCGCCCAGCAGTTTCGATTGCACCGCTGCGTCCACGGCGGTCATGCCACCCCCGATCACCACGACATGGCGTCCGATGGGCAGGGTCGCCAGATCGTCCGATTGGCGCAACTCGGCGATGAAATCCACGGCGTCGCGCGCGCCCTCGCGCGCCTCGCCCTCGAGCCCGAGCGCATTGACCCCGCCAAGGCCCATCCCGAGAAACACCGCGTCGTAATCGCAGCGCAGATCCGCCAGCGTGACATCCTTGCCAAGACGGACCCCCGTGCGCGTCTCGATGCCGCCGATCCCCAGAAGCCATTCGACCTCGGCCTGCGCGAAATCGCCGGCGGTCTTGTAGGCGGCGATGCCGTATTCGTTCAGCCCGCCGATCCGGTCGCGGGCCTCGATCAGCACCACGTCATGGCCGTGCATCGCCAGCCGGTGCGCGCAGGCCAGCCCGGCCGGCCCGGCCCCGACGACCGCGATGCGCTTGCCGGTCGGGGCGGCGCGTTGGTACGGATGACCGTCGCGCGCCATCAGGCTGTCGGTGGCGTAGCGCTGCAGCCGCCCGATCTCGACCGGCTTGCTTTCGGCAAACTCGCGCACGCAAGCCCCCTCGCACAGGGTTTCGGTGGGACAGACGCGCGCGCACATCCCGCCGAGGATGTTCTGATCCAGAATGGTCCGCGCCGCGCCCTCAGGCTGACCGGCCTGAATCTGCCGGATGAACAGCGGGATGTCGATCTCGGTCGGACAGGCGGTGATGCAGGGCGCATCGAGGCAGAAATAGCACCGATCCGCCGCCACGCGCGCCGCATGCGGATCAAGCGGCGCCTCGTGGTCGGAAAAATGGCACTGCAGCGTTGCCGGGTCCAGCCGGGCCGGTGCAATGCCGGGGGTTCTGGGTGTTTTGGTCATCCTCGGGCCTTTCGTGTTCGTCCCCCCAAGACGTGACAGCCGACCGGGTCGCCGCCAATGGCATCTGATCCGTTCACGAAAGAATTGCGGGGATTGTGCCGCTTTCTTGTGCATGATCGCGCAACTTTGCCCGTTTTGGCCCGGCTCGGGCCTGCCGGGTCTTTCTTGCACTCAACACATCCTTGTTCGTATTGAATGAAGGAACCCTCGCCCCCGGGAGCCCGCATGCAGATGGCAAGATATGAACGCGACATGATCGGTTACGGGCCGCGGCGGCCGGCCGCCAACTGGCCCGGTGGCGCAAAGATCGCGGTGCAGTTCGTGCTGAATTACGAGGAAGGCGGCGAAAGCTGCCTGCTGCATGGCGACGCGGCCTCCGAAGGGTTCCTGTCGGACATTCCGGGGGCGGCCCCCTGGCCGGGTCAGCGCAACTGGAACATGGAATCGCTCTACGAGTATGGCGCGCGGGCGGGATTCTGGCGCGTGCACCGCCTGTTCACGGGCGCGGGCGTGCCGCTGACGATCTACGGCGTGGCCAGCGCACTGGCGCGCAGCCCCGAACAGGTGGAGGCGATGAAGGACGCCGGCTGGGAGATTGCCAGCCACGGCCTGAAATGGATCGACCATCGCGACATGCCCGAGGCCGAAGAACGCGCGCAGATCCTCGAGGCGATCCGCCTGCATACCGAGGTCGTGGGGATGCCGCCGCGCGGCTGGTATACCGGACGCTGCTCGATGAACACGGTGCGGCTGGTGGCCGAGACCGATGCGTTCGAGTATCTCTCGGATGCCTATGACGACGACCTGCCCCATTGGCGCCGGATCGGGGACCGCGATCAGTTGATCATCCCCTACACGCTGGAGGCCAATGACATGCGCTTTGCCGCCTCACCGGGCTGGGTGACGGGGCAGGATTTCGCACAATACCTGATCGACGCCTTCGACACGCTTTATGCCGAAGGCGCGGACGGTCTGCCCGCGATGATGAGCGTCGGGCTGCATTGCCGCCTGATCGGGCGTCCGGGCAAGATCGCCGGGCTGAGGCGCTTTCTGGACCACGTCGCGGCGCATGAGGGCGTCTGGTGCCCCACCCGGCTGCAGATCGCGCGGCATTGGGCCAGGACGCACCCGCCGCGTCAGGCAGAGCGGCCAAGCGCGATGACGCGCGACAGATTCGTGGACAGGTTCGGCGGGATGTTCACCGCGTGGATCGCCGAGCGGGCCTTTGCGCTGGAGCTGGGCCCGGCGCATGACACGCCCGCCGGGTTGCACAATGCCTTGGCGCGGATGTTCCGAAGTGCCTCGCACCAGGAGCAGCTTGGCGTACTGACCGCACAACCCGACCCGGCGGACATGCTGGCGGCGGCGCTGTCCGAAACCGACCGCGCACATCTGGTCGAGCGGGCCGCCGCCTACAAGCGCAAGCACGGCTTTCCGTTCATCATCGCCGCGTCCGATCATGACCCGCAGGCGCTCCTTTACGAACTCGACCGGCGCATCGCCAATGATACCGACACCGAGTTCGTCGAGGCCTGTCGTGCGGCCGAACGCATCGCGCGGCTGCGGTTGGAGGACATGCTGTGACCGACATGACGGACCGGATCGGCGCCTCCTATGCCTTCCCCCCGGGGGGCCTGCCCGATCAGTCGCAAAGCCCCGAAGGGACGGCGATCTTCACCACCGCCTATGCCGTGCTGCCCGCCGTCACGATGCGCGATATCGTGACGTCGCGGCTGCCGGGCTGGCATGAGACCCGCGCCTGGATCCTCGCGCGTCCACTCTCAGGGTTCACAGAGACCTTCGCGCAATACGCGGTCGAGGTCGCGCCGGGGGGCGGGTCCGAGCATCCCGAACCCGATGCGGGTGCGCAGGCGGTCCTGTTTGTCACCGAAGGCGAGATGGAGCTGCGCATCGGCGATGCCCCCCACGCGCTCGGGCCGGGCGGCTATGCCTATATCCCGCCGCTGACGGAGTGGCGTGTCAGCAATCCCGGCCGCACGGATCTCAGGTTCCACTGGACCCGCAAACGCTGGACGCCAGCGGACGGGATCGAGCCCCCCGAGGCGTTCGTGACCTCCGACCGCGCAGAGCCGATCCGCTGGATGGCGGGGACGGACAAGTGGGGCACCACGCGCTTTGTGGATCCGGAGGACATGCGCCACGATTGTCACGTCAATATCGTGACCTTCCTGCCCGGCGGGCGCATCCCGTTCGCCGAAACTCATGTGATGGAACACGGGCTGTATGTGCTGCAGGGGACGGCGCAGTACCTGCTCAACACGGACTGGGTCGAGGTCGGACCAGGCGATTTCATGTGGCTGCGCGCATTCTGCCCGCAGGCCTGCATCGCCACCGGCGACGGGCCCTTTCGGTACCTGCTATACAAGGATGTGAACCGGCATCCGGGGCTGGATCTGCCATGGGCCGGGTGATCGCACAGCCACTGACCCACGATGCGTTTGCCCCGTTCGGCGAGGTTCTGGACATCTCTGGGGCGCCCGACCGGATCATAAATCAGGGGCTCTGCGGGCGATATCACGATCTGGCGCGGCTGGATTTCGGGCCGGGCGGGCGCGCCGGGATCAGCCTGTTCGACGCCGCGCCGCGCAGCCTGCCCTACCGGCTTGACCTTCTGGAGCGACACCCCGAGGGCAGTCAGGCCTTCCTCCCGATGCACCGCAATCCGTGGCTGGTGATCGTGGCCAATCCCGGCGACATCCCCGGCGCTGTCCATGCCTTCCTCGCGGGCGCCGGTCAGGGCGTCAACCTGCACCGGGGCACGTGGCACGGCGTTCTGAGCCCGCTGCATGTGCCGGGCGTTTTCGCGGTGGTTGACCGCATCGGGGACACGGCGAACCTGCAGGAATATCCGCTGGACCCGCCGGTTCTGATCACCACGCCCTGAGACGTCAGCCCAGCTCGAACGTCGCCAGCCCGAAGGTGCGCGACAGATCCTGCGCCGGTGCCGGGCCGCGCCACATGCGGGCCGTCTCGAAGTCCGCAACAAGCCCCCTGTCCTGCGCCAGCGCCTTCGCGCCTTGATTGGGGTCCGGCACGTCGAGGCTGATCTGGTCGCCGCCGGCCTGATGCGCGAGCCCGTCGAGTATCACCTCTGCCGCGGCCCGGTCAGTGGCAAAAAGCGGCCCGACCTTCCAGCCGGACACGCAGGCGCGCAGAACGCCGAAGGCCGCAAGATCCCCGTCGCGGATAAGGACGCGCGCGATGCGGCTCGGGTCGCCCTGCAGCCAGTCCCGCATGAAGCCGGCGCGATCAAATCCGGTCACGGCCCGGTCGAGCAACACGGCCGCGTCGATGTGCCGAGGGTCCGCCGGCGTTGTCAGATCGGGGCCCACCGGTGCGATCTCGCCCGAAAATCGCACGTTCCCGTGCGCCATGACGAAACCCGAGCGCGCATAATTGGCCTGCTGGGCCGGCACACCGTCAAGGCCGATGGTGCGCGTCGCAAGCCGCGCCATACCGTGCTGCCACAGAGCGAAACCGACGCCGCGCTCGCGCATGTCGAGCCGACAGATATAAAGACCCAGAAACGCGGTGTCATCGCCGAACCGCACGATCGACAGGCTGGCCGCAGGGGCCCCGTCCACATCGGCTACAAGAAAACCGCCGGGATCCGCGCCGAGAAAGGCCGCCGCGTCGTCAAGGCCCGGGTTCCAGCCTTCCGCCTCGGCCCATGACAGCGCAAGGTCGAGATCGGCGCGCGTCATGGTCCGGATGGCGGGCTGAACCGTCATGGCAGGACCTTCTGCTGCGGCGTGGCATATCCGCCGCGTTTCGAGGTGCGCAAGCCAGCCCCGGCCAGTGCGGCCGCGATCGCCAGCCCGGCCGAGATACCCTCGATCACAGGGCAGCCGAACTCGTCGGCGAGCGCGGCTGCGAGCGTCGCCATGCCCGCACAGCCCAGGACGATCGCATCCGCGCCGTCCTCGGTGATCGCGGCGCGGGTCTCGCGCCGGATCGCCGAGATCGCCTCGGGCGTGCCGGCATCGATGTCGAGCACCGGCACGCCGGCGGCGCGCAGCCCTGCACAGCGACCCAGGAGGCCGTAGCGCGCGAGATTGCCGCGCAGCACCGGCAGCGCCTCGGGCACCGACGTGACGATCGCGAACCGGTCTGCCAGCATCGTCGCGCAATGCGCGGCGGCCTCACCGATGCCCACCACCGGCGCGCGTGCCAGACAGCGCGCGGCATCAAGGCCCGTATCGTCGAAACAGGCGATCACATGCGCATCGACGGATGTGGCCTCGGCCTGCTCGATCCGGCGCAGCATCCACGGCACCGCGAGCGCGCCATCCAGCGGCCCCTCGATCGATTGCGGCCCGCCTTCAGCACCCGTGGTGATGATCCTGGCGCCCGGTGGCGCGGCCAGCTCCGCCACAGCCGCGATGCCCGCGGTCATCGCGTCGCTGGCATTGGGATTGACGACGTGGATCCGCATCAGAGCAACCGCCGGCGGCGCCGCTGGATCAGGCTGACAAGGGTGAACATCAGGATGATGAACAGCACCGAGCCGGCGGTCGTCGCCGAACCCAACGCGTAGATCTCTGGGTCGGTCACCGTCGTGGTCTTGGCCGCGAGTTGCATGGGCAGGGTGTTGTCGGATCCCATGACCTGCGACGAGCGCGCCAGTTCGTCCCAGCTCAGCGTGAAGCCGAAGACGGCGATGCCGATAAGGAAAGGCGCGATCATCGGCAGGGTCACGTGACGGAAGGTCTGCAAGGGCGTCGCGCCGAGATCTCGCGCGGCTTCCTCGAAGGCGGGATCGAAGCGGTTGAAGACCGCGAACATGATCAGCAGGCCGAAAGGCAGCGTCCATGTCAGATGCGCGCCAAGGCCGCTCGTGAACGGGCCAAGCGCCGACACGAAATTGCTCTGGATCCAGCCGATGTTCCAGGCTGCGCCAAGGTCCTTGATGGCGTCGTCGATGAGCCGGAATTCCAGCGCGATTCCAAGCGAGACGACGATCGACGGCACGATCAGACTGGAAATCGCGACGTAGAGCAGCAGTGTCGCCCCCCGGAACCGGTGGCGGAACGCCAGCCCGGCAAGGACCGAGATCGTCACCGTCAGCACCATGACGACAAGTGCCAGCACGAAGGACCGCCGCAGCGCCGGGCCGATCGCCACCTGCCCGTCACCGGCCCAGAGCTTTTCGAACCAGTATGTCGACAGGCCCCTGACCGGAAAGACCAGCCCGCCATCGGCGCTCTGGAACGACAGCAGCAGGATCGAGATCATCGGACCGTAGAGGAACATCATGAAAAGCAGGAAGATCCCGAACAGGACATAGAACGAGCGGGGACGACGGTCTGTCATGGCTCTACAGCTCCTTGCGGATATCGACGAGTTTCAGCAGCGCCCACACCCCGACCAGCACCGCCGCCAGAAGGATCACAGCGTTGGCGGCGGCCAGCGGGAATTGCAGGAACTGCATCTGTGTCTGGATGATCTTGCCGACCGAGGCGATCTGCTGGCCGCCCATGATGCCCATGGTCAGGAAATCCCCCATCACGACCGTGATCACGAAGATCGAGCCGATCAGGATGCCCGGCCGTGCAAGCGGGATGATCACCACGGTGAGGATCTGGAATCCGTTCGCGCCGGCGTCGCGCGCGGCCTCGATCAGGGTGCGGTCGATCCGCATCAGCGAGTTGAAGATCGGCACGACCATGAATAGCGTGTAGAGATGCGTCAAGGACAGGATGACCGCGAAATCGGAGTACAGCAGCCCTTCGAGCGGGGTGTGGATGATGCCCATCGAGATCAGCGTCTCGTTCACCAGGCCGTTGCGCCCGAGAAGCGGAATCCAGGAGATCATGCGGATCACGATCGAGGTCCAGAACGGCACCGTGCACAGCAGGAAGCAGATCACCTGAAACTTCAGCGTGCGGACATGAAAGGCAAGGAAATAGGCGATGGTGAAGCCGATGGTCAGCGTCATGGCCCAGACGATCAGGCAGAATTTCAACGTCGAAAGGTAGGTGCGGAAGGTCGTGCACAGATCCGGCAGATCGCGCAGACAGTCCTGGAAGATGTCGTTGTAATTCTCCAGCGTGATGGCGGGTACGATCGAATACTGGGTGTATTGCCAGAAACTGACCGCGACGGTCGCCGCCAGCGGCAACACGAAGAAGATCAGGAACACCAGCGCCATCGGCGCCGCCTGCAGATACGGCACCAGCATCGGCCCCGTGCGGCGCGCCGTGCCGTGCCCGGTGGCGGAGGCCCGGTCCTGCCGGGCCTCCGCGAGGGTATCGCTTGCTTCGGTCACGCCGCGATGAACTCGTTCCATTTGCGGACCATGTACTGGTTCTCGTCCATGACGGCGTTCCAGCACGCGACAGCGCCCATGCGCTCCTCATAGGATCCGCCGTCGCGCACCGCCCCGGCCTCTTCGAGGGTCCGCCCGTCCGGCGCGAGGATGTCCTGCTCGGCTTCCTTGCCCTCGTACCAGTAGGCCCATTCATAGGGCTCCATGTATTCCTTGGCCGTCTCCAGAACCGCCGGGTAATAGCCCTGCCTGGACAGATGCGCGCCGGCCCAGCCCGACAGGAACCAGTTGATGAATTCGTAGGCCGCGTCCTCCTTGCGGCCGTCGATCGTGCGCGGCAGGCCAAAGCCCGAGGCCCAAGCGCGGTAGCCCTCGTCAAGCGGCTGGTAGACGCATTCGATGCCTTGGGTGCGGACGGCCGTGACGGCAGGCGACCACATCGACTGGATCACCACCTCGCCAGAGGCCATCAGGTTCACCGATTCCTGGAAATTCGACCAGAAGGCGCGGAACTGGCCGGCGCGCTTGGCCTCGATCAGCTTCTCGATGGTGAAGTCGATCTCCTCGCGGGTCATGTTGCCCTTGTCGCCATAGGTGATGTCGCCGCGCGCCTCGATCGCCATCGCGGCATCCATGATGCCGATCGACGGGATGTTGAGGATCGCCGTCTTGCCCGAGAAGTCCGGGTCGAGCAGCGACGCCCAGGACGTGATTTCCTTGTCGATGAGATCGGGGCGCAGGCCCAGCGTGTCGGCGTTGTAGGTCGTCGGAATGAGGGTGATCCACTCGGTCGGCTCGGTGGCAAACGTGGTGGAGTCCTTGTCCTCGAGATACAGCACCTCATGCGGGGCGGTCCCGTCCGAGCCGACCTTTTCGCCGTTGACCGTTCCCTTGGCGATGACCGTCGCAAGCTCGTCGATGCGGTCGATGCGGTTGGCGTCCATACCCACCATGTTGCCCGACGGCACGAGGTTGGGCAGCGAGAAATACTCGGAATCGACCAGATCGAACGAATTCGGCTGGGTGATGACCCGGCGCGGTACCTCATCGGTGTTCACCGAAATGTATTCGATGTCGATGCCCAGATCCTCGGATGCCTTTTCGGCGATGGCCGGCGACTGGTTCACCGCCGTCGAAAGATAGCGCAGCGTCACGCGCTCCTGGGCATGCACGAAGGGGGCGGGAAAGGCGGCGGTGCCGGCCAGGGCCGCGGCGCCTTTCAGAACGCTGCGGCGCGAGGTGCCGGTCTTGAGTGTCTTGTCTGTCATGTTCTTTCTCCTGTTGGTTATTTTGGGATTATGGCGGGGTCGGGTTTCAGCCGTCCAGCGACAGCTCGTGCACCGCGTCCGGATGCCAGCCGATCGCCACGGCGGTGCCGGGCGCCAGCGGGCGGTCGAAGAAGGCGCGTTCGCCCATCACGGCGATAAGCTGATCGCCGCCTTCGGTCTCGAGGCCCAGCCGGACGTCCGGGCCGCGATATTCGATGTCGCTCACCGTTGCGCGGCGATGGCCGGCGGTGGCCTGCCCATCGGGCAGGATGTCGATATCATCGGCGCGCAGCGTGATCGTGCGCCCCGCATCCTCGATGATGTTGTGCCCGCCGATGAAGCGCGCGACGAACGGCGTGCGCGGCGCGTTGTAGATCTCGCGCGCGGGACCGGACTGGGCGATCCGGCCCTCGTTCATCACCACCACCAGATCGGCCAGCGCCATCGCCTCTTCCTGGCTGTGGGTGACGTGGATGAAGGTGATGCCAAGCTCGGACTGGATGCGCCGAAGTTCCGAGCGCATCCGCACGCGCAGGAACGGGTCGAGCGCCGACAACGGCTCGTCCAGCAGCAGCACCGACGGCTCGGTCATCAGCGCCCGGGCCAGCGCGACGCGCTGCTGCTGCCCGCCAGACAACTGACCCGGCGTGCGGTCGGCAAATTCGGACATCGAGACGAGCGCGAGCATCTCTCGGGCCTGCGCCAGCCGCTTTTCGCGGTTCATGCCCTTCATTCGCAAGGAAAAAGCGACATTCTCGGCAACACTGAGATGCGGGAAAAGCGCATAATCCTGGAACATCATGGCGGTCCCGCGCTGCGCCGGGGGGTCGTCGTTCACGATGCGCGATCCGATCATGATGTCGCCATCGCTGATGCCTTCATGGCCGGCGATCATCCGCAGGGTCGAGGATTTGCCGCACCCCGAAGGCCCGAGCAGGCAACAGTAACTGCCGGCCGGGATCTTCAGGCTGATGGCATCCACGGCCAGATCGTCGCCATAGCGTTTGGTGACAGCGGCAAGCTCCACCGCTTGTGCATTGGACATTCCACGGCCCTCCATTCGATGGCGATGAAACGTCCGGCAAAAGGGCGGATCAAGCGCGGTCTGGAGAGAGGCGGGGTTCTGGCTCGAAATCTCGGCCAAACGCGGAATATTTGCACAAAATACGCCCGTTCGCCCAGAATATAGTCGGTTTCAATCGCGTTTTCGGCGAATCCAGAGGTCGAGTCCGGATCCGGACCGGGGCGGAACGGTCGCGCGCACGACAGGCGGCCACCGCGCTGCGGTCCGGCGCTGCGGCGGGGTGCCCGAGGCGACGCGTGGCCAGCCCCGGGCACGAGGCGTACAGCGTGTACATGTTCACCCCGGTTTGTGTACGCAGCCCGCATGACGGCGGCGGGATAGCGGAGGCGGCGATGACGGAGGCCTCAGAAACTCTTGCCGATCGACAGCTTGGCCGTGAGACCGGGATTGTTGAGGCCGTTGGGGTGCACACGATAGGTTTCGTCGAACACGTTGTCGATGCCGGCGCTGATGACCGTGCCGTCCAGCGGGCCGCGCTGCGGTTGCCAGTTGGCGAAGACATCGACGATCTGCGCCCCGTCCACCGGCTCCGCGCCGTCGGGCAGATCGCTGGCGTCCATGTCCCGCAGGACCGTGGCGCGCGCGCCGATCTCGAGCCCGCGACGCGGCCGGATGCCTCCGGTCAGCGACAGGCGGTCCTGCGGGATCGAGCCAAGCTCGCCCGCCCCATTCCGGCCCTCGCCGCGCGGCACGGTCAGCGACACGCGCCCGAACCACGATCGCGCATCGTAATCGGCGCTCGCCTCCAGCCCGTAGAGCCGCGCGTCGATATTGCGCGAGGTGGTCGTGCCCGACACCGTGTTGCTGATCGGATCGAAGGTGTCGAAATCGATGAAGGTCACGACCGTGTCGATGAAATCTTCGACCTGTGCATAATAGATGTTGCCCGACAGATCGAGCCGGTCGCCGGGCGTGAACACGCCCGTCATCCGGTGCCGCGCGCCGATCTCGATCTGGTCGGCGATCTCGGGCGACAGGCCCGGGGTGGGTTGAAACTCGTTCACGCCGGTAAAGACCGGCGATCCCGGCGGTCCCAGCGGAAAGCCCGGCCCGGCGATGAAGTGCACACCCTGCGGGAACAGCTCGGTCAGCGATGGCGCGCGGAACGATCGCGACGCCGAAGCGTAGACCTGCGTGGTCTCGGACGGGCGCCACGACAGCGCCAGCTTGGGCGACAGTTGCTCGTCGGAGCGGGCGTCGAAGTCGCCCTCGGGCCGGGTTTCGAACGCGTCGAATCGCAGCCCGGCGGTCAGCGTGACTGCCGGCGCGACCTCGGCCTCGGCCTGTGCGAAGGCGGCGTAGAATTCCTGCGTCGCGTCCGGCGTGGTCGTGCGCGGCGCCCCGTTGCGGCGGCCGGTCTGCTGATCCTCGTGATATTCCACACCATAGGCCAGCGTCACCGGCAGGCCCATGTCGATCTCCGATCTGTTGGTCAGCTCGATGCCGATGGTCTCGAATTCGGTGGTGTCGAGGCGCCCGTCAAAGATCCGGTCCTCGCGCACATCGGTCTTGTTGTAGAAGACCAGACCGCTGAGATTGACGGCCCGGTTGCCCGCCGGGTTCCAGTCCAGCCCGGCGCGGAACGCCTCATGCGTCAGATCGCGGTCGACGCTGGCCGTGGGGCTGCCTTGCGCGTTGGTGTTGGGCGGTGTCACGCCCTCGTCCTCGTAGCGCTGATAGCTGGTCTCGAGCCGCAGACCGTCGGCGGGATCCAGCCCCAATTTCAGCAGGTAGTTCTGGCTGTCGATCTCGCTGTCGATGATATCCGCACCGCTGCCATCCCGCAGATCGTCGCCCCGGTCGCGCCCCGAGACAAAGACAAGCGCGTCGACCGCGCCGGCCTCTATCGCGCCGGTCGCGCCGTAATGCCATTCGTCCCCGTTGGAATTGAACCCGAGCTTCACTTCGCCGCCGGTGGTCCGGCCCGGTGCGATCACGTCGCGTGCATCCTTGGTATCGACAAACACCACACCGCCCAGCGCCCCCGACCCGAACAGCGTCGAGGCCCCGCCGCGCAGCACCTCGATCTGCTTGAGGATCATCGGATCGGTGAAGAACCGCCCGCGATGCGCAAGGTTGAAGTTCTGCCGCCCGCCATCGACGCGCAGCACCACCTGCTCGTCCTGAAAGCCGCGGATGTTGATCTCCTGGCTGACGCCGCGCGGGCCGCCCTCGATGGTCAGCCCCGGCACATCGCCCAGAAGCTCCTGATAGGTCGATGGCTGGCGGCGGCGGAGCGCATCCGCGCCGACCACGCCGGCGGCATTGGGCGTGTCGAGCAGCGCGCGGTCGTCGCGCGCCGCCCCGAAGATCAGGATCTCGGGCAGTCGAACGCCCTCGGATGCGGTCGCATCCTCCTGCTGCGCGGCGGCAAGCCCCGCGTGACAGATGACGGCAAGCCCGAGGCTTGCCGCGACCCGTCGGTGAAAAAGTCTGAAAACGCGCATGATAGCCCCTCTTGTGCAGATGATCCGGTGACCGGAGGCTGCCTGTGCCAAGGCCGTGGCATGCGAGGTGGCGTCGCTTGCGCCTAGGGTAGATGACTGTTCTTGTCAAGAATATCTTGCGCCGCGCCAACGCGGCCTTGCATTCCAAACCCTTTTACGAGTAATTTCGTCAGGAATGGTATCCGCGACAGCGGATCGCCCGTGACAGCCACATCCGCCGACACCGGATGCAGCCAGCCCCGTTGACAGAACCGTGAGGCAGGTATGGCACAGACAGACACCCCCAAAGCATCCCCGACACCCCCGCCCAAATCTCAAGAGATCCGCGCCTTTCAGGCCGGGAACCCGAAGATGCGCAGCCGCGATCAGGCTGATCGTCTGGGCATCGCCGAGGCGCAGCTTGTCGCGGCGTCCTGCGGGGCGGGCGTGACGCGGATCGATCCGCATCCCGACCGGGTGATGGAGGCCGCGCAGAAGCTGGGCGAGGTCATGGCGCTGACCCGCAA
This sequence comes from Roseovarius sp., assembly GCA_041685435.1. Taxonomy (GTDB): domain Bacteria; phylum Pseudomonadota; class Alphaproteobacteria; order Rhodobacterales; family Rhodobacteraceae; genus Roseovarius. Next base: position 51,422 of record JAWLFT010000004.1, read on the forward strand.
TCTGTCGTGCGTGCATGAAAAGATCGGGCGCTACGCCAATTACCACCCCGGCACGCATGCCGCGATGATCCTGACGCCCGAGATCGACCTGCGGATCTTTCCGGCGCATTGGTGCCATGCCTTCATGGTCGAGACCGATATCGAAAGCGGCACGCGCCGCAGCCTGCAGGTCTTCGATGCGGCGGGCGATGCGGTGCACAAGATCTTCCTGCGCGAGGGCGCGTCGCTGACCGCGTGGGACGGGCTGCGCCTGTCGGGCGTGCGGGCCGATCAGGACCAGACCCTCGACGTGGCACCGCGTCAGCCCGCCGAGATCCCGAAATCCAGTCCCGACAAGGCCGAGGCCTTGCGCGCCGAATGGCGGCGCATGACCGACACGCACCAGTTCCTGCGGCTGGTCTCGAAGATGAAGATGAACCGCCTCGGCGCCTACCGCATCGCCGGCGCGCCCTTCGTGCGCGCGCTGGAGACGGGCGCGGTGGAGGCCATGCTGGCCCGGCTGGCCGGGACGGGTGTCGCCGTGATGATCTTTGTCGGCAATCGCGGCTGCATCCAGATCCATTCCGGCCCGGTCGGGACGTTGCGCCCGATGGGGCCGTGGCAGAACGTGATGGATCCCGGCTTCAACCTGCATCTGCGGCGCGACCGGATCGCCGAGGTCTGGGCGGTCGAGAAACAGACGCGCGACGGCCCCACCATCTCGGTCGAGGCGTTCGATGCCGCGGGCGGGCTGATCATGCAGGTGTTTGGCCTGCGCAAGGAGAGCGGCGATCACCGCGCCGCCTTTGCAGAATTGGTGGCGGAACTGCCCGGCATGCCCGCGACCGAGGTGGCGCCATGACTCGAGCGATGCTTTCGCGCCGCGCGCTGCTGGCGCAAGGAGCCGCGCTTTGCGCGCTGCCGGCCTTCGCTGAAGGTGAGGGCGCGCGCATTCTGTCGATCGGCGGATCGGTCACCGAGATCGTGCATGCGCTGGATCAGGGCCACCGCCTCGTGGCGCGCGACACGACCTCGACCTACCCGCCCGAGGTCACCGATCTGCCGGATGCAGGCTATGCGCGCGCGCTCAGCCCCGAAGGGGTCTTGTCGGTGTCGCCCGACCGCATCCTCGCCATCGAGGATGCCGGCCCGCCGGAAACCATTCAGGTGCTCAAGGCCACGGGCATCCCCTTCACCTCGGTGCCGGACGCACGCGACGGCCCCGGCATCCTGCACAAGATCGCGGTGGTGGGCGACGCGCTGGATGTGCCCGGCAGGGCCGAGGCGCTGATCGCCGAGACGCGCGCGGCCCTTGACGCGACCGCAGAGCAGACCGCGGGCGTTGACCCCGGAAACGCGCGGCGCGTGCTCTTCATCCTCAGCCTGCAGGGCGGGCGCATCCTCGCCGCCGGGCGGGACACGCAGGCGCAGGGCATCATCGAGATGGCGGGCGCGGTCAATGCGGTGGACGCCTTCACCGGCTACAAGCAGATGACCGACGAGGCCGTCAGCGACGCCGCCCCCGACGTGATCCTGATGATGGATCGCGGCGGCGATCATGCCGTCGCCGATGACGTGCTGCTGGACATGCCCGCGATCCGCACCACGCCCGCTGCCGCATCCGACGCGGTGATCCGCATGCAGGGGCTCTATCTGCTGGGCTTCGGGCCGCGCACGGCGCAGGCCGCGCGCGATCTCAACGCCGCGATCTACGGCCCGCCGCGAGACACAGATGACAGTGACCCCAGCTGACACGATCGCCTCGGGCGGTCCGCGCGACAGGCGGACCGTGGCGCGGCGCGCGCATCTCTGGCTGGGCCTCTTGTTGCTGGCGGTCTGCGCGGTCAGCCTCGAATCGGGCGCGTCGGGCGTGTCGCTGGTCGATCTGGTGACCGGCAGCAACGGCGCGGACAGCCTGAGCGCCATGATCCTGTGGGAGATCCGCCTGCCCCGCATGGCTCTGGGCGCGCTGGTGGGCGCGGCGCTGGCGGTGTCGGGCGCGGTGATGCAGGGGCTGTTCCGCAACCCACTGGCCGATCCCGGCATCGTCGGCGTCAGCGCGGGCGCGGGCCTCGGCGCGGTGGCGGCGATCGTGCTGGGCGGGCTGCTGCCACCGGCGCTGCAGGGGCTCATCGGCATCTATACCGTGCCGCTCGCCGCGTTTCTCGGGGGGTGGGCCTCGGTGCTGCTGCTGTACGGCGTGGCGACGCGCGGCGGGCGGACCTCGGTGGCGACGATGCTGCTGGCCGGCATCGCGCTCGGCGCGCTGTCGGGTGCGGTCTCGGGCCTGCTGGTCTATGCCGCCGACGACCAGCAATTGCGCGACCTGACCTTCTGGGGGCTCGGATCGCTGGCCGGGGCGACATGGGCCAAACTTGCGACCGCGGCGCCGATCATCGTCGTGGCCATTCTTGGCGCGGCGCTGCTGGGGCGAGGGCTCAACGGGCTGGCGTTTGGCGAGGCGACGGCGCTGCATCTCGGGATCCCGGTGCAGCGGGTCAAGCGCGCCGCCATCCTCGCCGTCGCCGCCGCCACCGGCGCGGCCGTCGCGGCCTCTGGCGGGATCGGCTTCGTGGGCATCGTGGTGCCGCATCTGCTGCGGCTCGCGACCGGGCCGGATCACGGGCCGCTGCTGATCAATTGCGCGCTGCTGGGGGCGAGCCTGCTTCTGGGGGCCGATATCATCAGCCGGCTGATCATCGCGCCGGCGGAACTGCCCATCGGGATCGTCACGGCGGTGCTCGGCGCGCCGGTCTTTCTGTGGATCCTGCTGCGGCGGCGCGGGCTGGTGGATCTGTGATGCTGCAGGCCCGTGATCTGACGGTCGACATGGGGCGCACGCCCGTCCTGAAGGCTGTGGATTTCACCGCCGCGCCGGGGGCTGTGACCGCCATTGTTGGGCCCAACGGGTCGGGCAAGACGACGCTGCTGCGCGTGCTCACCGGCGAGATTGCCGCCTCCGGCACCTGCACGCTGGACGGCCTCCCCGTCGGACCGCAGAATGCCGCCGCCCTTGCCGCGCGGCGCGGGGTGCTGCCGCAATCCTCGCGCCTCGCCTTTCCCTTCACCGTCGCGGAGGTCGTGCGCATGGGCCAGCTTGCCGGGTGCTTTGCCGACCGCACGGGGATCGTGGCGCGCGCGCTCGACCGGGTGGGGCTGCGGCACATGGCGGGGCGCATCCATCAGGACCTGTCGGGCGGCGAGCAGCAACGCGCCCAGCTTGCCCGCGTGCTGGCCCAGATATGGGAGCCGGCGGGGCCTGACGGCGCGAACTGGCTGTTTCTCGACGAGCCGGTCGCGAACCTCGATATCGGGCAGCAGCTATCGGTGATGCGGCTGGCCCGCGATTTCGCGCGGGCCGGCGGCGGCGTGGTGGCGGTGATGCATGATCTCAACCTGACGGCGATGTTCGCCGATGCGGTCTGCGTGCTGCAGTCCGGGCGCATCGCCGCCACGGGGGCGCCGGCGCAGGTGCTGACCTCCGCCATCCTCTCGCGCGTTTACGATTGCGACCTGCGGGTCAGCACACCGCCGCCGGACGGGGTGCCCTATCTGCTGCCGCAGGCCAGCCCCGTCGCGACCGCGACCGCACGGACAGCCACCGTGACAGATCCCGACCGCCGGTGACGGGCGCGATCCTGCGCGCGCCCGGCCAGATGCAGGACACGCCGGTCGGCTGCAGGCCGGCGTGTCGCGGACATCGCGCTCATGTCTCCCCGGGTCTGTAGATCGTGGTCATGCGGTAGTCCTTGCGCGGGCCGCGCACCCGCCATGTCACCGAAAACTCCGGCCACGCGCTGAAATCATAGACCCCGTCATACTGATCCGGCTCGCACCAATGCGCGGTCGCGCCGCCCGCCGGGGGAACCTTGTGAAAGGCCCCGCCCCCCTCGAAGAACACACCCAGATCCGCATCCCAGTGATGGCTGCGCTCCACCCGCATGGGCGCATGGCCGGGCAGGCGCATCTCGCCCGTCTCGGTGTAGCGCAGCCCCGCGCCGTCGGCCCGCCAGACGGCCCGCCCGGTGACCTGCACGACCCGGCCCCCGGCCTCGACCACCTCGCGGGTGAAGCGCCACGCGCCTTCGAAATCCTTCAGCTCTCTTGGCCGCATCCGCCGCGCCCCTCGCCTTGCCGTGTGCCGCATGTCCCACTACAAGCGCGGCACCACATGTGCCATATCTCACTTGCAAGGACCCTACCATGATCCCCCGCTATTCCCGCCCCGAGATGACCGCCATCTGGGAGCCCGCCACGAAATTCCGCATCTGGTACGAGATCGAGGCGCATGCCGGCGACGCGATGGCGGATCTGGGCGTGATCCCGCGCGAGAATGCGCAGGCCGTGTGGAAAGCCAGGGACGTGGAGTTCGACGTCGCCCGCATCGACGAGATCGAGGCCGAAACCCGGCATGACGTGATCGCCTTTCTCACCCATCTGGCCGAGCAAGTGGGCAGCGATGCGGCGCGGTTCGTGCATCAGGGCATGACAAGCTCGGACGTGCTCGACACCTGTTTCAACATCCAGCTGACCCGCGCCGCCGATATCCTGATCGCCGATGTCGAAGGGCTGCTCGCGGCCCTCAAGCGCCGCGCCTATGAGCACAAGGACACCATCCGCATCGGGCGCAGCCACGGCATCCATGCCGAGCCGACCACGATGGGGCTGACCTTCGCGCGGTTCCACGCCGAGATGGACCGCAACCTCGCGCGCCTGCGCACGGCGCGCGCCGAGATCGCCACGGGCGCCATTTCCGGCGCGGTCGGCACCTTCGCCAATGTCGACCCGGCCGTCGAGGTGCATGTCTGCGCGCAGCTTGGCCTGACGCCGGAACCGATCAGCACGCAGGTGATCCCGCGCGACCGGCATGCGGCATTCTTCGCCACGCTCGGCGTCGTCGCCTCGTCGGTGGAAAACATCGCGACCGAGATCCGCCACATGCAGCGCACCGAGGTGCTGGAGGCGGCCGAGTTCTTCTCGTTGGGGCAGAAAGGCTCGTCGGCGATGCCGCACAAGAAGAACCCGGTGCTGACCGAGAACCTCACCGGGCTCGCGCGGATGGTGCGCTCTATGGTGATCCCGGCGATGGAAAACGTGGCGCTCTGGCACGAGCGCGACATCTCGCATTCCTCGGTCGAGCGCAATATCGGCCCCGACGCCACCGTCACGCTGGATTTCGCGCTGACCCGGCTGACCGGCGTCATCGACAAGCTGATCGTCTACCCCGACAACATGCGCGCCAACATGGACCGCTTCCCCGGCCTCGTGATGAGCCAGCGGGTGCTTCTGGCCCTGACCCAGGCCGGCCTCAGCCGCGAGGATGCCTACCGCCTCGTGCAGCGCAACGCGCTCAAGGTCTGGGAGACGGGGGCCGATTTCCGCACCGAGCTTCTGGGCGATCCGGAGGTCACGGCGGCGCTCAGCCCCGCCGAAATTGATGAAAAATTCGACTTGGGCTACCACACCAAGCATGTGGACACGATTTTTGCCCGGGTTTTCGGAGAATCGTGATAATCTGAACCCTCATCAATATCGGAGACAGACCATGAAGCTGAAATTCGGACTTGCCGCCCTCGCCCTTGTCGTCATGCCCTCTTTCGCGATGGCCGCGTGTGGCCATGGCAAGGACAGACAGGCGATGACCTGCGCCGAAGGATCCACCTGGGACAGCGCGACCAGAACCTGCCAGCCGGTCGCCTCGAGCTGACAGTCACCGGGGCGGACAGATCCCCCGCCCCGGCTTCATCTTGCTGAAAATACTCGATGATCCGACAGCGGCCTTCAGGCCGGCATGCGGCTCTCCACGACCCCGGCCCACCAGCTGCAGCCTGCCGGGATCGCTTCGTCGTTGAAGTTGTAATCGGGATTGTGGACCATCGCCGTGTCGCCATTGCCGACAAGGATGTAGGCCCCCGGGCGTTCTTCCAGCATGAACGCGAAATCCTCGCCGCCCATCACCAGCGGGGCCTCGTCACAGGCCCCCGTGACGGCCGTCGCGACCGCGGCGGCAAAGCTCGTCTGCTCGTCGTGATTGACCATCACCGGGTAGCCGCGATGATATGTCACATCGGCCTGACCGCCGAACGCGGCCGCGCCCTGCTCGCATAGGGCGCGCAGCCGGGTCTCGGCCAGATCGCGCATCCCGTGGCTCATCGTGCGCACCGTGCCCCGAAGATGGACGCGCTGCGGGATCACGTTGAAGGCGTTCGACGAGGTCTGGAACGAGGTGACCGAGACCACCACCTGATCGACGGGGTCGGCGTTGCGGCTGGCGATGGTCTGCAGCATCGTCACAAGATGCGCGGCGATCACCGTGGTATCCACCGTCTCGTGCGGCTTGGCGGCATGGCCGCCCTTGCCCGTCACCTCGATATCGAACTGGTCGGTCGCGGCGAAGAACGCCCCCGGACGGATGGCGAAGCTGCCCACCGGGCGGCCCGGCCAGTTATGCATGCCGTAGACCTCCTGGATGCCGAACCGCTCCATCAGCCCGTCCTCGCACATCTCGCGGGCGCCCGCGCCGCCCTCTTCGGCGGGCTGAAAGATCACTGCGACGGTGCCGTCGAAATTGCGCGTCTCGGCGAGGTATTGCGCCGCCCCCAGCAGCATCGCCGTGTGCCCGTCATGGCCGCAGGCATGCATCGCGCCCTCGGTCTTCGAGGCATAGGCCACCCCCGTCGCCTCATGAATCGGCAGCGCGTCCATGTCGGCGCGCAGCCCGATCACCTTGCCCGATCCGGTCGCCTTGCCCTTGATCACCCCCACGACGCCGGTGCGCCCGATCCCTGTCACCACCTCGTCACAGCCGAAGGTGCGCAGCTTGTCGGCCACCAGTGCGCTTGTGCGGTGCGTCTCGTAGAGGATCTCGGGATGGGCATGGATATCGCGGCGCCATGCGGTGATAGCGTCGTGCAATTCGGCAAATCGGTTCTTGACGGGCATCGGGGTGGTCTCCTGCGGATCATTCTGAATGGCGGCAAGGTGGCCCATTCCCGCAGCAGGGACAAGAGGGGGGCACGCGGACCACAAGAGGGGCTGATTCGCGATATACATCCGCGCCCATAGCCGTTAGAGATCACGACCTGCGCGATTTTGCGCATAACTCAAACCAGGTTTCCGCACTTTCATGATCCCCGACACGCTCTCCTCCGCCCTTGCCGCCCGCGGCTATGACACGCTGACCCCGGTGCAGGAGGCTGTGATCGATCCCGCACTCGGATCGGCCGACCTGCTGGTCTCGGCCCAGACCGGATCGGGCAAGACGGTGGGCTTCGGCCTTGCCATCGCGCCCACCATCATGGCGGGCGGCACCCTGCCGCCCGCCGCCGCTCCGCTGGCGCTGATCGTCGCGCCCACGCGCGAACTGGCGCTGCAGGTGATGCGCGAGCTGACATGGCTTTATGCCGGGGCCGGCGCGCGGCTGGTGTCTTGCGTGGGTGGCATGGATGCCCGCGACGAGCGCCGCGCACTGGACCGGGGCGCGCATATCGTGGTGGGCACGCCCGGACGGCTGTGCGACCATATCAATCGCGGCGCGCTCGACATGACCGGCCTGCGGGCCGTGGTGCTCGACGAGGCCGACGAGATGCTCGATCTGGGCTTTCGCGAGGATCTGGAGTTCATGCTGGCCGCCGCCCCCGAGGGCCGGCGCACGCTGATGTTCTCGGCGACCGTGCCGCCGATGATCGCCAAGCTGGCCGAAAAGTTCCAGCGCGACGCGCAACGGGTGACGACGCTGACCGGCGCCGCGCAGCATGCCGATATCGCCTATCAGGCGCTGCGCGTGGCGCCCCACGATGCCGAGGGCGCGGTGATCAACCTGCTGCGCTACCATGATGCCGAGAACGCCATCGTGTTTGCCAATACCCGCGCGATGGTCGCGCGGCTGACGGCGCGCCTGTCCAATCGCGGCTTCGCCGTGGTGTCGCTGTCGGGCGAGCTCAGCCAGTCCGAGCGCACGCACGCGCTGCAGGCGATGCGCGACGGGCGCGCCAAGGTCTGTGTCGCCACGGACGTGGCGGCGCGGGGCATCGACCTGCCCAATCTCGATCTGGTGGTGCATGCCGAACTGCCGTCGAACGCCGACGGGTTGCTGCACCGGTCGGGGCGCACGGGGCGCGCCGGGCGCAAGGGGATCTCGGCGCTGATCGTGCCGGTCAAAGCCGCGAAGAAGGCCGAGCGGCTGCTGAAGACCGCGCGCATCACCGCCGAGTGGATCGCGCCACCCACCGCCAGCGATATCGAGGATCAGGACCGCGCACGGCTGCTGGCCGATCCGGTCTGGACCGAGGCCCCCAGCGAGGCCGAGGCGGCCTTCGGCGCCGAGTTGCTGGCGCAGTTCAGCCCGGAACAGATCGCCGCCGCCTATCTGCGGCTTTACCGCGCGCGCGTGTCGGCGCCCGAGGATCTGAGCGCGCCGGACGCGGTCCCGCCCGCGCGCGAGCGCACGCCGTTCGGGCCGGCGACATGGTTCGCGCTGTCGGTCGGGGCGAACGACCGCGCCGAGGCGCGCTGGCTGCTGCCGCTTCTGTGCCGGGCCGGCAATCTCGACAAGTCGGCGATCGGCGCGATCCGCGTGCAGAAGGCCGAGACCTTCGTGGAACTGTCCGAACCGGCCGCGGCGGGATTTGTCGCAGCACTCGGTGCGGACGGGCTGCTTGACGAGGGGATCACCGCGCGCAAGCTCGACGGTCCCCCGGACGCAGGCCCCCCGCCGGCGCGCGCGCCGCACGCGAAGCCCCATGACAAGCCCCGCGACAAGCCACATGACAAACCGCGGGCAAAGCCGCAGGACAAACCCCGCGACACGCCGCAGGCCAGATCGAAACCCGCTCCGGATCGCATGGCGCAGGCTGTCGAAAGCGGCGCGGTGACGCCTGCCAAGCCGGCGCGCGTTGAGGCCCCGAAAAAGGCGGCGAAGCCCGCATATGACAAGAAGAAAGACGGCAAATCCGGCGGCAAACCGGCTGCGAAGGCGGGCGCCAAGCCGGGGGCCGGGACGGGCGCGAAATCCAGCGGCAAGCCCGCGTTCGGCAAACCCCCGTTCGACAAACCAAAGGGCAAACCTGCCCCCAAAACCGCAGAGCCCGCAGCCGCCGCCAAGCCGCGGCACAGCGCGCCGGCCTCGGACACGTCAAGACGGTTCGTGCCCCCCGGCACGCCGTCCAAGCCCGGCAGCGGCAAGGCGGCGGCCAAGGCCCGCTCGGCCAGCGCGCCGTCCAAGCACCGCAAGCCCTGACCGCGCGTTGGGACGCTCGAAAGCGGGACCCGCTTTCGAGAGTCCCGTGGTGAAGCGTCAGGCGTGGATGGCGCCGTCGCCGCAATCGAGGGCCGCCTCGCGCACCGCCTCGGAGTAGGTCGGATGCGCGTGGCAGGTCAGCGCCAGATCCTCGGCCGCCGCGCCGAACTCCATCGCGACGCAGATCTCGTGGATCAGGTCACCGGCCATCGGCCCGATGATATGCGCGCCCAGGATACGGTCGGTTTCGCTGTCGGCGAGGATCTTGACGAAGCCGTCGGCGGCGAAATTGGCCTTGGCGCGGCCATTGCCCATGAACGAGAACCTGCCGACCTTGTAGGCGCGACCGGCCTCCTTGAGCGTCTCCTCGGTCTCGCCGACATTGGCGACCTCGGGATGCGTGTAGATCACGCCGGGGATGGCCGGGTAGTTCACATGGCCATGCTGGCCCGCCAGAACGCTGGCCACCGCCATGCCCTCGTCCTCGGCCTTGTGGGCGAGCATCGGGCCGGGGGTCACGTCGCCGATGGCGTAGATGCCTTTCACGCTGGTCTGCCAGTCGCGGCCGACGGCGATCTGGCCGCGTTTGGTCAGCTCCACCCCGAGCGTGTCGAGACCGATTCCGTCGTGATAGGGTTTGCGGCCCGTCGAGACGAGGACGACATCGGCGTCGATCTGATGCTCGCTGTCATCGCGGCGCAGCTTGTACTGGACCTTGGCCTTGGTCTTGAGCGTCTCGACGGTGTGGACGGCGGCACCCGTGACGAAATTCAGGCCCTGTTTCTTGAGGATCTTCAGGAAGGTCTTCTGCACCTCGACATCCATGTCGGAAATGATCGCATCCATGAATTCCACGACCGTGACTTGGGTGCCGAGGCGGGCATAGACGCTGCCCATTTCCAGCCCGATCACGCCGCCGCCGATCACCACCATGGATTTCGGGATCTTCGAGAGTTCCAGCGCGCCGGTGGAGGTGACGACGATCTTTTCGTCGACGGTGACATCGGCGCCGGGCACGCTGGCCGATTCCGACCCCGAGGCGATCACGATGTGCTTGGCGTCATGGGTGTCGTCGCCGACGGTGACGCGCCCCGCCTCGGGGATGCTGCCCCAGCCCTTGAGCCAGTCGATCTTGTTCTTCTTGAAGAGGAATTCGATGCCCTTGGTGTTCTGGGCGATGGTGTCGGCCTTGTAGCTTTGCATCTGCGCCCAGTCGACCGAGGGCGCCTTGCCCTTGAGGCCCATCTTCGCGAAATTGTGCTCGGCCTCGTGGAGCTGGTGGGTGGCGTGCAAGAGCGCCTTGGAGGGGATGCAGCCGACGTTGAGGCAGGTGCCGCCCAGCGTGTCGCGGCCCTCGACCACGGCGGTTTTCAGGCCAAGCTGGGCGCAGCGGATGGCGCAGACATAGCCGCCGGGGCCGGAGCCGAGAATGATCACGTCATAAGAGGCCATGAAGGGTCCTTTCTGTTGGGCGGGGTCGGGGGGCGCTGCCCCCTTGGCCTTCAGCCAATTCCCCCGGAGTATTTCGGGCAAGATGAAGCATCACAGGAGTGCCGCCAGCAGCATCAGCAGCGTGGCGAAAAAACCGACCGCCCAGATCAGCGATCGCCACGGGTTGAGGCCGTAGTAATAGGCGGGGATGTAGAGGGTGCGGGCGGCGAGGTACGCATAGGCGCAGGCGGCGGTGAGGGCGCTGGATTTATCCGCCAGCGTGAGGGTGACGCAGGCGATGGTGAAGAGGATCAGCCCCTCGAAATGATTGTTGAGCGCGCGCCCGAGGCGGGCGGTCTTTTGCGAGAGCTGGGTCGAGGGGTCGCGGTCGCGGGCGGACATGGTGTAGCCGGGGCCCAGTTCGCGGTTCGCGGGGATGGCGTAGAGCAGGAATTGCAGGGCCTGCAGGAGGGCAGCGAGGGTGAGGGCGGTGAGTTCTGGGGTCATTGGGTCTCGTCAAAACGGTATTTCATCATTGCTTTGATCTTTCGGCGTTTCGCGAAGATCTTGGATCTGTAGTTTCTTCTTACTTTCCTCAATTAAGGATTGTTCATTTTCTTCCTCCCGTTTGTCGGCGCCAATCAGCGCAGATATTGTGCCGATTGCAGCTGGTAGATCCGCGAGCAAGGATGTCGTCCCGACCGCGAAAGCACCAAGCGCCGCCAACAAGATACCAACACGAGCGATATCTGTTTTCGACTCGAGAGTAAGTATTTGTAGCTGGTCTACAATTTTCGAAGCTTCCAGCTTTCTTTCTTCAGAAATATCAGAGCGATTTATCATCAAGCGCAGCTTGTCGATGCTATGCAGGATTTCTTTCCTCGTCGGCCGAGAGAGCGTGACAGAGTATGAAGAGTTTTGCATGCTTACGCGCAGACTCAGACGAGTTGCCAAAGCTGCAACATTTGCTCGAAACGGATCAAAGTCCTCGCGAATATTGCCCGGAGAGATTTGCAACAGCTCGCCGATTCCTAATTCTTCTGCGGCAGCAGTAATAATCTGAACATATTCAAGCAATTCATACGTTTCGTTGCCGCCATTGTTCATATCAAAGCGTTCGTCCAAACGCTTCTCAACCAAGTCACGCAGTTGCAGCCAACGAGCCTCCGGCTCTATAGGCAGGTCCTTAAAATCGTTGACTGCAACTAGTGACATTCGTCACAGATCCATCAGCAGTCTGCGGGGATCTTCCAGCGCCTCTTTCACCCGCACGAGGAAGGTCACGGCGCCCTTTCCGTCGACGATGCGGTGGTCGTAGCTGAGGGCGAGGTACATCATGGGGCGGGCCTTGATCTCGCCGTTCACCACCATGGGGCGCTGCTGGATCTTGTGCATGCCCAATATGCCCGATTGCGGCGGGTTCAGGATCGGCGAGGACATCAGCGAGCCGTAGACGCCGCCATTTGAGATGGTGAAGGTGCCGCCCTGCATCTCGGCCATGCTCAGCTTGCCGTCACGGGCCCGCGCGCCTTTTTCCGCTATGGCCTTTTCGATGGCCGCAAAGCCCATCGCGTCGACATCGCGGATCACCGGCACCACGAGGCCCGTGGGCGTGCCGGCGGCGATGCCCATATGGACGAAGTTCTTGTAGACGATTTCCGTGCCGTCGATCTCGGCGTTGACCTCTGGCACCTCCTTCAGGGCATGGCAGCAGGCCTTGGTGAAGAACGACATGAAGCCCAGTTTCACCCCGTGCTTCTTCTCGAACTCGGCCTTGTATTCGCCTCTCAGGTCCATCACCGCGGTCATGTCCACCTCGTTATAGGTGGTGAGCATGGCGGCGGTGTTCTGGCTGTCCTTGAGGCGCTTGGCGATGGTCTGACGCAGGCGCGTCATCTTCACGCGTTCCTCGCGATCGGCATCCTCGGCGGGGGCGGGCGCGCGCGACGCGGGCGCCGGGCCGGGTGCGGGGGCCTCTGCGGCGGGGGCCTTTTTCGCGCTTTCGGCCCTAGCCACGTCTTCCTTCATCACGCGGCCGTCGCGGCCCGAGCCCTGCACCTGATCGCGGGTCACACCCTTTTCGGCCATCGCCTTTTTCGCCGAGGGCGCATCCTCGACATCCTTGCCGGAGGGTTCTGCGGCCTTGTCGCCGCTGTCGGGCGCGGCCGCAGGTTCGGGACGCAGCTGAGGCTCGACCGTGCCATCCGCGGATCCCGAGAGGATCGCGAGCCGGCCGCCGGCCTGCACGGTCTCGCCTTCCTGCGCGAGGATTTCCGTCAGCGTGCCGGCCACGGGGGACGGCACCTCGACCGAAACCTTGTCGGTCTCGAGCTCGCACAGCACCTCGTCCTGGGTCACGCTGTCGCCGACCTGCTTGAACCATGTCGAGACCGTGGCCTCGCTGACGGATTCGCCCAATGTGGGCACCTTCACGTCGGTATTGCCCTTGTCGCCGTTGCCGGACGAGGCGGCCCTGGGTTTCTTGGCCTTGTCGTCCTTTGGCGCCTCGGACTTCGACGCGTCCTCCTTGCCCGCGCCTTCGGTGAGCATCGCCAGCAGGGCATCCACGCCCACGGTCTCGCCCTCGCCGGCGACGATCTCGCCCAGCGTGCCCGAGGCGGGGCTGGGCACCTCGACCGTCACCTTGTCGGTTTCCAGCTCGCACAGCATCTCGTCGGCGCTGACGGCATCGCCGGGTTTCTTGAACCACGTGGCGACGGTCGCCTCGGAGACGGATTCGCCCAAGGTCGGGACGCGGACTTCGGTACTCATCGGTTATTTCCCTTCGATGGTCAGCGCGGTATCCACCAGCGCCTCTTGTTGTGCTTTGTGCTGCTTGGCAAGGCCCGTGGCGGGCGAGGCGGCGGCGGGGCGGCCGACATAGGACGGGCGCTGAAGCTTGGCCTTGATGCGGGTCAGCACCCATTCGAGATTGGGCTCTATGAAGGACCACGCGCCCTGGTTCTTGGGCTCTTCCTGACACCAGACCATGTCGGCGCCCTTGAAGCGTTCCAGCTCCTTGACCATGGACATGGCGGGGAACGGGTAGAACTGCTCGATCCGCATCAGGTAGACATCGTCGATGCCGCGCTTGTCGCGCTCTTCCAGCAGATCGTAATAGACCTTGCCCGAACACATCACGACGCGGCGGATCTTGTCATCGGGGGCAAGTTCGGTGTCGGAATTGCCATATTGCGCATCGTCCCACAGCACCCGGTGGAAGCTCGATCCGGTGACGAATTCCTCGGTCCGCGACACGGCCATCCGGTGGCGCAGAAGCGATTTCGGCGTCATCAGGATGAGCGGCTTGCGGAAGGTGCGGTGCAGCTGACGGCGCAGGATGTGAAAGTAGTTGGCCGGGGTCGTGCAATTGGCCACGATCCAGTTGTCGCCGCCACACATCGTCAGGAACCGCTCCAGCCGGGCCGAGGAGTGTTCGGGGCCCTGCCCCTCGTAGCCATGCGGAAGCAGGCAGACCAGCCCGCTCATGCGCAGCCATTTCGATTCGCCGGAGCTGATGAACTGGTCGAACATGATCTGCGCGCCATTGGCGAAATCGCCGAACTGCGCCTCCCACAGGGTCAGCGCGTTGGGCTCGGCCAGCGTATAGCCATACTCGAACCCCAGCACGGCATATTCCGAGAGCATCGAATCGACGACCTCGTATTGCGACTGCCCCTCGCGGATGTGGTTGAGCGGGAGATACCGGTCCTCGGTGTCCTGATCGATCAGCGCCGAATGACGCTGGCTGAACGTGCCGCGCGAGCTGTCCTGCCCCGACAGGCGCACGGGATAGCCTTCGGTCAGCAGCGAGCCGAACGCGAGCGCCTCGGCGGTGGCCCAGTCGAAGCCCTTGCCGGAACTGAACATCTTTGCCTTGGCATCCAGCAGGCGTCCGACGGTCTTGTGCAGGGCGAAATCCTTGGGCGGTGTGCTCAGTGTGCGGCCGATCTGCTCGAAGGTCTCGGGCTTGATCGCGGTCTCGCCGCGCTGGTAATCCTCGTCCTTGCGGTCGAGATGCGACCAGCGGCCATCCAGCCAGTCGGCCTTGTTGGGGCG
>JAWLFT010000041.1:0-19264 GCA_041685435.1 Roseovarius sp.
GCCCGGCGGCTTCGGCTGCGGGAGCCGGCGCGGCCGCCGGTGCGGGCGATGTCGCCCGGCTTGGGCGGGGCCTTGTTGAACTTGATCCAGGCGCCGCCATGGGGGTCGTTGTTGGTCAGGAAGTTGGCGGCGTGGATGGCCTCCATCTCCTTGCCGGCGCGGGGTTTCGTGCTGCCCAGACGGAAAAGCTGGCAGAAGGTCTCGTCGTCCATGTCGGCCGGAAGCTCGATCCCCGCCGCGGCGACCTCGGCCTTCTTGGCGTCGATCTCGGCCTGTTTCACCGGCAGGGCGATGGGGTTCATGATCGCGGATGTCATGCCCGCGCCCATGGCCATCGGCAGGAAGGCGTTGTTGATGCCGTGGCGGTTGGGCAGACCGAAGCTGACATTGGAGGCCCCGCAGGTGGTGTTGACGCCCAGCTCCTCGCGCAGGCGCCGCACCAGCGTGAAGACCTGCAGCCCGGCGGTGGCCATCGCGCCGACTGGCATGACCAATGGGTCGACCACGATGTCATGCGCGGGGATGCCGTAATCGGCCGCCCGCTCGACAATCCGTTTGGCGACGGCGAAGCGCACGTCGGGATCCTCGGAAATGCCGGTATCGTCGTTGGAGATCGCCACCACGGGGACGTTGTATTTCTTGACCAGCGGCAGGACGTATTCGAGCCGGTCCTCCTCGCCGGTCACGGAATTCAGCAGCGGCCGGCCATGCGCGGCCTGCAGCCCGGCCTCGAGCGCCGCCGGCACCGAGCTGTCGATGCAGAGCGGCAGGTCGACGAGGCTTTGCACAAGCTCCACGATGCCGGTCATCAGCGGCGGTTCGGTCTCGTTGGGGTTGGGGTTGGAGTTGTAGACCACGCCCGCATTGATATCGAGCACGGTGGCCCCGGCGGCGGCCTGCGCGAGCGCGTCGGCCTCCACGGTGGAGAAATCGCCGGCCTCGAGCTCGGCGGCGAGTTTCTTGCGGCCGGTGGGGTTGATGCGCTCTCCGATGACGCAGAACGGCTGGTCGAAGCCGATGATGGCGGTGCGTGTCTTGCTTTCGACGATGGTTCTGGTCATGCGGTTTCCCTGGTGTTGGCGGGGGCGGTGGCGGCGCCGCCATGCTTGGCGACCCAGTCGGCGCTGGGTTTGATCCCGCCGAGCGGGAAGACATGCACGCGCTCGATCAGGCAGTCGGGATTGGCGGCCTTGTGCGCGGCCAGCTCTGTCAGCACCTCGGTCGGCTCGTAGGGCAGGAGCAGCTTGGTCACGTCCATCGCGCGTTTCTGCAGCACTTTCAGCGAGGGTCCGACACCGCAGGCGATGGCGAAGCGGATGAGGGTCTGCAGCTTGGCCGGGCCGGCGATGCCGATATGGATGGGCAGGGTGATGCCGGCGTCGCGCAGGGCGTCGGCCCATGCGATGATCGGCTTTGCCTCGAAGGCAAACTGCGTGGCGATTGCCATCTGCGCGTCGGTGGTGTCGGAGAAGCGCTGTTTCCAGCGCAGGGCGGCGTCGACATTGAGGCTGGTGCCGTCGGGGTCGATGTCGCGGTTGCCCTCGGGGTGGCCGGCGACATGCAGGCGGGTGAAGCCCGCGCGGTCGAACGCGCCTGTCTCCAGAAGCTCCATGGCCGAGGTGTAGACGCCATGCGGCTGGGTGACGCCGCCGGCGATCACCAGCGCCTGATCGACGCCCGCCTCGCCCGCATAGCGCGCGATCCAGTCGTCGAGCGTGGCGCGGTCCTTGATGATGCGCGCGGGCACATGCGGCATCGGGGCAAAGCCCTCGTCGGTGAGCCGTTTCGCGGTGGCGACCATGTCGTCGATCGGCGTGCCCTCGATATGGGCGATGTAGACGCGGGTGCCGGCGGGCAGCAGGTCGCGGAAGCTGTCGATCTTCTCGGCGGTGCGGGGCATCACCTCGATCGAGTAGCCCTGCAGCAGGGCCTCGAGCCGGGGATTGACCGGGGTCGTGGCCGCGCCGGATTTGTCACGCGTCCGAAAGTTCAAAAGTGCCATCGCGGCCTCCCATAATTGCTCTGCCAGTTGCCCTGTGCGCATTCACGCCCAGCCGCCGTTTGCGATCAGCGACTTCACCCTGTCGTGATCGTATGTCTCGTCGAGCCGCGCAGCCTCGGACCGGGCGACGGTGTCGGGGTCGCCGTCGACGGCGTAGGCGTCGGCCTTGCGCCAGTCCGCGAGATAGGCGTCGGTGCCCGCAGCCCCGGTCTTCATCGCCGCGCGGTCGATGGCCTGCTCGAAACGCTCGGGCAGTGGCACCTTGCTGCCCCGGCGTCCCTTGCCGACGATGACCTGCGCGGGGATGTCCCGCCAGTAGACGATGGTGACGTCAACCATGGCTGTGATTCCTTTTTCTTGAGGCCCTTGGTAAAGCAGGGGCGACATATGGCAGCGCTTGATTTCGACAGAACGTATGCGACCAGCGACTCGGGGGCTGGAAGGGGACGGGGTGTGGCAATTCTGCAGTCGGCCGGTCGGGATGCTGTCTCGACATGACTGCGACCGCCCCGGCGCGATACGCGGCGTGACGCGCCGCCACCGCTCAGCTCTTGAAGTGCTTGGACAGCTTCAGGCCCTGTCCCTGGTAATTCGACGCGATGCCGGCCCCGTAGAGCTGATCGGGCACCTCGTTCATCCGCTCGTAGACCAGCCGCCCGACGATCTGGCCGTGTTCCAGCACGAAGGGGGCCTCGTGACAGCGCATCTCGAGCACCCCGCGCGAGCCCGCGCCGCCGGCCGCCGCATGGCCGAAGCCGGGATCGAAGAAGCCCGCGTAATGCACCCGGAACTCGCCCACCATGGCAACGTAGGGCGCCATCTCGGCGGCGCATTCGGGCGGGATATGGACCGCCTCGCGGCTGACGAGAATGTAGAACGCGCCCGGATCAAGGATGATGTGGCCGGCCTCGGCATGGACCTCTTCCCAGAAATCGGCGGGCGCGTAATGGCCGACGCGGTCAAGGTCGATCACGCCGGTATGCGGTTTGGCGCGGTAGCCCACCAGCGTGCCGGTGCCGGGGCGCAGATCGACCGAAAAGCCGAGCCCCTCGTCGATCACCGCCGTGCCGTCGACCAGCGGGCTCTGGCCGTGCAGCGCGCGCAGGGCCGCGTCATCGAGCACCGCGTGCCCGGCGCGAAACCGGATCTGGTTGAGCCGCATGCCCGGGCGCACCAGCACCGAAAAGGACCGCGGGCAGATCTCGGCGTAGAGCCGCCCGTCATGGCCGGCCGCCACGCGGTCGAACTCGACCCCGCCATCGGTGATCACCCGGGTCAGCAGATCGAGCCGCCCGGTCGAGGATTTGGCATTGGCGACGGCCTGTATGCCCTCGGGCAGGGCGAGGTGTTCCATCAGCGGCACGACATAGACGCAGCCCTTTTCCAGAACCGCGCCGGGGCCGAGGTCGAAGCGGTGCATCTCGAATTCGGCGAGCCGGTCGGCGACGGTGCGCCCGGTGCCGGTCAGGAACGAGGCGCGGACCCGGTAGGCGACATTTCCAAGCCGCAGATCGAGGCTGGCCGGTTGCACCTGATCGGGCAGGACTGCGGTCGTGGCCGCGATCTGGCCGGCGTCGATCATCGCGCGCAGACCCTGGCTGGAGACGACGCCGGTCATGCGGAGGGGGGCCCGCGTCCGGTCGAAAGATCTGTCGGATTGGTCGGGCTAGCAGGATTCGAACCTGCGACCTTCCGTCCCCCAGACGGACGCGCTACCAAGCTGCGCCATAGCCCGAACTGCGCCTGTTCATACGCATTCTGCGGGCGGGAACAAGGGGCAAATCCCATTTTAATGCCCGGCCCCGGTGTTTGGCGCACCGTTGGACGCCCCGTTTGGCGCAGGGCTTGCGGGCCCGCCCGCATCCGGGCCGCGCAGCCGGGCCGCGAGCGCCGACAGGCTGTGCGCGAGATCGGCTTGCACCGGGGCGCGCAACCCGGCCAGCGCCGAGAGGGCGCCGGGCGCGGCGGGGGCCGTGTCGGGGGGATCGTCGGGCAGATCGGGCAGCGGCGGCAACGCCGCAGACGCGGGCGGGGCGTCGGATGGCGCAGGTGCGGCGGTGGCCGGCGGTGTGGCCGGGGCCTGCGCGGCTGCGGCGGGCGGCGCGTCTGGCGGGGTCGGATCGGGCGCGGGGGCCGGGTCTTCCGGGATGGCGTCCGGGGGGCTTTCCGGGTCAGTCTCGGCGTCGGTCTCGGGGGCGGTGTCCGGCGCGGGATCGGCGCCGGTGCGTCGCTCGAAGCTGAGCACCTCTGCGCCCTGTGCCGGCTGTGCCGCCTGCGCCCCGGAGGCGGGCATCGCCGACGGAAGCTCGGGGAGGGCGGGGGCCTTGGCCGCGACGTGAGCCACGCCCTGCTCGCGCAGGATCTTCTGCACGCCCCTGATGGTCATGCCCTCGTCATGCAGCAACAGCCGGATCCCGCTCAGCAGGCGGATATCGTCGGGCCGGTAATAGCGCCGCCCGCCCGCCCGCTTGACCGGCTTGACCTGCGTGAACTTGCTTTCCCAGAAGCGCAGCACATGCGCCGGCACCTGCAGGATCTCGGCGACCTCGCTGATGGTGCGGAAGGCGTCGGCGGATTTGGCCATTGGCGGTCTGCTTTCTTCGGCTGTGCCGTCAGACCTTGTTGCCGCTGGCGACACGGTCCTTCAGCAGGTGCGAGGGCCGGAAGGTCAGCACCCGGCGGGGATTGATGGGCACCTCCTCGCCGGTCTTGGGATTGCGTCCGACGCGGGCCGTCTTGTCGCGCACCGAGAACGTGCCGAAGGACGAGATCTTGACCTGTTCGCCGCGCACCAGCGCGTCGGACATGTGGTCGAGAACGCTTTCGACCATCTGCGCCGCATCGTTCCGCGACAGCCCCACTTCTCGGAAAATCGCCTCGCTCAAATCCATTCTGGTGAGTGTCTTGTTGGTCATACCATCCCCGCTGTTTTTGGCTGCACTGTGGGGGGAAGCAATTTCCGTGTCAATGTCAACGACTTGGCAGATGGCATGCGCGTGCGGTTTTTTGCGTGTTTTCGCCCGATTACCACCGCAGGACGACGGCACCCCAGGCAAGTCCACCGCCGATTGCCTCGGACAGCACGAGATCGCCCTTGCGAATCCGGCCATCGGCGACGCCCACCGAGAGCGCCAGCGGGATCGATGCCGCCGAGGTGTTGCCGTGATCCTGCACGGTGACGATCACGCGCTCCATCGGCAGGCCCAGCTTTTTCGCGGTGCCGGCGATGATTCGGATATTGGCCTGATGCGGAACGATCCAGTCGACGTCGTCGGCCGTCAGCCCGGCCTTTTCAAGCGCCGCCTCGGCGGTCGAGGCGAGCTTTTCCACCGCCTGCCGGAACAGCGGGTTGCCCTGCATGCGCAGCTTGCCCGCATCGCCGGTGGTCGAGACGCCGCCATCGACATAGAGCATTTCGCGGTAGCGCCCGTCGGAATTGAGATCCGACGACAGGATGCCGCGATCGGTGGTGCTGCCCTCGCCCTCGGCGGCCCCGAGGATCAGCGCCCCCGCGCCATCGCCGAAAAGCACGCAGGTCGAGCGGTCGGTCCAGTCCATGATGCGGCTGAAGGTTTCCGCGCCGATGATCAGCAGCCGGTCGGCCTGCCCGCACAGGATCAGCGCGTTGGCGGTGGTCAGCGCATAGATGAAGCCCGCGCAGACCGCCTGCACATCGAAGCCGAAGCCGCGCGTCATGCCGAGATCGTTCTGCACCATCGTGGCGACCGACGGAAAGGTCAGGTCCGGCGTCGAGGTGGCGACGATCACGCCGTCGATATCGCCGGGCGTCAGCCCGGCCTGGGCCAGTGCCGCGCGCGCGGCATTGGTCGCGAGATCCGAGGTGGTCTGCCCCGCGGCGGCGAAGCGGCGGTTCTCGATGCCCGAGCGCGAGCGGATCCACTCGTCGGTGGTGTCGAGGGTCGCCTCGAAATGCGAGTTGGGCACGATGCGGTCGGGCAGGTCGTGCCCGATGCCTTCGACGATGGCGCGGCGGATCATGTGCTCTCCTCGTCGGGGGTTACCTCGGGTGCGTCGTCGTCCTCGGGCAGGGCGGCGGAGGCCACCCGTGCGGCCAGCCGTTCCGAGAACTTCGACTGCGCCAGCTCAAAAGCAAGCTTGATCGCGGAGCTGACGCCGGTCTCGTCGGCCGAGCCGTGCGATTTGACGACCGTGCCGTTGAGCCCGAGAAACACCCCGCCATTGGCGCGGCGCGGGTCGATCCGCTTCTTCATCCGCCGCAGCGAGGTCAGCGCCATCAGCGAGGCCAGCCGCGACAGGATGGAATAGGCGAACGCCTCGCGCAGCAGGTCGCCGAACAGCGTCGCGGTGCCCTCGCCGGTCTTGAGGGCGATATTGCCGGTGAAACCATCGGTCACGATCACGTCGCAGGTGGTGCCGGGCAGGTCGCGCCCCTCGACGAAGCCGACAAACTCGAAATCCGACGCTTCGGCATTGGCGGCGATCAGGTCATGGGCCTCGCGCAGTTCCGCGCGGCCCTTGTGTTCCTCGGTGCCGACATTCAGCAGCCCGATGCGCGGGCGCGCAAGCCCGAACCCGTTGCGCGCATAGGAGGCGCCCATCAGCGCGTATTGCACCAGATCGCGGGCATCGGCGCGGATATCGGCGCCGCCATCGAGCATGATGTTATGCTGCTGGGGGTTCTGCGACGGCCACATCACCGCGATCGCGGGACGGAAGATGCCCGGCAGCTTGCGCAGCCGCAGCACCGAGATGAGCATCAACGCCCCGGTGTTGCCGCAGGACACACAAACCGTCGCCTCGTTCGAGCGCACGCACTCGATGGCCGACCACATCGAGGTGTCGCGCCCCTGACGGGCGGCGTTGCTGGGCTTGTCGTCCATGGTGACGCTGTCGGGGGCGTGCCGGATCTCGCAGCGCCCCGACAATTCCCGGCGCTTTTCCACGAGCGGGGTGAGGAGGTCGCGCGGGCCGTGCACGATATAGCCGATATCGCGGTTCTTGCGCGCCGAGCGTGCCATGCCGGCGATCACCGTCGCCGGTCCCTGATCGCCGCCCATGGCGTCAACCGAAATGATGGTACGCGCGTTGCCTGTTCCCGTCTGGCCTGTCGAAGCGATCATGCGGCATACAGCCCTTCAGATATCAGGCTGCGTCCTCGTCCATCTCGATATCGTCGACGGTGCTGACGATCTCGCGATCCGCGTAATGCCCGCAGGCGGCGCAGATGTGATGCGGGCGCTTCAGTTCGCCGCAATTGGAGCATTCGTTGGGATTGCCTGCAACGAGCTTGTCGTGCGCGCGGCGATTGTTGCGGCGCGATTTGGAGACTTTGTTCTGTTGGACAGCCATGTCACAACCTCAATTCCATGGGGCCTCGCGGCCCGGTTAACATGCGGCCGAGCGGCCCGGTTCATTCCGACAGGCCGAAAGGCCCGGTTTCACAAGTGTTCGAGGCTCTTAAAGCCTTTCGGGGCGTCGGTTCAACCCGTCGATGCGGCGAAACCGCGAAAATACAGAGTTTCATGGCCGCGACAAGCGATTCTCGGCGTGAAATCCCCGGTATCCGCCAGTGCCCCCCGGCATCACTCGGGATCCTTCAGCTTGTCGCGCAGCCCGGCGAGCCCGGCGAAGGGTTTCGTGTCCTCGTCGGTCAGCGGTTCCGCCCCTGCGGCGGCGGCGGTCGTCCGTGCCGGTTCGGCCCCCTCGACGCGCGGCCAGAGCGGCAGCGCGAGGCTCAGCGCCTCGATCAGCACGCGGCCCAGGTCGATCTCGTGGTCGAGCGGTTCCAGCGTGTCGTCCTCGGGCATCTCGCGCTCGTCGCCGGGCAGATCCTCGGGGCGGTCGGCCTCGGGCGAGAAGCGGCGCGTCACCGTCTCGTCGATGCGGGTCGTCACCGGATCGAGCGTCACGCCGCAGGGCTGCACCACGGTGGCCCCGAGATGCGCCTCGAGCCGCCAGTCCGTACCGTCTTCGAAGATCCGGCCCTGCAGGCGCAGCTTGCGCAGATCCGACAGCGCCAGTTCCCCGGCGATCATCTTGCGGGCCGCAGCGTCGGGCGCGAGATCGAAGGTCTGTTCGCCCCGCGCGCGCAGATGCGCCAGCCGCAGAACGTCGGCCTTTCGCGTCGCGTCGGTCATGTCGCCCCTGCCTGCATTCCTGAACCCGTTCTTGAACCCGATGGTCACCTTGATATAAGCCGACCTAAGAGCCGCGCACGGCCATGGCAAGAGGGCAGACATGACAGCTTTGATCCACCGGGCGGTTCGCGGCCTCGCACTTCTCGGTCTGCTGGCCGTGACGGCCTGTTCGGCGACCTATGAAAATCACGGCTACGTGCCGCCGGAGCAGGATCTGCAGCAGCTTGTCGTCGGGATCGACACGCGCGCCACCGTCGATGACGTGGTCGGCCCGCCCTCGCTGTCGGGGATGTCGGACGAGGGCGATTACTATTATGTGCGCTCGCGCCAGCGCACGTTCGGGATGTTCCGCCCCGAAGTGATCGAGCGGCAGGTGCTGGCGATCTCGTTCAACGACGATGACACCATCGCCAATATCGAACGTTTCGGGCTGGAGGACGGCCGGGCCGTGCCGCTGGCGCGGCGGGTGACCGACACCACGGTCGCCGGCAGCGGGTTCCTGCGGCAATTGCTGAGCAACCTTGGCAATTTCAACCCGTTCTCCGACAACGATAGCGGGTTCGGTCTTTGATCCGCGTTAACGTCCTGTCACGGTAATCGGGTTACACTGGTGCTGTGATGGCAAGCAACGCGACCGAGACTGTGATCGAGACCGCCATGTCGGGCGACGCGCGCCATGTGGCGCGCTACGCCGCCGGGCCGGAGGATGTGCGCCGGGCGCAAGGTCTGCGGGCCGAAGGCTTCGGGCGCGCCGGCGGGATCGACCGCGACGCGTTCGACGAGGTCTGCCGGCATGTGCTGGTCGAGGAGCGCGCGACCGGGCGGCTGGTCTGCTGCTATCGCGTCCTGATCCTGAGCGGCGGCTGCGAGATCGACCGCAGCTATTCGGCGCAGTTCTACGATCTGTCGGCGCTGGCGGGGTTCAAGGGCCGGATGGCCGAGATCGGGCGGTTCTGCCTCGCGCCGGATCTCGCCGATCCGAATATCCTGCGGGTCGCCTGGGCGGCGCTGACCCGGCTGGTGGACGCCGAAGGCATCGCGCTGCTGTTTGGCTGTTCCTCGTTCAAGGGGGTGCGGGCGGAGGCCTATCTCGACGCGTTCGCGCTGCTGCGCGCGCGGCATCTCGCACCGCAACACTGGCGGCCGGGCGTCAAGGCGCTGCACGTCTACCCCTTTGCCCAGAGATTGCAGCGCCACCGCCCCGATCCGCGCGCGGCGATGCGGCATATGCCGCCGCTGTTGCGCACCTATCTGGGAATGGGGGGCTGGGTCAGCGATCATGCCGTGATCGACCGCGATCTTGGCACGCTGCACGTCTTTACCGGCGTCGAGGTGGGTGCGATCCCCGACCGGCGCAAACGGGCCTTGCGCGCCATGGCGGGCTGCGTGGCGGGGTAGGCGGTTCTGCGGCTGCCCGGTCTTGACGATGTCAGGACGTCGGGATAGCGCAGCACCATGGCACGCGCACCCCTTCTGCAACTCAACGACATATCGCTCACCTTTGGCGGCGCGCCGCTGTTCGACGAGCTGTCGCTCGTCGTGCAGCCCGGCGACCGTGTGGCGCTGGTGGGGCGCAACGGGTCGGGAAAATCGACGCTGATGAAGGTGATGGCCGGGCTGGTGGAGCCCGATCGCGGCGACCGCACCCTCACCCCCGGCACGACGGTCGGCTACATGGAACAGGAGCCCGACATGGCCGGGTTCGCCACGCTGGGCGATTTTGCCATGAGCGAGCTGGACGAGGGCGAGCTGTACCGCGTCGAGATGGCCGCCGAGGGTCTGAAATTCGATCCGGCCTGCCCCGTCGAGACCGCCTCGGGGGGCGAGCGCCGGCGCGCGGCGCTGGCCAAGCTGATGGCCGAATCGCCCGAACTGATGCTGCTGGACGAGCCGACCAACCATCTTGATATCGAGGCGATCGCGTGGCTGGAGGATCAGCTGAAAAGCACCCGCAAGGCGTTCGTGCTGATCAGCCACGACCGCGCCTTCCTGCGCGAGCTGAGCCGCGCGACGCTGTGGATCGACCGTGGCATGGTGCGCCGTCAGGAGCGCGGATTCGCGCATTTCGAGGAATGGCGCGACAAGGTCTGGGAAGAAGAGGACCAGCAGCGCCACAAGCTGGACCGCAAGATCAAGGCCGAGGCGCGCTGGGCCGTCGAGGGCATCAGCGCAAGGCGCAAGCGCAATCAGGGCCGGGTGCGCAACCTGCAGGACCTGCGCGCCGAGCGCGCCGCACAGGTCCGCCGGCAGGGCACCGCCGCGATGGCGCTCGAGAGCGGGCCGAGTTCCGGCCGCAAGGTCATCGAGGCCGACGGGATCTCGAAGCGCTACGGGGATGACGTGATCCTGCGCGATTTCAGCATCCGCATCCTGCGGGCTGAGCGTGTGGCCTTTGTCGGCCCCAACGGCGTGGGCAAGACGACGCTTCTGAAGATGCTGATGGGCGAGACGCCGCCAGATACCGGCACCGTGACGCATGGCACCAATCTGGTGCCGGCGGTGTTCGATCAGGCGCGCGCCCGGCTCGCCCCCGACATGACCCTGTGGGAAAGCCTTGTGGGCGATCCCGACATGCGGGTCTCGGGGCAGGCCGATCAGGTGATGGTGCGCGGCCAGCCCCGGCACGTGGTGGGCTATCTCAAGGATTTCCTGTTTGACGAGCGGCAGATGCGCGCGCCGGTCCGGTCGCTGTCGGGCGGCGAGAAGGCGCGGCTTCTGCTGGCCAAGCTGATGGCGCGTGAAAGCAACGTTCTGGTGCTCGACGAGCCGACCAACGATCTCGATATCGAGACGCTGGATCTGCTGCAGGAACTGCTCGACGATTATGACGGCACCGTGCTGCTGGTCAGCCACGACCGCGATTTTCTGGACCGCGTCGCGACCACCACCATCGCGATGGAGGGCGACGGCTACGCCACCGCCTATGCCGGCGGCTGGACCGATTACCGCAGCCAGCGCGGCGCCGACACCGCGCCCAGCCATCCGGCCAACACCCCGCGCACCAGGCAGGCCACGCCCGAGACCAGGGCCCGGCCCACGCAGCAGAAGCTGAGTTTCAAGCAAAAGCACCGGCTGGAGGAACTTCCCAAGGAGATCGCCCGGCTGGAGGCCGAGATCGCCAAGCTGGAGGAGCTGCTGGCCGATGCGGACCTCTTCACCCGCGAGCCGGTGAAGTTCCGCAAGGCGACAGAGGCGCTGACCGCGCGGCAGACGTCCTTGACGCAGGCCGAGGAAGAATGGCTGTCGCTAGCCGAAAAGGCCGAGACCGGGGGCTGACGCGCCCCCGGTCGCGCTCGTGTCTAGCCGCGATCCCCGCGCCGGCGGGCGAACCCGGCCAGCCCGCCAAGCCCCAGAAGAAGCGCTGCAAACGAGGCGGGCAGCGGCACCGGCTGAACCTGCGCCGAGGCTACGACAGGCCCGACCAGATCAGGATTGTCGGTGATGAACCCGTCCAGACCGCTCTGCAGGAACGGCTCGACCTGGGTCATGGCCTCTTCGGGTGTGTCCGGGCGGAACGTCCATCCGAACACCGACAGCATCTCTTCATGCGCCGCCTCGATGAACGCGCTGCTGATCTGGCCCTGGAAGATCGCGACCGTGTCTGTGTAGCCGGCGAGATCCGACAGACTGAGCCCGAACTCGCCGAAATCCGTGACGAACCAGTCGTCATCGATGAGGGCGCTGCCACCCAGCTGCGCGACGCCCATCTCGACGCCTTCTTCCGCGAGGATCTGCGCGTAATCGGAAACATTGCCGAAGCCGAAGGACTGGACGGTTGATTTCTCGGGCGTGTCGAATCCGTTGTCGATCAGTGTCCGGATGACGGCGCGGCTGACTTCGGTGCTGTTATCGGTATATTTGCCTTCGGTCAGCATGCCGACATTGGTGCCGTTGGCGGCGTTATAGTCGTTGAGCGACTGCAGCATGTCCGAGAAGGTCGGGACGCGAAAGGCGTTGTCGGCCATGGGCGTGAAATCCGGAAACGCATCCGGAGACGGAGGGACCTGATCGATGGTCAGGGTGCTGATCTCCGCGTAGGTGAAATCGGCAACCGCATAGCCGCCGTTGCGCGGCTCGAACACGTCCTCGACATTGGTCGTGCGGTCAAGTGTCAGATCGTGCATCGCGATCAGCACGCCGTCTGCCGTGGGCATGACATCCGTCTCGATGAAATCCGATCCGAGATCTGCCGCGAGCTCGTTGCCGCCGATGGTGTTTTCGGGCAGATAGGCCGGCGCGCCGCGATGACCGATGACTAGCGGCGCCGCGCCGTCAAGCGTCTTGAATCCGCCGTCGAGGGTCACCGCGACGGCGGGCGTTGCCATGGCAGTGGCAAGTACCGCAACGCCAAGCCGTTTTGAAAATCCGTACATGATATCACCTCCTGATTGACGATCCTGCGCATCGCGCACGGCATGGGTGTCGCCTCGTGAGGTGACGTTGCGACGACGCTGGGGTGATATTTCCTCGACGCTTCCATGACAGTTCGGGGCGGTGGAAATGGCGGAGCGCGGGCTGAAAAGGCGCGGGCCGAATTCCTTGTGGACCCCGCGATCTGCGCGATTAGGATGCGCGACATGAGCACAGGGAATCGCGGCGCGCGGGATCGCGTCAGGCTTTTATATGAAGGGCGCAGCAAGCGCGCGACGCGGTTCCGCTACGGGCTGCTGGTGTTCGATGCGGTCAGCATCGTGTTTTTCATCGCCACCGCGACGCTGCCGCTGACGCCCGCGCTGATCGCTGCCGACGCGGTGATCGCGATACTGATCTTCGCCGATTTCCTCGGCCGTCTGTGGATCGCCGAGGACAAGGTGCGGCATCTGCGGCAGCTTTACGTGCTGGTCGATCTGGCGGTGCTGGCCTCGCTGGTCGCGGCGCCGTTCCTAGGCCAGCAATTTGCCGCGCTGCGGCTGCTCAGGGCGCTGCGGCTGGTGCATTCCTACCATCTGCTGAAGGATCTGCGCCGCGATATGCGGTTCTTCCGGCTGCACGAGGATGCGATCGTCGCGGCGGTCAACCTGCTGGTGTTCATCTTCGCGATGACCGCGCTGGTGCTGGTGCTGCGCGGCGGCCAGGAGCCGGGGCTGAACACCTATGTGGACGCGCTCTATTTCACCGTGTCCTCGCTGACCACCACCGGTTACGGCGATATCGCGATGACCACCAATACCGGCCGGCTGCTGGCGGTGGCGATCATGGTGATCGGGGTGGGGCTGTTCCTGAGCCTCGCGCGGGCGATCTTCATGCCGGCCAAGGTGCGCCACAAATGCCCCGAATGCGGCCTGATGAAGCACGACGTCGATGCGATCCACTGCAAGCATTGCGGGCTGGAGCTGAAGATCGAGACCGAAGGCGCGCAGTGATCTTTCGGTCTGTCGCCCCGGCATGGCGCGACCATGCGGATCGCCCGCAGCATGCAAAAGCGGATCGAATGCAAAAAAAAGACGCCGCCGGGGTCCGGCGGCGTCTTTCGAGGTCTTGAGGCAAGCGCGCCGCGCGCGGGCTCAGCCCTGACGGGCCTTGAACTTGCGATGGGTCTTGTTGATCACGTAGACGCGGCCTTTGCGGCGCACGACGCGGCAATCACGGTGCCGGTTCTTGAGCGAACGCAGCGAGTTACGAACCTTCATGGTCGTCTCCTATCTGTGCGGCGCGGGCCAGCGCCTCGGGGTTGCGGGTGTCCCGCGCGAGCGGCGCGCGAGACAGTGAATTCATGGTGGGCGATACTAGGTTCGAACTAGTGACCCCTTCGATGTCAACGAAGTGCTCTACCGCTGAGCTAATCGCCCGTGAACACCGCGGTCGGGATGACACAATCGGAAGATCGCGCCGTCCGTCGGTCGGTGGAGGGCGTATAAAAGGAGTCGAACAGGGGATCAAGGGCTTTTAGATGTCTGATTTGGGTCTATTATGGGGTCATGAAGGGGAGTGCATGTCGATATCCGCCTACCATCTGACGCAGCCCGAACGGCGCACCACCTCGGTGGTGTTCGCGTCGCCGCATAGCGGGCGGGCGTATTCGCAGGCTTTCCTGCGGCGCACGGCGCTTGACGCGCAGGCGGTGCGCACCTCCGAGGACGCGTTTGTCGATCAGCTGTTCGACACGGCCCCGGAATTCGGGGCGCCCTTCCTCAAGGCCGGCGCGCCGCGCGCCTATGTCGATCTCAACCGCGGCGCCGACGAGCTGGACCCCGCGCTGATCGACGGCGCGCCGCGGCAGGGGCACAACCCGCGCATCGCCTCCGGTCTCGGGGTGATCCCGCGTGTCGTCGCCAACGGCCAGGCGATCTATGCCGGCAAGCTGAGCCTGATCGAGGCGCGCACCCGGATCGAGCGCGTCTGGCACCCCTATCACAGCGCGCTGCAGGCCGCCCTTGACGAGGCCTATCTGATGTTCGGCGAGGCGATACTGGTGGATTGCCATTCCATGCCGCATGAGGCGATGGATCAGGTCGCGCGGCGCGGGGTCAGACGCCCCGAGGTCGTGCTGGGCGACCGGTTCGGGGCCTCGGCGGACGGGGCGGTGGTGGACCGCATCGAGGCCGCGTTCACCCGCGCGGGCCTCGTGGTGGCGCGCAACACGCCCTTTGCCGGGGCCTATGTCACGCAGGCCTACGGGCGACCGGGTCGCGGGCGGCATGCCGTGCAGATCGAGATCGACCGCGCGCTTTACATGGACGAGCGCCGGATCCGCCCGAACCGGAATTTCGATGCCTTCCGCGCGCTGATGCGCGAGGTGGTCCGCGAGATCGCGGGGATCGGACGGTCGGACGCGATGCCGCTGGCGGCCGAATGAGCCGGGTGGTCGCCCCCTGACACGAGTTGCCCGAGGGTGATCCGGCCGGTCATGAGCGCAGACTGACCGTGAGCCGCTCCCGGTTTGGCCTGACGGGGAGGTTTGGGGCTGGTCGCGCATCGACGGGCCGCGGTGCGGCGATCCGGCGTGATTTTGACAGCGCTTTATGGTGGCCAGGTCAGGACAACACCAATGCAAGGCGCAGGTTGCAGCCATATCGCCGTGCCGGGGGGCAGCCCGGCGATGCGCGGCGGCGCGCCGGGGCGCGCCTTGAGTCCGCGCATGAGCGCCTGGAATCAACGCCCCCTTCAGGCCAAAACCGGACCC
Organism: Roseovarius sp.; assembly: GCA_041685435.1. Taxonomy (GTDB): domain Bacteria; phylum Pseudomonadota; class Alphaproteobacteria; order Rhodobacterales; family Rhodobacteraceae; genus Roseovarius. The sequence continues at coordinate 15,245 of JAWLFT010000041.1, forward strand.
CTCGACAGCCCCCTCGTCCCGCAGAGCGGCCGATGGCCACCCCTTGGCACGCGCCGCGCGAAAGGGTGCAAATGGGCTGATCGGCACCCCTAGCGCAGCCCGCGGCCCTTGACGATCGCCCCGGCCCCGAATTTCGCGCGGATGCGGTCTGTCGCGCGCTCGGCCGCCGCGCGCCGTGTGGCCTGGGGGTCGAGCAGGTCGCCATGCCGGTCCGCGCCGTCCTCGGGGACCAGATCCGACAGCCCCACACCGATCAGGCGATAGGACGCGCCGCGCGGCACCTGATCGAGCAGCGCGCGCGCCGCGCGATAGAGCGTATCGGCCATCTGCGTGGCGTCGCGCAGGCTGTGGCGGCGGGTCAGGCCGGTGTGATCCGCGCGCTTGAGCTTGAGCGTGACCACCCGGCCGGCCAGCCCCCTGGCCTTGGCGCGGTCGGCCACCTTTTCCGACAGCCGCCAGACATGCCCGTCGAGCAGATCCGGGTCGGCGGTATCCTCGGAAAAGGTCGTCTCGTTGGAGATCGACTTGACCGGGGCATCGGCCGAGACGCGGCGGCGGTCCTGCCCGCGCGCGAGATGCCACAGACGCTCGCCCATGCCGCCGAAGCGCGCGAAAAGATCGCGCCGCTCCCATCTGAGCAGATCGGCGAAGGTGTGGATGCCGGCGGCGTTGAGTGCGGTCAGCGTTGACCGGCCCACGCCCCAGATCAGGCTGACGGGCTTGTCGTGCAGGAACGCGGCCGTCTCGGCGGCGCCGATCACCGCGAAGCCGTGCGGCTTGTCGAGATCCGAGGCGATCTTGGCGAGAAACTTGTTGTGGCTGAGCCCGATGGAGCCGGTGACGCCAAGCTCGTCGCGCATGCGCCGCACCAGCCGCGCGAGCATCACCGCAGGCGGCGCGCCATGCAGTCTCGCGGTGCCGGAAAGATCGAGAAACGCCTCGTCGAGCGACAGCGGCTCCACCGCCGGGGTCAGGTCCTGCATCATGTCGCGGATCGCGCGCGACACGTCCGAATAGACCGCCATGCGCGGGCGGACGACCACGGCCTCGGGGCAGAGCTTCAGCGCCTGAAACATCGGCATGGCCGAGCGCACGCCCCGGATGCGCGCGATGTAGCAGGCCGTGGACACGACACCGCGCCGCCCGCCGCCGATGATCACCGGCTTGTCGGCCAGTTCGGGATTGTCGCGCTTTTCGACGCTGGCATAGAAGGCGTCGCAATCCATGTGTGCGATCGCGAGATCCCAAAGCTCGGGATGCGCCACGACGCGCGGCCCGCCACAGGCGGGGCAGCGGCGGGCATCGTCGAATCGGGTCAGGCAATCACGGCACAGGCTTGGCATGATGGGAACATCTTACCGCAGATGGCGGCGTTTGACAGCCATTTGACCGCGCCTGTGAGCGGGCGTGTGATAGGGCTTGCCGGGGCAGGCGGGACGCAATATTGCCCATTCACGTATTCAGGCATCCGGGCGGCGAGGCACTGGCCATGACCCATCTTTTCGATATCCGCGTCTATTACGAGGATACCGACATGGGCGGTATCGTCTATCACGCCAATTACCTCAAGTTCATCGAACGCGCCCGCAGTGCGTGGGTGCGCGATCTTGGCATCGACCAGACCGTGATGCGCGCCCGCGACGGGCTGATCTTTGCCGTGCGGCGCATCGAGGCGGAGTATCTGGGGCCCGCGCGGTTCGACGATGCGCTGCAGGTCGAGACGCGCATCCGGCAGGTCACCGGCGCGCGTCTGGTGATGGAGCAGGCGGTGACGCGGGCGGGCGAACGGCTGTTTCAGGCGGTGGTGACGGTGGTGTGCCTGACCGAGACCGGGCAGCCCGCGCGGCTTCCGGCGAATATCCGCCTGCGCCTTCACTGATGCGTGATGGCCACAGGTCGCACGCTGCGGATGTGTTGGCGTTCCACCCGGAAATAGGATACCTTCCCGCGCAATAAGGCCGGAAAACCGGCCACGCATAAAAAGAGCAGGCAGATGGAAGCAGAAACCCTGGCGGCGGCACAGGAGATGGATTTCTCCATGTGGGCGCTGTTCGCGCAATCCACGTTCATCGTGAAATTGACCATGCTGATCCTAATCCTGGCCTCGTTCTGGGCCTGGTCGATCATCATTCAAAAGCATATCACCTATCGCAAGGCACGCCGCGAGGCCGACGCCTTCGATCAGCGGTTCTGGTCGGGCGATCCGCTTGACGAGCTGTTCGAGGAGGTCGGGCCCGAGCCCGACGGCCGGTCGGAACGGGTGTTTGCCGCCGGCATGCAGGAATGGCGGCGCAGTCACCGCACCGATGGCGCGCTCATTCCCGGGGCCACCTCGCGCATCGACCGCAGCATGGATGTGGCGATCGCGCGCGAATCCGAAGGGCTGCAAGGCGGGCTGCAGGTTCTGGCGACGGTCGGGGCGACATCGCCCTTCATCGGCCTGTTCGGCACGGTCTGGGGCATCATGCATGCCTTCATCAACATCGCCGAACAGCAGAACACCAATCTGGCCGTGGTGGCGCCGGGCATCGCCGAGGCGCTGCTGGCGACCGGTCTGGGGCTGCTTGCGGCGATCCCGGCGGTCATCTTCTACAACAAGCTGAGCGCGGATAGCGACCGGATCGTCGCCGGCTACGAGGCCTTTGCCGACGAGTTCTCGACCATCCTCAGCCGCCAGTTGGACACCTAGGCCATGGGGGCGGGTGTCGTTCGCAAATCAGGCGGCACGGGCGGGCGCGGACGCGGCCGCCGCCGCGCACAGCCGATGGCCGAGATCAACGTCACGCCGTTTGTGGACGTGATGATGGTGCTGCTGATCATCTTCATGGTCGCGGCGCCCCTGATGGTGGTGGGCGTGCCCGTGCAACTGCCCGAGACCGCCGCCAATTCCCTGCCGGCCGACGAGGACGAGCCGCTGGCCGTGACCATCACCTCGGATGGCACGGTGATGATCCAGACCACCGAGGTGCCGCGCGAGGATCTGATCGCGCGGCTGCGCGCCATCGCGACCGAGCGGGCGACCAACCGCGTGTTCCTGCGCGCCGACGGCGTCGTGCCCTATTCGGACGTGATGCAGATCATGGGCGCGCTCAATCGCGGGGGGTTCGGCAATATCGGGCTGGTGACGGATGTCGGCGGCCCCGCGCTTGACGGGCAGGGCGGCTAGGGGCAAGGCGCGTGAATACCGGGCAGATCATATCGGGGGCGGGTCATCTGGCCCTGATCGGCTGGGCCCTGATCGGGGGCACATTCCAGTCCGCCCCGGAGCCCTTCGAGGTGATTCAGGCGACGGCCGTGTCGGAAGAGGACTTTGCGGCGATCATGGATCGCGCCGCGTCGCCCGAGGCCGTGGCCAATGTCGACACGCCCGATCCCCCGGCAGAGGGCGAGGCGGCGCCGCAGGTCTCGCCCGAGGCCGACACCGCGCCGGAGGCCGCGCAACCCGAGGCCGGCGAGGCCGCGCAGGCCGACACTGCGCCCGATGTCACCGGGATCACCCCGCCCGCGCCGGCCGAGGTCGAGGACGCCCCGCCCGCGATGCAGGCCCCGTCCGAGGACATGGCCGTGATGGTCCCCGAGGAGTCGCGGCGTCCGCAGCCGCGCCCCGCGCCGCGCGTCGCCCCCGAACCGGCACCCCGGCCCGAACCCGATGCGCGCGTGGATGACACCACGCGGCCCGAGGTCACGCCCGACGAGGGGGCGGAGACCGTGGAAGAGCCGTCGGAGGCCACGGCACCCGAAGAGGCCGCGCGCGAGATCGTGACCGAGGCCGAGGAGACCGATGAGCCTGCGCAAGCCGCGCCGACCGCGTCGATGCGGCCCCGGTCGCGCCCCGACCGGCCCGTGCCCCAAGACCCGCCGCAGGATCCGCCAACGGAAGCGGCAGAGGCCCCGCGCGAGCCTCGGCCCGCGCCGGAGCCGGAGCCGGAGCCGGAACGCCCGACATCGGACCGGGCCGCGATCGACGACGCGCTGGCCGCGGCGCTGGGCGGCGCGCAGCAAGACACCGGGCAAGACACC
>JAWLFT010000041.1:19364-22339 GCA_041685435.1 Roseovarius sp.
GAGCCGGAGCCGGAACGCCCGACATCGGACCGGGCCGCGATCGACGACGCGCTGGCCGCGGCGCTGGGCGGCGCGCAGCAAGACACCGGGCAAGACACCAGTCCAGACACCGGGCAAGGCACCGAACGCCCGTCCGGTCCGCCGCTGACCGGGGGCGAACGCGACGCGCTGCGGGTCGCGGTGCAAGAGTGCTGGAACGTCGGCAGCCTGAGCAGCGAGGCGTTGCGCACCAGCGTCGTGGTTGCGGTGAGCATGACCCGGGACGGCCAGCCCGAGATCGGGTCGATCCGGCTGGCCGGCTCGTCGGGCGGGGGCGATGCGGCGGCCAAGCAGGCTTATGAGGCGGCGCGCCGCGCGATCATCCGCTGCGGCAGCGACGGTTTCGATCTTCCGGCCGAGAAATACGACCAGTGGCGTGATATAGAGATGACGTTCAATCCTGAAAGCATGAGGATCAGATGATGCGGTACATGATCAGCCTACTGGCGGCGCTGACGCTTCTGGCGATGCCGGCCCTCGCGCAGGATCGCGGCCCGCTGCGGATCGAGATCACCGAGGGCGTGATAGAGCCGATGCCCTATGCCGTGCCCGATTTCGTGGCCGACACGGCGGAGGGGCGCGACCTGGCCCGCGATCTCGGGCGCGTCATCGCCGACGATCTCAGCGGGACGGGGCTGTTTCGGGAGATCCCGCAGGACGCGCATATCAGCCGGATCACCAGCTTTCAGAGCCCGGTGCAATATGCCGACTGGCGCGCGGTCAATGCGCAGGCGCTGATCACCGGCGCGGTCAGCCTCGACGCATCCGGGCGGCTGGTGGTGCAGTTCCGCATCCATGATGTGTTTGCCGGGCAGGAGCTTGGGGAGGGTCTGCAATTCGCGGGCACGCAGGACGGTTGGCGCCGGATCGCGCACAAGGTGGCCGACGTGGTCTATAGCCGGATCACCGGCGAGGGCGGCTATTTCGACAGTCGCGTCGTCTTCGTGTCCGAAAGCGGCCCCAAGGATGATCGCGCCAAGCGTCTGGCGATCATGGATTATGACGGGGCGAACCTGCAGTACCTCACGGACAGTTCCAGCATCGTCCTTGCGCCGCGTTTTTCGGCCACCGGCGACCGGGTGCTCTATACGAGCTACGAATCCGGTGCGCCGCGGATCTACGTGCTCGACGTGGCGGATGTGGGCCGGCGGGCCCTGCCGACGCTGGAGGGCAGCATGAGCTTTGCGCCGCGTTTCGCGCCGGACGGGCGCAGGGTGGTCTATTCGCTGACCCAAGGCGGCAACACCGATCTCCACCGCATGAACATCGACGGGGGCGACAGCACGCGGCTGACCTCGGCGCCGTCCATCGAGACCGCCCCCAGCTACAGCCCGGAAGGCAACCGGATCGTGTTCGAAAGCGACCGGTCGGGCACGCCGCAGCTTTACATCATGCCGGCGGGCGGCGGCGAGGCGAGCCGCATCAGTTTCGGGCAGGGCCGTTACGGCACGCCCGTCTGGTCGCCGCGCGGCGATCTCATCGCCTTCACCAAGCAATCCGGCGGGCGCTTTCACATCGGCGTGATGCGCACGGATGGCAGCGAGGAGCGGCTGCTGACCGCGTCCTTCCTCGACGAGGGGCCGACATGGGCGCCCAATGGCCGGGTGATCATGTTCACCCGCGAGAGCCGCGGCGCGCAGGGCGAGGCGCGGCTGTACTCCGTGGATATCTCGGGGCGCAACCTCAAGCAGGTGGACACGCGCGGCGGGGCCAGCGATCCGTCCTGGGGCCCGTTGCAGAACTGACGCCGCAGGCGGCGCGTTCCCTCGGGGCGCGGTCTGTGTTAACACTCGGGGACGGGCATGAAAAACAAACAGGGCAGACAAATGACGTATATAAGCAAGACATTGATGCTATGCGCCGGGCTGGCGCTGGCCGCCTGCACGAGCCCCGACAGGTTCGAGGATCAGGCGGGCGGCGCAGGTGCGGGCGCGGGCGGCGCGGGTGCCGGCATGGGGGCCGGGCAGGCGGGATCGCCGCAGGATCCGGCATCACAGGCCTATTTCCAGCAAACCATCGGGGATCGCGTGCTTTTCGAGGTGGATCAGTCGACGCTGACCGGCGAGGCCGAGCGCACGCTGAACGGTCAGGCGGACTGGCTGTCGTCCAACCCCGATTACAACGCCACCATCGAAGGCCATGCCGACGAGCAGGGCACGCGCGAATACAACCTCGCGCTGGGCGCGCGGCGGGCCAACGCGGTGCAGGAATATCTTGTCAGTCGCGGCGTTGCGTCCAACCGCCTGAAGGTCGTGAGCTACGGCAAGGAGCGCCCGATCGAGATTTGCAGCGACGAGAGCTGTTACCGGCAGAATCGCCGCGCGGTCACGGTCCTGACGGCGCGTGCCGGCAGCTGATCGGGGATCTGGAGGGATCATGCGTCATCTCATCGCCGCGATCGTCCTCGCGCTTGCCGTCGTCCCGATCGGGGCGGCGGCGCAGGACACACAGACGCTCGCCGATATCCGTCAGGAGCTTTCCGTGCTGTCGGTCGAAATGAAGAAATTGCGGCGCGAGCTGAACACCACGGGCAGCCCGGGCGAGCCCTCGGGCGGCGGCTCGATCCTTGACCGGGTGAACGCGATCGAGAGCGAGGTGCAGCGCCTGACCGGCAAGACCGAGGAGCTGGAGTTTCGCATCGAGCGGGTCGTGCAGGACGGCACCAACCGGCTTGGCGATCTGGAGTTTCGCCTCTGCGAGATGGAGCCCGGTTGCGACATTTCCAATTTCGAGCCGGGCAGCACCCTTGGCGGCGATGCGGCCTCGGCGCCGGACGGGACGGGCATGATTTCCCCGCCCTCCGCGCCTGCCGGGCCGGAGGACGGCGGTGAGGCGGATGGCAGTGACGCGGGTGGCAGTAACGCGGGTGGCGATGATGCGGGGCCGCAGCTTGCCGTCGGAGAGCGGGACGATTTCGAGCGGGCGCAGGCCGCGTT
>JAWLFT010000124.1:0-5395 GCA_041685435.1 Roseovarius sp.
GCTCCCACTCGGCGTCAGCTGCATTTCGAGTGGCCGCACGACCCGCAGGTCATGCAGCCTTCGATCATGCGCATGTCGTGGCTGCCGCAGGCGGGGCAGGCGGGGCCTTTGGGGCCGTCGAGGTTGACCACCTGTGCCGTGGGGTCGGTCTTCAGGCCCAGCCCCTCGGCCTCGAGAAATCCGATCGAGATCATGTGGCGTTCCAGAACGCCGCCGATGGCCGCGAGGATCGAGGGGATGTACTTGCCGTTCATCCAGGCCCCGCCGCGCGGATCGAACACGGCCTTCAGTTCCTCGACGACGAAACTGACATCGCCGCCGCGCCGGAAGACCGCCGAGATCATCCGCGTCAGCGCCACGGTCCACGCAAAATGTTCCATGTTCTTGGAATTTATGAACACCTCGAAGGGGCGGCGGTGCCCGCCGAGCACGATATCGTTGACCGTGACGTAGATCGCGTGGTTGCTGTCGGGCCATTTGAGCTTGTAGGTCGCGCCCTCCAGTTCCGTGGGCCGGTCGAGCGGTTCGGACATGTAGATCACGTCGCCGCCATCCGTCGAAGACGCCGTGCCTTCACCTGGCACCTTGTCCTCGGTTTCGGCGACGCTCAGCACCGATCCGGTCACGTCATTGGGCCGGTAGGTGGTGCACCCCTTGCAGCCCAGATCCCAGGCCTGCATGTAGACATTCTTGAACGCCTCGAAGCCGATATCGGCCGGGCAGTTGATCGTCTTGGAGATGGAGCTGTCCACCCATTTCTGGGCTGCCGCCTGCATCCCGACGTGATCCTCGGGCGGCAGGGTCTGGGCGTTGACGAAATGGTCGGGCAGGGGGGTGTCGCCCATCTTGTCGCGCCACATCTGCACGGCGTAATCGACGACCTCTTCCTCGGTGCGGCTGCCGTCCTTTTGCAGTACCTTGCGGGTGTAGCTGTAGGCGAAGACCGGCTCGATCCCCGAGGAGACGTTGCCGGCGTAAAGGCTGATCGTGCCGGTGGGCGCGATGGAGGTGAGCAGCGCGTTGCGGATGCCGTGCTCGGCCACCGCCGCGCGCACGTCTTCGTCCATTGCCTGCATCGTGCCCGAGGCGAGATAGGCATCGCGATCAAAGAGCGGAAACGCCCCCTTTTCACGTGCCAGATCGACCGAGGCCAGATACGCGGCGCGCGCGATCGCCCGCAGCCAGTGTTCGGTCTGTGCCGCCGCCGCATTCGAGCCGTAGCGCAGCCCGCACATCAGAAGCGCATCCGCAAGCCCGGTGACCCCGAGCCCGATGCGCCGCTTGTCGCGCGCTTCGCGCGCCTGTGCCTCCAGCGGAAAGTTCGACACGTCCACCACGTTGTCCATCATCCGGACGGCAGTGGTGACCAGCCGCGCCAGTTCCTGCTCATCGACCTGCGCATCGGCCTCGAACGGGTCGCGGACCAGCCGGGCAAGGTTGATCGACCCCAGCAGGCAGGCGCCATAGGGGGGCAGGGGCTGTTCGCCACAGGGATTGGTCGCGGCGATGGTCTCGCAATAGGCCAGATTGTTGGCCGCGTTGATCCGGTCGATGAAGATCACGCCCGGCTCGGCATAGTCATAGGTCGCCTGCATGATGCGGTTCCACAGGTCGCGCGCCGGCAGGGTGTGATAGACGCGGCCGTCGAAGGTCAGCTCCCACGGGCCGTCGGCCTTGACAGCCGCCATGAAGGCATCGGTGACCAGCACCGAAAGATTGAACATGCGCAGGCGGGCCGGATCGGACTTGGCGGCGATGAACGCCTCGATATCGGGGTGGTCGCAGCGCATGGTCGCCATCATCGCGCCTCGGCGGCTGCCCGCGCTCATGATCGTGCGGCACATCGCGTCCCAGACATCCATGAACGACAGCGGCCCGCTGGCATCGGCCGACACGCCCTTGACCTCGGCACCCTTGGGCCTGATCGTCGAGAAATCATAGCCGATGCCGCCGCCCTGCTGCATGGTGAGCGCCGCCTCGCGCAGATGGTCGAAGATGCCGCCCATGTCGTCGGGGACCGTGCCCATCACGAAACAGTTGAACAGCGTGACCTTGCGCCCGGTGCCCGCGCCGGCAGTGATCCGGCCGGCGGGCAGAAAGCGGAAATCCTCGAGCGCCTCGAAGAACATCTGCTCGAACCGCGCCGGGTCGGCCTCGGCCTGCGCGAGTGAGCGGGCGATGCGGCGCCATGTATCCTCGACACTGGCATCGCCGTCCTTGTCATCCACCAGACGGTATTTCATGTTCCAGATCTGTTCAGCGATCGGGGCAGCGAAGCGGGTCATCGGCGGCGACTCCTTGGGTCATGGGCAGACCGGTAGCATAGCGCCGGCATCGCGCGATTTCCACCATCTCTTGCTCCGCGCGGTCAGAATGCTACGATATGTGGCGTCAGGAAAAGGGAATCGCACGTGGTCTTGAATCTCATCAAGCTGAGCGTCGGCAGCAAGTCGGTCGAGGACCTGATGGCGTGGCAGTCCGACCCGCGTGCCAGGGCCCCGGACGGACATCCGTGCCATGTCACCCGCATGTGGCCGCGGCGCGCGGCCGAACTGCTCGACGGCGGATCGGTCTACTGGGTCATCCAGAAGCTCGTGCAGTGCCGGCAACGCATCTTGCGGTTGGACGAGGTGATGGGGGGCGATGGCATCCGTCGCTGCGCCATCGTGCTCGATCCGACGCTGATCCGCACGACGACCGTGTCGCGGCGCCCGTTTCAAGGCTGGCGCTACCTGCCGGAAAAGGACGCGCCAAAGGACCTCGGTCCGGCGCGATCCGGCGATGACAGCCTGCCGCCCGAGCTGTCGGTGGCGCTTGCGGATATCGGGGTGCTGTGAGGGCCTGCGCCTGAGGGCGAGTCAATCAGGGCCTGAAAGGGGGCGTTGCGTCCAAGTGCTCATGCCGGACTCAAGGCGCGGCACGCGCCGCCGCGCAGCGCCCCCTCGGGCGGGGGCTTTTGCAACTCTGCAACTGCGAATGATCGTTGCAGTAGCTGACACCATGAAGCGCCCAGCCGGCGGTCAGGCGCTGCGCGGCTCCGTCCAATGTCCCCTTCAGGCCAAACGGCGACCTGCGGTGGGTTACAAGGCATCGGAGCGCGCTATCCCCGGCCTTCGTCACTGAATGCCAGTCGCATCTGCTTTTCGGTCTCGATGAGGATGAAGAACACCACCCCGACCGCGATGATCAGCAAACCGTCGAGGAGCGGCACGCCCCGCGTGCCGAAGATCGCCTGAACCGGGGGCAGGTAGGTGATGGCGAATTGCGCCACGGTCACCGCGATCACGCAGATCCAGACGATCCGCGTGCCCTTCGCCGCCGCCCATGTCAGTGACGCGCCGTGGATGTTGCGGATGAAGAACAGGTGGAACAGCTTCAGCACCACAAGCGTGTTGAGCGCCATGGTCTGCGCCAGCTCCATGGGGTAGTCTTGGCGCACCGCATAGACGAACACGCCGTAGATCCCCGCGAGAAACAGCACGGACACGAGGATGATGTGCCAGACCAGCCCGCCGGTCAGAAGCGGGGCGCTCCGGGGTCGGGGCGGGCGGTGCATGGTGCCCGGCTCCGACGGCTCGAAGGCGAGCGCGATGCCCAAGGTCACGGCGGTGATCATGTTGGTCCAAAGGATCTGCACCGGCGTGATCGGCAGCGCCATGCCAAGCGCGAGAGCCAGCACGATGGTCATTGCCTCGCCGCCATTGGTGGGCAGCGTCCAGCTGATGACTTTCTTGATGTTGTCGTAGACGGTCCGCCCCTCGCGTACCGCCGCCGCAATCGAGGCGAAGTTGTCGTCGGCGAGCACGAAATCCGAGGCCTCCTTGGCGGCCTCGCTGCCCTTCCGGCCCATGGCGATGCCGGCATCGGCGCGTTTGAGGGCGGGCGCGTCGTTGACCCCGTCGCCGGTCATCGCCACGGTCAGCCCGCGTGATTGCAGTGCCGTCACGAGGCGCAGCTTGTTGGACGGCGAGGTGCGCGCGAAGATGTCCGTGGTTACCGCCTCTTCGGCCAACTCGGCGTCCTCCATCGCCTCGATATCGGCACCGGTCAGAACGGCTCGGGCGTTGCGCAGCCCGATCTGCGCACCGATGGCGCGGGCGGTCGCGGCGTGGTCGCCGGTGATCATCTTTACGCGGATCCCGGCGGCATGGCATTCGGCCACCGCCTCGATGGCCTCGGCACGCGGCGGATCGATGAGGCCGACGAGGCCGATGAACGTCAGTTTTCCGTCCAGATCCGCGTGCTCGATGCCGGTCTGATACTGCGGGGCCTCGCGCAGCGCGACCGCGATCACGCGCTGACCTTCTGCGGCCTGATCCTCGACGGTGTCCTGCCAATGATTCGCGTCGAGGGCCTCGGTGCCGCCATCCGCGGAACGTTGGTCGGTGCAGAGCGACAGGATCGCCTCGGGGGCGCCCTTGACGTGGATGACGCCGTGCCCGTCCGGACCGTGATCCAGCGTCGCCATGTAGCGGTGTGACGAATCGAAGGGAACGGCGTCGCAGCGCCGCCAGCCATTGAACGGGCGCGCGCCCTCACCGGTCGCCTTGCCGGCGAACGCCATCAGCGCGCCCTCCATCGGATCGCCCTCCATCCGCCAGCCCTCGTTGTCCTCGCGCAGCACCGCGTCGTTGCAAAGCCCGGCGATGCGGGCGAATTCGTAAAGTTGCGGCTCGTCCATCGGGTCGATCCCGGTGCCATCATGCCGCACCGTGCCGGTCGGCGCATAGCCCTCGCCGGTCACCGACCAGACCCGGTCTGATGCGGCGACGCTGGCGACCATCATCTCGTTGCGGGTGAGGGTGCCGGTCTTGTCCGAGCAGATCACCGACACCGCGCCAAGGGTCTCGATCGCGGGCAGGCGGCGGATGATGGCGTTGCGCCGCGCCATCGCCTGCACGCCCACGGCCAGCGTGATGGTCAGCACCGCCGGCAGCCCCTCGGGGATGGCGGCGACCGACAGGCCGACCACGGCCATGAACAGCTCGGCAAAGCCCATATGGTCGACGAAATAGCCATAGGCCAGCAATGTCCCCGCGACGATCAGGATGAACACGGTCAGCCAGCGCGCGAAGCGGTCCATCTGCATCACCAGCGGGGTGGTCATGGTCTCGACCTCGCCCAGCATGCCGCTGATCCGTCCGATCTGGGTGTCGGGTCCGGTCGCCGTGACCACGCCGCGCCCGGTGCCCGCCGCGATCATCGTGCCCGAAAACAGCATCGAGGTCCGATCCCCGAGGGCCGCGTCCCCGGCGACCGGATCGGTGGCCTTGTCGACGGGCACGGATTCCCCGGTCAGCACCGCCTCTTCGGCCTTGAGGCCGCGCGCCCTGATCAGCCTCAGGTCGGCCGGCACGCGGTCGCCCGCCTCGATCTGCACGATATCGCCGGGCAC